>NZ_JBFAOV010000007.1:0-365621 GCF_040675375.1 Nonomuraea sp. NPDC049607
GAACATCGTGCAGATGCTCGGCTGGGGGGCCTTCGAGCTCTGGGTGATCGCCAAGGCCGCGAACGCCATCTTCGGGCACATGGGCCCGCCTCGCGGGCCCAGATCCGCCGCGCCTTGTCCAGTACGGCGGCCCGCACCGCCCTGTCCCTGAGCCGCCGCGCCGGGGTGACGCCGTCGCGGGGGCGGTCCCAGAAGCCCGGACCGAGCCCCTGGGCGGCGAACTCGGAGATCACCTCGGCGCGGACGGTCTCGGCCGCCCTCAGCACCTCGGCCCCGCTCACCGGCTCCCCCTCGAACGTGACGACCGTGTCCCCGGGACGCATCCCGAGCACCTCGGCCACGTCCGCGGACGCCGCCCGCGCGGGAACGCCGCCCCCGGCCTCCTCCCCGGACCTCGCGACGCCGACGACGAGCATGCCGACGAGCACCCCGGCCAGGGCGAGAGCCGCCCACAGGACCCGCCGCGCCGGGAACCTTGGGCGCGCATCGGACGCCCGTCGCGGGCGGGCGGTGACCGGGGTGCTCGTCATGGCGTCAGCTCGCGATCTTCATGTCGAAGACGTGGAACCCGGCGTTCGCCAGCGGGCTGCCGGCCGGGAAGGTCACCGTGGCGACCGTCCTGGACGCGTCGAGCGGCACCGCGTAGCCGAACACCGACACGCCCGACTCGCGCGTCTGCCCGGTGGCCGGGTTCTTGTAGCTGGTCTGCGTCATGTTGTGGTAGTCGGCGCGGGCCACGAGCACGCCTCCGGCGGGCGCGGTCGCGTCCCATTGGTCGCCGAACCGCACGGTCTTCTCCTCGACCGTCCCGTCGGTGTAGGCGACCTTGAACACGCCCTCGCGCGCCTTCAGCCCACCGGCCCCGAGCAGGACCAGCCTGGCGCCCTGCCCGGACAGCGCGACCGTCTGCCCGGCGGCCTTGACGTTGTCCGTCATGCCGTACGGGCGGCGATGCCAGACGAAGTCGGCGCCGAGCACGTTCACGGTCCCGCCCGGTGTCAGGCCCGCCTTCTCCAGCCCCTGGCCGGAGTAGCTGCGGCCGCTGGTGGAGAAGCCGCCGACGTTGGGGTTGAGGTCGGAGCTGACCGCGACGTTGTTGTACGCCTCCTCGACCGACCCGAACACGACCGGCGCGGCGGCGGGCCCGTTGTAGGCCCCGCGCGAGACGGTTCCGGCGACCTGGTTGCCGAAGTAGTCGCGGTCGCCGAGGCCGTCCACGACCGCGCCGGAGGCGAGTGCGGGCGAGCCTTCGAGCAGCTTGTAGCCGTCCACGTCGGTGGCGCCGTCGGCGGTGCCGGGGGCGGCGAGCCCGGGGTCGGCCGTGACCGCGCGGGCGTCCGCCGCCGGTACGGCCACGCCGCCGTGGTAGACGTTGGAGTCGTAGCCGATGCCGGGGGCCGAGGGCAGCGTGCCGGACGGCGCGTAGAAGATGTTGTTGACGATCTTCGAGTTCCCGGTGGGCACGGCCACGTCGAGCTTCTGCGACGGGCAGAAGAACGTGTTGTTGTACAACCACAGCGGGCTGGTGTTGTCGCCGGAGGCGTTGCCCGCGATGCGGCAGTCGTCCTGGGCGATGTTGAACCGCAGGATGGCCGTGGCCTTGTAGTTCGGGAACTCGGTGCAGCTCTGGCAGCCCAGGTAGAAGCCGCCGGCGTTGTCGTGCGAGTAGTTGTACTGGTAGACGCACGAGCCCTTGATGCCGCCGTCGCAGTCCCAGGCCGTGGAGTCGAAGATGGTGGGCCGCTGGCGGGTCACCTCGTTGTACTGAAATACCGGGTCAACCGAGTTGATCGGCCACATTCCCGCGAAATTTCCGTCTACGTACGGGTATTTCCCGGCGCCGCCCTCGTCGAACAGGTTGTGCTCCACCAGCGGCCGGTCCGAGGCGTGCACCACGATGCCGTCGCCGCCCACCGCGCGGATGGTGTTGCGGGCGATGAGCACGTTCCGGTGGTAGTCGGTGCCCTTGCGACTGATCTTGATGCCGCCGCCGCCCGTGTCGTGCACGTAGTTGCCGGTGATCGTGATGCCGTCCAGGTAGCCGACCCGCCCTTCGGGCAGCGCCTGGATGCTGATGCCGGCCGAGTAGGAGAACCAGGAGCCGTTCGTCCCGGTCTTGTTGCCCCAGCCCGCGACGTCGGAGACCTCCAGGTCCCGCAGGACCAGCCCGGCCTTCGGCTCGGGGGTGGTCGAGTTGTACTGCACGCCGGTCCGCTTGGCCGTGGTGGCCGCCGGGTTGGTGATGTGCAGCTTCTCCAGCGTCACGTAGCTGTTGTCCACCAGGTGGACGGCCCACTCGCCGCCGTCACCCTGGATGATCGGCTTGGGGCCATCGCCGTAGGAGGTGAAGACGACGGGGTGCGCGGCCGTGCCGGAGCCGACGGGTTCGAGCCGGCCCGCGCAGACGGTCCCGGCCCTGAACTTGATCGTGTCCTTCTCGCGGAAGGTGATGGCGTTGACGGCGTCCAGGCTGTTCAGCGGCCCGGCGGCATGACGCCCCGAGCCGCCGTCCGGCGCCTGGCAGTCGACGAAGAAGTTCCTGGCGGCGGCCGCTTCCGCGGGGGTGGCGACCAGTCCGGCCGCCACGACCAGGGCCGCGACTAACTGAAGACGCATGTTTCCTCTCCGGGGGTGTTCAGGCGGAACGGGAAAGCAGAGGGTTCAGGCGGAACGGGAGAGCGTGGCCGGCTCGACGCCGTGCTCGAACGGCAGCCCGCGGGCGTGGCGGGCCAGCTCGTCGAGCGCGAGGTCGGCCATCCTGGCCAGCTCGCCGCCCAGCGAGCCGGCGATGTGCGGCGTGACGAGCACGTTCGGCAGGTCGTACAGGGGGGACCCGGCGGGCAGGAACTCCGGCTCGGTGTGGTCGAGCACCGCGTACAGCCGGCCGGTCACCAGCTCGGCGACGAGCGCGTCCTGGTCGACCAGGGCGGCCCGCGCGGTGTTGATCAGCGTGGCGCCGTCGCGCATGGCGGCCAGCCGGCGCGCGTCGATCAGGTGGCGGGTCTCCGGCAGGTCGGGCGCGTGCAGGCTGACCACGTCGGAGCGGGCGACCAGCTCGTCCAGCTCGACCCTGCGCGCCCCCAGGTCCTCCCCCAGGTACGGATCGCTGACCAGCACCTCGAAGTCGAACGGCCGCAGCAACTCGATCACCCGCCGCCCGATCCTGGACGCCCCCACGACCCCGACGACCCGCCGGTAGTTGCCGAAGCCGGGGAAGCGGGCGTCCCAGTCGTCGTTGGCCCGCCGGGCGCGGTAGGCGCGGGCGATGTCGACCACCCGCTTGTTCGCGAACAGGATCGACGCGAGCGTGAACTCGGCCACCGGCTCGGCGTTGGCCACGGCGGCCGAGGAGACCGTGATGCCGCGCTCCCAGCAGGCGTCGGTGACGTGGTGCTTGACCGAGCCCGCCGCGTGCACGATCGCGCGCAGCCGCGGCGCGCGGGCGAGCACTTCGGCGGTCACCGGCGGGCAGCCCCACGAGGTGAACAGCACCTCGGTCCGCGACAGGTCGGCGTCGTCGAACGCGGCGACCTCGGCCCGGACGTCGGCCAGCCGGTCGAGGCGGGCCCGCACCTCGCCGGTGAGCATGCGCCCGGCGACCTCCGCGGCCATGGCGACGACGGTCACCGGCTTGTTCATGTTCTCCCCCGAGAGCTCGTTCACTTGACGCTGCCCGCCGTCATCCCGGCCTTCCAGAAACGCTGCAGGGACACGAACACCAGCAGCAGGGGCACCACGGACAGCAGGGACCCGGTGATCACGAGGCTGTGGAACTCGGGGAAGGCGTGGCCCTGCTTCTCCCAGCCGTACAGGCCGAGGCTGAGCGGGTAGAGCCGCTGGTCGCTCAGCATGACCAGGGGCAGGAAGAAGTTGTTCCAGATGGCGGTGAACTGGAACAGGAAGATCGTCACGTACGCCGGCAGCAGCATGGGCAGCGCCACGGACGCGAACGTGCGCAGCTCGCCGGCCCCGTCGGACCTGGCCGCCTCCAGCACCTCGCCGGGCACGTACCCGGACGACAGCACCCGCGCCAGGTAGACGCCGAACGGATGGACCAGCACCGGCACGAACACCGACCAGAACGTGTTCACCACCCCGACCTTGGAGGCCAGCAGGTACAGCGGCACGGCGGTGGCGGTGGTCGGCACCAGCACGCCGAGCAGCACCAGCCCGAACATCTTCTCCTTGGCGAACCAGGAGTACTTGTCGAAGGCGTAGCCGCACATCACGGTGACGAACGAGCTGACCGCCGCGCCGAGACCGGCGTACAGGACGCTGTTGAGGTACCAGCGGAAGAAGACGCCGTCGCCCTCCCGTGCGACCGCCCTGATGTTCTCGAACAGGTTGAAGCCGGCGAAGGAGAAGCCGGGCGTCGAGTACAGGTCGGACAGCGACTTGGTGGAGGCGAACAGCAGCCACGTCAGCGGCAGCAGCGTGTAGAGGGCGGAGATGATCAGCAGCACGTTGACCGTGGCGCGGGACATCCACTTCACCGGCGGTTCCCCCACTTCGTGACGGCGTAGGACAGCACGGCGGCGAGCAGCGCGAGCAGGATGGAGGCCGCGCCGGCCTGGCCGTAGTCGTTGTTGCCGAACGCCTCGTTGTAGGCGTACATGTTGGGCGTCCAGGTGCTGACCACGCCGTCGCTGACGTTGTCGAGCACCATCGGCTCGGTGAACAGCTGCAGCGAGCCGATGATCGTGAACAGCACGGTGGTGACCACGGCGCCGCGGATCAGTGGCACCTTGACCTGGAGCGCGACGCGCAGCGGGCCCGCGCCGTCCATCCTGGCCGCCTCGACCACCTCGGCCGGGATGGCCTGGAGCGCCGCGAAGTAGATGATCATGTTGTAGCCCACCCACTCCCACAGCGCGATGTTGACCACCGAGCCGAGCACGTGGTCGCCGCCGAGGAAGTCGACGTCGCCGAGCAGGTCCACGATGGGGCTGATGCCGGGCAGGTACAGGTAGAGCCAGATCAGCCCGGCGATCACGCCGGGCACGATGTGCGGCATGAACAGCGCGAGCTGGAAGAACTTGCCCAGCCTGGCCAGCCCGGAGTCGAGCAGCAGCGCCAGCGCGAGCGCGCCGCCGATCATCAGCGGGATGTACAGCACGCAGTAGCCGAGGATGACCAGGAAGCCGTCGGTGAACGCGGAGTCCCTGAGCGTGTCCAGGTAGTTGCCGAGCCCGACGAACACGGTCTCCGCGCCGCCGAAGCCCAGCCCCGACGACTTCTCGCTGAACAGGCTGAGATAGACCGCGTAGGCCAGCGGGGCCACGATGACGGCCGCGAACAGCGCGAAGAACGGCCCGACGAACAGCAGGATCGCCCCCCGCCGCCGCCACCCCTCACCGCCGCGACCGCTTCCTGCTGGAGGAGTCACAAGCTGCCTTTCGGTGGGTCGCGGCGGAGCCGGCGCTCCGCCGCGCGCGTCGTGCTACTGCTGGGCGACGTTGAGGCCGCGGCTCTTGATCTCGCCGACGGTGGCGGTCTGCGCGGTGTCCAGCACGCCGGGGATGGTGGTCTCGCCGCTGCCGACCTTGCCGAGCGCGTCCTTGAAGGTGGTCAGCGTCTGCACCATGCTCGGGCCCCACGTCCAGCCGGGCTGGACCGTCTTGTACGACTCCGAGAACAGCGCGTAGATGTCCTGGCCGCCGTAGAAGGAGGCGTCGAAGCTCTTGGCCGCGACCGGCACGAGGTCGGCGATGGCCGGGAAGCCGCTGGAGGTGCCCGAGGACAGGCGGGCGGTCCACGCCTCCTCCGAGCCGGTCAGCCACTTGACGACCTCGACGGCCGCCTTGGCGTTCTTCGACCCCTTGCTGACGCCGAACGTGGTGCCGCCGAGCATGCCGCTGGCCGGGGTGCCCCAGTTCGGGATCGGCGCGATGGCCCACTTGCCGGACTGGCCGGCGTGGTTGCCCTTCATGACGCCCGCGCCCCAGTTGGCCCCGACGTAGCCCCAGAGGGTGTCGTCCTCGAAGGCGGCGTTCCACTCCTGGCTGAAGGACGGCTGGACCTTCAGCAGGTCGTCCTTGACCAGGCCCTGCCAGTAGTCGGCGACCTTCTTGCTGGGCTCGTCGTTGATCGTCACCTTCCAGGCGTCGCCCTCGGTGCCGAACCACTTGCCGCCCGCCTGCCACGACAGCGCGGCCAGCACGCTCGGGTCGTCGGGGAAGAAGGTCGCGATGCGCGACTTCTCGTCGGCCTTCTTGACCTTCTCGGCGGCGGCGCGGAAGTCGTCCCAGGTCTTGGGGACCTCGATCTTGTTCTTCTCGAACAGGTCCTTGCGGTAGAAGAACACCTGCGGGGCGGCGTCCATGGGCAGCGCCCACGCCTTGCCGCCCAGCTCGACCAGGCTGAAGACCTCGGCCGGGTACTTGGACTTGACGTCGGCCACGTCGGCCGAGATGTCCTGGAGGGCGCCCTGGTTCACGAAGTCGGGGAGCTGCGGGTACTCCACGGACATGACGTCGGGGGCGTTGCCTGCCTTGACGGCGTTGGAGAACTTGGCGTAGCCGCCCGCGTTGCCCGAGGGGATCTCCTCGTACGTGATCTGCACGTCCTGGTGCGACTTGTTGAAGGCGTCCACGACCTGCTGGGTGCCCTTCGCCCAGCCCCAGAACGTCACCTGGACGGGCTTGCCCGCCTCACCCGCGGGCTGCGCCGGCTCCGTGCTGCCGCACGCGGCGGCGAGCAGGCTCATACCGGCCAGCAGTCCGGCAATGCCGGCGCTCTTGCGTCCCATCGATGGCTCCTCATCGCTTTCGATCGATAAGGCATCATTCGCTCAGGCTCGATCGGTTGTCTAGAGAGAGGCCACAAATCGATCAATAACGAAATGGATGCGTAACTTATGGGCGCGGCGTGACCGTGGACTCCCGGACCCTCAGCTCGGGCAGCAGCGCCACGTGCTGGGCAGGGCGCCGCGGGCCCTCCTGGATCCGGCTCACCAGCAGGTCGACGGCACAGCGGCCGACCGCAGCCTTGGGGGGCGCGACGGCCGTGAGCGGGGGGTCGCTGAGCGCCGCCACCTCGTCATCGTAGGCGACCAGCGACACCTCTTCGGGAATGCGCACCCCGGCCGCCCGCAGGTGCTGGACCAGCAGCAACGCGTCCTCGTCGTTGTGCACGAGCATCGCGGTGACCCCGCCCCTGATCGCCGCGACCACGTCGGCCACCTGCTCGCGCGAGGGCCCCTCCTGCGCGACGTCGAGATGGACGGGCTCGTCCAGTCCCAGGTCTCGGACGGCGGCGAGGAAGCCGTGCCGCACCCGTGGGGCCGTCGGGCTGTCGCGCGACACCATGGCCAGCCGCCGGTGCCCGAGCCCGGCCAGGTGCCGCGCGCCGAGGAAGGCCCCATGGGCGTGATGGGAGGCCGCCGCGTCCAGCAGGGAGGCGGGTCCGCCCAGCTCGGCCCGCCGTTCGACGAGCACGGCCGGCACGCCCAGCTCGGCCAGCCAGTGCTCGTGCGAGCCGTCCGGCTGCCTGCTCGGGGTCAGCAGGAGGCCCTCGATGCCGCCGTCCACGAGCTGCCTGACCTGGGTGCGGTCCTCGTCGTCGTCATAGCGCGAGACGCCCAGGACGAGCCGGGCGCCCAGACGTTCGGCCTGCTCGCGGGCGCCCTTGATGACCGCCGGGTAGTAGTAGGTGGCCGAGGGCACCAGCATGCCGAGGGTCAGCGAGCGCTCCCGGGCCGGCGCGGGCACGGACTCGGGCCGGGTGATGCCGCCGTGCACGCGGTTGACCAGGCCCTGCCCGGCCAGGTGCTCGACGTCCCTGCGCAGGGTGACCATCGAGACGTTGAGCCGGTCGACCAGCTCGGCCAGGCGTACGGAACCGCGCTCGCGCACCTCGCGCAGGATCAGTTCATGACGTTGTTCGGCGAACACCGCGACTCCTTCTGACTCGACCCTACGATCCTACCGGGAAGTGCTTTCGTTTTTGAACGGATGCTTTCGTTCGATCAGGATGCTAAGGTCCCGCCGGAGACCGGACGTCCCTTTGGAGTGCCGCATGTTCCCGCTTCCGCCGGAGGATCGAACGCTCAGCCCGTACACCGGCTGGACCCGCGCCCACTGGGAGGCGGTGGCCGACGGACTGCTGGCCGCGGTGGAACCGTACCGCTCCGCGGACGGCGCCGTGATCAACCTGCCGGGGCGCGAGAGCTGGTCACGCTGCGACGGCCTGGAGGGGTACGCGCGCACCTTCCTGCTCGCCGCCTTCCGCGTGGCCGGCGGCGGCCCCGAGGAACTGCTCGCCCCCTACGCGCGCGGCCTGGAGTCCGGCCCCGGCGTCTGGCAGCCCGTCGAGGACCGCACCCAGCCCATGGTCGAGGCCGCCTCGATCGCCCTGTCCCTCTGGCTGACCCGCGAGCGCCTGTGGGACCGGCTGGCCCCCGCCACCCGCGAACGCGTCGCCGCCTACCTCGCCGAGGCCCTGCGTCACGAGCCGGTGGACAACAACTGGTGGCTGTTCCCCGCCATGGTGGGCGGCTTCCTGTCGGCCGCCGGCCTGCACGCGGAGGAGGCCGACGCGGCGGTCGAGCGCGGCCTGGCCCGCATCGAGCCCTGGTACGCCGGCGACGGCTGGTACGCCGACGGCGACAACCGCTCCTTCGACCACTACAACGGCTGGGCCATGCACCTCTACCCGGCCCTGCTGGCCCACCTGTCCGGCCACCTGTCGGGCCACGGCTCCCCCGGCCCCCGCCTGCGCCGCTTCCTGGAGAGCTACGCGCTCACCTTCGACCAGGACGGCGGCATGCTCCACCAGGGACGCTCGCTCACCTACCGCTTCGCCTCGGCCACCTCGCTCTTCGCGGGGGCGCTGCTGGACGCCACGCCGTTGTCCCCCGGCCAGACCCGCCGAATCGCCTCGGGCGTCCTGCGCCGCTTCCTCGACGCGGGCGCGCTGTCCGCCGAGGGGCTGCTCACGCTCGGCTGGCACGGCCCCCACGAGCCCTCGTTGCAGTCCTACTCCGGTTCGGCGTCCCCGTACTGGGCCTCGAAGGCGTTCCTCGGGCTGCTGCTGCCGGCCGACCACCCGGTCTGGACGTCCCCCGAGGAGCCCGGCCCCACCGGCCTGGCCGCGCTGCCCGGCCCCGGCCTGGTCGTCCAGAACACCGGTGACGTCGCCCGCCTGCTCAACCACGGCAGCCAGCACCACCCCGGCGACCCCCTGTACGACCGCTACGCCTACTCCACCCGCACCGCCCCGACCGTCCGCGTCCCCGACAACCACTTCGGCCTGGTCCGCCCGGACGGCACGGTCACCGGGCGCGGCACGATCACGCCCCGGGGCGCGGGCTCGGCGGGCGACCTGGCGTGGGCCGCGTCGGCGGGCGACGGCGTGGAGAGCCTGAGCGTGATCAGGGGGGCGGTCGAGGTGCGCGTCCATCGGGTCGCCCCGGGCTCGCCGGTCCGGCAGACCGGCTGGGCGCTCGTCGCGGACCCGGCCGACGGGCCCGGCGCCCGCGTCCGGGACGGCGACGGGCTGGTCTCCGAGCTGGTCGCGGTCTGCGGCTACAGCCGGGCCTACGTCGCCGACGACCCCGAGGGCAGCGCCTTCGGGGCTCCGGCGGCCGTGCCCGTGCTGGAAGGGGTGGCGGCGGACGGCTGGGCGGTCAGCGCGGCCGTCCTGGGCGGTGCCCCGGCCGGTGCGCCGTCGGCGACGGCCGACGACATCACGCTGACGGTGCCGTCGGCGGCGGTGGCGGCTGACGAGATCACGCTGACGGTGCCGTCGGCGGCGGTGGCGGCTGACGAGATCACGCTGACCTGGCCCGACGGCACCCGCCACGCCTTCCAGGTCCGCGCCCCGGACGCCGCCGCCTGACGGCCCCGGCCCACGCTCAGGACAGGAAGGCGCGCAGGAGTGCGGCCGTGCCCTCCAGGTGCTCGGCCATCGCCCGGCGGGCCGCGTCCGGGTCGCCGGCCAGGACGGCGTCCACGATGGCCCGGTGCTGGACGGCCGCGTGCTCGATGTTCACCTGGAGCATCGGGATCATGTTCAGCAGGTCGCTCACCCGGGAGCGGGCGTCGGCGCACGTGGTGGCGAGCAGCGTCGAGCCGGTCAGCTCGGCGATCGACAGGTGGAAGGCCGTGTCGAGGCGCCGGTAGTCCTCCAGCGGCGCCTCGTTGAGCTCGGTCAGCCGGCGCAGCAGCACCTCCCGCTTGCCGGGGGTGAGCTCGGAGGTGGCCAGCACCTGCGCCGCCCCGCACTCGACCGCCAGCCGGAAGGTGAGCGCGTCGGACAGTTCGGCCATGCCCATGTCGGCCACCGCCTGCCGCAGGTCTCCCGCGTCGGGCCGGGGCGGGACGTAGGTGACGAACGCGCCGCCGTACCGGCCGCGCCGCACGTCGAGGTAGCCCGCGTCCTGCAGGGCGCGGATGGCCTCGCGCAGGGTGACCCTGCTGATGCCCAGCCGCACGGCGAGCTCGCGCTCGGGCGGCAGCTTGTCGCCGTACGCCACCACGCCCAGTTTGATCGCCTGGAGCAGCCGTTCCACGGTCTCCTCGAAGGCGTTTCCCGCCCTCACCGGGCGGAGCACTGTCATCAAACGCGCCGAATCGTCCAAGGTGTCCTCAGGTCTTGACAAGCGATCCCGGCATGCACATCAATGGTCTGAGACTAGCCCAATCAACGGGAAAGCGCTTCAGACGAGATCGGAGCGACCTAGGGTGAGCGAACCAGCGGGCAACGGATTCCTGTCCGTCGAGGAACTGCGGGGCGAGGCCGCGATCGGGCGGATCGACACGGTGCTGCTCGCCATCGCCGACATGCAGGGCAGGTTGCAGGGCAAACGGCTCTCCGCCCGCTACTTCCTGGACGAGGTGCTGCACCACGGCTCCGAGGGATGCAACTACCTGCTCGCGGTCGACGTGGACATGAACACCGTCTCGGGCTACGACATGTCCTCCTGGGACCGGGGCTACGGCGACTTCGCGATGAAACCCGACCTGTCCACCCTGCGCCGGGTCCCCTGGCAGGACGGCACCGCCCTGGTCATGGCCGACCTGGCCTGGGAGGAGGGCGGCGAGGTCACCGCCTCGCCGCGCCAGATCCTGCGCCGCCAGCTCGCCCGCCTGGCCGACCGGGGGCTGGCCGCGTACGTGGGCACCGAGCTGGAGTTCGTCGTCTACGACGACAGCTACGAGGAGGCCTGGCGGCGCGCCTACCGCGACCTGACCCCCGCCAACCTCTACAACGTCGACTACTCCCTCCTCGGCACCGCCCGCGTCGAGCCGCTGCTCCGGCGCATCAGGCGCGACATGGAGGGCGCCGGCATGTACGTCGAGTCGGCCAAGGGCGAGTGCAACCTCGGCCAGCACGAGATCGCCTTCCGATTCGACGAGGCGCTGCGCACCTGCGACAACCACTCGATCTACAAGAACGGCGCCAAGGAGATCGCCGCCCAGGAGGGCCGTTCGATCACCTTCATGGCCAAGCCGAACCAGCGCGAGGGCAACTCCTGCCACATCCACATCTCGCTGCGCGGCCCCGACGGCGACCCCGCGATGGCGGGCGAGGGGCCGTACGGGCTCTCGCCGCTCGGCGCGCGGTTCATCGCCGGGCAGCTCGCCCACCTGCGCGAACTCACCCTGCTGTACGCGCCCAACGTCAACTCCTACAAGCGTTACGTGCCGGGCAGCTTCGCGCCGACCGCCGTCAAGTGGGGCGTCGACAACCGCACCTGCTCCCTGCGGCTGGTGGGCCACGGCCCGTCGCTGCGGGTGGAGAACCGGGTGCCGGGCGGGGACGTCAACCCGTACCTGGCGGTGGCGGCGCTGATCGCGGCCGGGCTGGACGGCATCGACCGGGAGCTCACGCTGGAGGACGCCTTCGAGGGCAACGCCTACGACTCCGGCACCGAGACCGTGCCGCACACGCTGCGGGACGCGCTCGCGCTGTTCGAGGGGTCGAAGCTGGCCAGGGAGTCGTTCGGCGACGACGTGGTCGAGCACTACGCGAACAACGCGCGCGTGGAGTTGGCCGCCTTCGACGCGGCGGTGACGGACTGGGAGCTGTTCCGTGGTTTCGAGCGAATGTGACGGCAGGCATGAGGATCGTTAATCCGGCGACGGAAGAAGTCGTCGCCGAGGTCGAGATGGCCGACGCGGCCGAGGTCGACCGGGCGGTGGAGCGGGCCGCGAAGGCGTACCGGAGCTGGCGGGAGGTGGCGCCGGGCGACCGGGCGCGGCTGCTGCGCCGCTTCGCCGACCTGGTGGACGCCCACGGCGAGGAGCTGGCCCGGCTGGAGCTGGACAACGCCGGGCACCCGATCGGCAACGCTCGCTGGGCGGCCGGGGCCGTCCGCGACGTGCTGCACTTCTACGCCGCCGCCCCCGAGCGCAACCACGGCAAGCAGATCCCGGTGCCCGGCGGCGTGGACATCACCTTCCAGGAGCCGCTGGGCGTGGTGGGCGTGATCGTGCCGTGGAACTTCCCGATGCTGATCATGTCGTGGGGCGTCGCCCCGGCGCTGGCGGCGGGCAACACCGTGATCGTCAAGCCGGCGGAGTGGACCCCGCTCACGGCGCTGAGGCTGGCCGAGCTGGCCCTGGCGGCGGGCCTGCCCGAGGGGGTGCTCCAGGTGCTGCCCGGCGAGGGAGAGGTCGCCGGGGCGCGGCTGGTCGAGCATCCCGGCGTGGCCAAGATCGTGTTCACCGGGTCGACCGAGGTGGGCAAGGAGATCGCCGCGAAGGCGGCGGCGCAGGTCAAGCGGGTGACGCTGGAACTGGGCGGCAAGTCCGCAAATATCGTCTTTGCTGACTCGGATCTCGAAAAAGCGGCAAAAACTGCTCCTTATGCGGTCTTCGACAACTCCGGCCAGGACTGCTGCGCCCGCTCGCGCATCCTCGTCCAGGCCGAGGTGTACGACGAGTTCCTGGAGCGCCTGTCGGCGGCGGTGCGCGGCGTCAAGGTCGGCGACCCGCTCGACGAGTCCACCGAGATGGGCCCGCTGATCAGCGCCGAGCACCTGGAACGGGTCCGGGGCTTCGTCGAGGGCACGCCCTACCTCCAGGGCGACTGCCCGCAGGGCAAGGGCTACTGGTTCCCGCCGACCGTGCTGACCTCGAAGGTCACCGACCGCGCCTTCACCGAGGAGATCTTCGGCCCGGTCGTGTCGGTGGTGCCGTTCGCCGACGAGGCCGAGGCCGTGCGCATCGCCAACGACACCCCGTACGGGCTGAGCGGGTCCATCTGGACGCGCGACGTCGGGCGGGCGCTGCGGGTGGCCCGCGCGGTCGAGTCGGGCGCCCTGTCGGTGAACTCGCACTCCTCCGTGCGCTACTGGACCCCGTTCGGCGGCTTCAAACAGTCCGGACTCGGCCGCGAGCTCGGCCCGGACGCCCTGACGGCCTTCACCGAGACCAAGAACGTCTTCATCTCATGGGAGTGAACCTGACGCAATGAGCGGAGTGAAGGGCTGAGGAACGAAGCACTTCGCGAAGCGAATGAGGAAGGTGAACGACCCATCGGACAGGGAGTGAACCTGACGCAGTGAGCGGAATGAAGGGCTGAGGAACGAAGCACTTCGCGAAGCGAATGAGGAAGGTGAACGACCAATCGGACAGGGAGTGAACACAGTGCAGCGATTGCAGGACCGGGTGGCCGTCATCACCGGGGCGGGCAGTGGCATCGGGCTGGCCACGGCGCGCAGGTTCGCGCAGGAGGGCGCGAAGGTCGTGTGCGTCGACATCGACGAGGACGCGGGCGCCAAGGCGGCCGGCGAGGTCGGCGGCCTCTTCGTCAAGGCCGACGTGACCAGCGAGGACGACGTCGTCCGGATGTTCGCCACGGCCCACGAGACCTACGGCAGCGTGGACATCGCCTTCAACAACGCCGGCATCTCGCCGCCCGACGACGACTCGATCCTGGAGACCGGCCTCGACGCCTGGCGCCGCGTCCAGGAGGTCAACCTGACCAGCGTCTACCTGTGCTGCAAGCACACCATCCCTTACATGCGGCGGCAGGGCAAGGGCTCGATCATCAACACCGCGTCGTTCGTGGCGGTGATGGGGTCGGCCACGTCGCAGATCTCGTACACGGCCTCCAAGGGCGGCGTGCTGGCGATGTCGCGCGAGCTGGGCGTGCAGTTCGCCCGCGAGGGCATCCGGGTCAACGCGCTGTGCCCGGGGCCGGTGAACACGCCGCTGCTGCAGGAGCTGTTCGCCAAGGACCCCGAGCGGGCCCAGCGGCGGCTGGTGCACGTCCCCGTGGGCCGCTTCGCCGAGGCGTCGGAGATCGCCGCCGCCGTGGCGTTCCTGGCCAGCGACGACGCCTCCTTCATCACGGGGGCCGAGTTCCTGGTGGACGGCGGCATCTCCGGCGCGTACGTGACGCCGCTGTGACCCGTCCGGTCATCGGGATCACGACGTACGTGGAGCCCGCCCGGTTCACCGTGTGGGACCTGCCCGTCGCGCTCCTGCCGTACATGTACGTCGAGAAGGTCGTCCAGGCCGGCGGGCAGCCCGTGCTGCTGCCGCCGGCCGGCGACCCCGCCCAGGTCGTGGGCCGGCTCGACGGTCTCGTCCTGGCCGGCGGTGGCGACGTGGACCCCGCCAGGTACGGCCGGGCCCCGCACGAGCGCACCGGCTACGTCCGGGAGTTCCGGGACGAGGCCGAGTTCGCCCTCCTGTCGGCGGCCCTGGAGGCGGGGCTGCCGTTCCTGGGCATCTGCCGGGGCCTCCAGGTGCTCAACGTGCTGCTCGGCGGCACCCTGCACCAGCACCTGCCCGACGTGACCGGGCACACCGGCCACGCCCCGACGCCCGGGGAATTCGGCCACCTGCCGGTCACGCCCGTCCCCGGCAGCCGCCTGGCCGAGGCGCTCGGCACGGACCCGGTGACGGTCCCGCACTACCACCACCAGGCCATCGACGATCTCGCCCCCGGGCTCACGGTCACCGCCACGGCCGGCGACGGGACGATCGAGGCGGTGGAGCTCGGCTCCGACGGGTTCGCGGTGGCGGTCCAGTGGCATCCGGAGGCGGGCGACGGCCTGGCGCTCTTCGAGGCGTTCACGGCGGCCTGCTGAGCCCCTTACTGGAAAGCTTCTTTACCTTTTCTGCGGCCTGAAACGGCACGAAATCCCAGCTCAGGGGGCCATATCACCGTGTTATAGGAAATTTGTTGGGTACCGGGTCGCGCCATCCCGGTGTCACCCTGTGTTCATCCCCAGCCGGCCGGGGCTCTTCCACTCCACACCCCCCTGAGGAGCCAGAGAGTGAACCCCAAACTCAGGTTGGGGGCTGCCGCAATGCTCGCGCTAGCCCTGACCACCAGCTCGCTGGTGGGCGCCACGAGCGCCACAGCCCAAGCGTCGCAGGTGGCCGATCCTCCCACCGCCGACGACCGCAGGAACGCGATCGCCACCGCACACAACGCGATCCAGGCCGACTCGGCGGCATTGCTGGCATCCGAGCAGGACACGTTCACGCTGACGTCGACCGTCGAAGGCGTCCGCGGTCTGCAGTACCTGACCTACGCCCGTAAGCACGCGGGCCTGCCCGTGTACGGCGGCGAAGTGGTCGTCACCACGGACGCGTCCGGCGCGGTGGTCGACACGGTCACCACCGGACAGCGCACGAAGATCGGGATCGGCACGAAGGCGAAGGTGACCGCCGCCCAGGCCGCGGTGACGGCCAGGGCCAAGGTGGCCAGGGTCGAGACCGTCGCCACGCCCGTGCTGTCCGTCCACGCCACCACGACGACCCCGCGCCTGGCCTGGGAGGTCCTGGTCACCGGCGCCAACGCCACCGGCCACGAGAGCAAGCTCCACGTCTACGTGGACGCCCTCACCGGCAAGGTCATCGACGAGTGGGACGAGGTGCGCGACGGCACCGGCAACAGCTACTACGTCGGCACCGTGACCATCGACACCAGCCCCTCGTACACGATGCGCGACCCCCGCAGGAGCGGCGTGGCGTGCGGCGGCCAGAACGGCTCGCCGTACACGAAGACCACCGACACCTGGGGCAACGGCTCGGGCACGAACCTGGAGACCGCCTGCGTCGACGCCCTGTACGCCGCGCAGCGCGAATGGGACATGCTGAGCGCCTGGCTCGGCCGCAACGGCATCAACGGCCAGGGCGGCGGTTACCCGGCCCGCGTCGGCCTGGCCGACGTCAACGCCTACTGGAACGGCCAGTACGGCTCCTTCGGCCACAACTCCGCCAACTCCCAGCAGCTCACGTCGATGGACGTCGTCGGCCACGAGTTCGGCCACGGCATCTTCCAGTTCACCAGCGGCGGCTCCGGCAGCGGCAACGAGACCGGCGGCATGAACGAGTCCACCGGCGACATCTTCGGCGCGCTGACCGAGGCGTACGCCAACAACCCGAACGACCCGCCGGACTACCTGGTCGGCGAGGAGGTCAACCTCTCCGGGTCCGGGCCGATCCGCAACATGTACAACCCGTCGGCCCTGAGCCACCCCAACTGCTACAGCACCTCCATCCCGAACACCGAGGTGCACGCGGCGGCCGGCCCGCAGAACCACTGGTTCTACCTCGTGGCCGAGGGCACCAACCCCTCGGGCAAGCCCGCGAGCACCCGGTGCGACAACGGCGCCGCGATCACCGGCATCGGCATCCGCAAGGCCGGTGAGGTGTTCATGTCCGCGCTGAACAACAAGACCCAGCCGTGGACGCACGCCAAGGCCAGGGTCGCCACCCTCCAGGCCGCCAAGACCCTGTACCCGGGCAGCTGCACCGAGTTCAACGTGGTCAAGAACGCCTGGGACGGCGTCAGCGTCCGGGCCCAGTCCGGCGAGCCGACCTGCACCCAGGGCAGCAACGACTTCTCGGTCAACCTGAACCCGGCCTCCGGCAGCGTCACTCCGGGCCAGAGCACCACGACCACGGTCAGCACCACCGTGACCGGCGGCTCGGCGCAGTCGATCACCCTGCGGACCGGCACCCTGCCGGCCGGCGTGACCGCCTCGTTCAGCCCGGCCACGATCACCGCCGGTCAGAGCTCCACGCTGACGATCAGCACCTCGGCGAGCAGCCCGCAGGGCAGCCACTCCATCGCGATCACGGCCGACGGCACCGACGTCGACCGGCAGGCCACCTACAACCTGCAGATCGGGCAGAGCTCGCCGAACGACTACTCCTTCGGCGTGACCCCGTCGTCGGCCTCGGTCCAGGCCGGTCAGTCGGCCACCGCCACGGTCAGCACGCAGGTCACCGCCGGTCAGGCGCAGAGCATCGCCCTGTCGGCGAGCAACGTACCCTCGGGCGTGACGGTCAGCTTCAGCCCGTCCACGATCACCGCCGGGCAGTCGTCCACGGTGACGTTCGCGACCACGAGCGGTGTGACGCCCAGCACGTACACGATCAGCCTGAACGCCGACGGCGCGAGCGCCGACCACTCGGCCTCCTTCAGCCTGACGGTGGGCGGCGGCCAGGGCACCACGTGGCAGACCTACACGGCCTACACGGCCGGGCAGACCGTCACCTACCAGGGCGTCAGCTACCGCTGCCTCCAGGCGCACACCAGCCTGCCGGGCTGGGAGCCGCCCAACACCCCTGCCCTCTGGCAGCCGGTCTAAGTCGCACGACCTGGGCGGCCACGCCGGGGTGGCCGCCCAGCCCCCTTGAGCCCCTTCAGGAGCCACAGATCGTGAACGCCATGCTCAGGTTGGGCGCCGCGGCCACCGCCGCGCTGGCCCTGACCCTCACCTCGCCGGCCGGACCGGCCGGCGCCGCCGCCGACCCCCCGCCTGACATCCCCGTCTCGAACGTCACGGCGCATCTGAGCCAGTTGCAGTCCATCGCCACGAGCAACGGCGGCAACCGCGCCTCGGGCAGGCCGGGCTTCACCGCCTCGATCAACTACATCAAGGGCAAGCTCGACGCGGCCGGGTTCACCACCCGGGTGCAGAGCTTCAGCGGCGGCAGCAACCTGATCGCCGACTGGCCGGGCGGCCCGGCCAACCAGACCGTGATGCTCGGCGCCCACCTCGACAGCGTCGCGGCCGGCCCCGGGATCAACGACAACGGTTCCGGCTCGGCCGCGCTCCTGGAGAACGCCCTCACCCTCGCCGCCCGCCGGCCCACGCTCACCAAGCACGTGCGGTTCGGCTGGTGGGGCGCCGAAGAGGCGGGCATGGTCGGGTCCAGGTACTACGTGCAGAACGGCGGCGCGAGCGGCGTCGAGGTGTACCTGAACTTCGACATGATCGCCTCGACCAACGCCGGTTACTTCGTCTACGACGACGACGCGGCGATCCAGCGGACCTTCAACGACTACTTCGCCACCATCGGCCTGCAGACCGAGGGTGACAGGGAAGGCGACGGCCGCAGCGACCACGCCTCCTTCAAGAGCGCCGGTGTCCGGGTCGGCGGCCTGGCCACGGGGGCCGGGGCGGTCAAGAGCTCGGCGCAGGCCGCCAAGTGGGGCGGCTCGGCCGGGCAGGCGTTCGACCGCTGCTACCACAGCGCGTGCGACAGCTACCCGAGCGCCATCAACACCACGGCGCTCGACCGCAACTCCGACGCCATCGCGTACGCCATATGGAAGCTCGCCGTGGGCACCAGCACGCCCACGGAGAACGACTACTCGATCTCGGTGACCCCGTCGTCGGCATCGGTCCAGGCCGGTCAGTCGGCTACCGCGGCGGTCAGTACCCAGGTCACGTCCGGCCAGGCGCAGAGCGTCGCGCTCTCCGCCGGGAACGTGCCGAGCGGGGTCACCGTCTCCTTCAGCCCGTCCACGATCCAGGCGGGCCAGTCGTCCACCGTCACGGTCGCCACCACCGGCGGCGCCGCGGCGGGGACGTACACCATAGGGATCAACGGCGACGGGGCGACGGCGGACCACTCCGCCTCCTTCACCCTGACCGTCGGAGGGGACGGCCAGGGCACCACCTGGACGGCTTACAAGTCGTACACGGCCGGAGACGTCGTCACTTACCAGGGGGTCAGCTACCGCTGCCTCCAGGCGCACACCAGCCTGCCGGGCTGGGAGCCGCCGAACGTGCCCGCCCTCTGGGCGCGCGCCTGATCCCCACGCGGGCCGGTTCGCGCCGGCCCGCGTCCAGGCTGCCGCGTGCGAGCTGACCTGCCATGACCGGCTCGCGCGCGGCCACCAACGCGGCCGCGGCCCCGCCTCTCCGGGGCCGCGGCCGCTTTTCGCTGCGTGCGGTGTGCCGGCGAGATCCAGGGGCGAAGCGCGACAACACCCCCATGTCGGCACTAGGCTGACGGACATCACCGGCGAAACCGTGCGGGAGAGCACTCTGACATCCGGTCAGGGTCCCTGAAGGAGCAAGCCCTCCCCGCGAACCTCTCAAGGCAAAGGACCGCGCGGCAGCCCTGTAAGGCGTTCTTACGGGGAGGTGACCTCTGGAAAGCAGGCCCTGGGGGCCTCGCCGAAGGTGAAAGTCCGGTAAAACTCGGGCGAAGCTCTCAGGCATCCATGACAGAGGGGGAGGATGCTGGCATCCAATCCTGTCCTGAGGTGCGACAAATGTCCCGACCTACGCCGCTACGAGACGTCCACGAGGCCCTAGGCGCCACGCTGACCGACTTCGCCGGGTGGCTCATGCCGCTCCGGTACGGCAGCGAGTCGGCGGAGCACAAAGCCGTACGCGAGGCGGCCGGGCTGTTCGACCTCTCGCACATGGGTGAGATCTTCCTGACCGGTCCGCAGGCCGCAGACGCCCTCGACTACGCGCTGGTCGGCCACCTGTCGGCGCTCGCGCCCGGCCGGGCCAGGTACACGATGATCGTGGACGAGCGCGGCGGGGTGCTCGACGACCTGATCGTCTACCGGCTGGCGGACGAGGAGTTCATGGTGGTGGCCAACGCCTCGAACTCCGACAAGGTCCTAGAAGAGCTGAAAAATCGTACGAAGTCGTATGACGCGGTGGTCGATGACCGCTCCCAGCAGTACGCCCTCATCGCCATCCAGGGCCCGAGGGCCCAGGAGATCCTGGCCACGCTCACCGACGCCGACCTCGACGGCCTCAAGTACTACGCGGGCCTGCCCGGCCAGGTCGACGGCCGCCAGGCGCTCATCGCCCGTACCGGCTACACCGGCGAGGACGGCTTCGAGCTGTTCGTCGCCAACCAGGACGCCGTGCCGCTCTGGCGCGCCCTGGAGGCGGCCGGCGAGCCGCACGGGCTCAAGGCCGCCGGTCTGTCCAGCCGCGACACCCTCAGGCTGGAGGCCGGCATGCCGCTCTACGGCAACGAGCTGAGCTCCGACCTGACCCCGTTCGACGCGGGGCTGGGCAGAGTGGTGAAATTCGACAAGCCCGGTGACTTCGTCGGCCGGGCGGCGCTGGAGGCGGTCAAGGACGACCAGCCCCGCCGCCGCCTCGTCGGCCTGGTCGCCCAGGGCCGCCGGGTGCCGCGTCACGGCTACCCGGTCACCCGCGACGGCGCCGTCGTCGGCGAGGTCACCAGCGGTGCGCCCTCCCAGACCCTGGGGAAGCCCATCGCGATGGCCTACGTGGACGCCGGGGTCGACACAGGTCTGGCCGTGGACATCCGGGGCAGCCAAGAACCTATGGACCTGGTCGAGCTGCCCTTCTACAGGAGGAACAAGTGAGCAACATCCCTGACGACCTGAACTACACCAAGGAGCACGAGTGGGTGTCGGGCGTGGACGACGGCATCACCGTGACCGTCGGCATCACGGCCTTCGCCGCCGAGGCTCTTGGTGACGTCGTCTTCGTGCAGCTCCCCGAGGTCGGTTCGACCGTCGAGACGGGTGACTCGGTCGGCGAGGTCGAGTCCACCAAGTCGGTGAGCGAGATCTACTCGCCCGTCGGCGGCGAGATCGTCGAGGTGAACCAGGCCGTGGTCGACGACCCGTCCCTGGCCAACAGCGACCCGTACGGCGACGGCTGGATGTTCCGCGTGCGCATGGAAGGCGACGCGGAGGACCTGCTGTCCGCCGAGGAGTACACCGCGCTCACCTCAGGCGAGTCCTGACACCAACGCCGGGGCCCGCGGCGGGCCCCGGCACTTCCTGAACTGAAGGGCGCCCATCAATGGCGATCAGCGTCTTCGACCTCTTCAAGATCGGCATCGGACCGTCCAGCTCCCACACCGGCGGCCCGATGGCCGCCGCGCACAAGTTCGCCCGTGGTCTGCATGACGACGGCCTGCTCCCCCGCGTGGCCCGCGTCGAGGTCATCCTGTACGGCTCGCTCGGCCTGACCGGCAAGGGCCACGGCAGCGACAAGGCGGTGCTGCTGGGCCTGTCCGGCGAGAAGCCCGAGCTGGTCGACGTCGACTCCATCGACGCCCGCCTGGCCGAGATACGCGCCTCGGGCACGGTCACGCTGTTCGGCACCCGTGAGATCCCCTTCGTCGTGGGCCAGGACCTCGTCTTCGAACGCAAGATCTCCCTGCCCGAGCACCCCAACGGCATGCGCTTCACCGCCCGCGACGAGCAGGGCGAGACCCTGCGCGAGAAGGTCTACTTCTCCGTCGGCGGCGGCTTCGTCGTGGACGAGAAGGCCACGGGCGCCGACCGCATCAAGCCCGACGACACCGTCCTGCCCTACCCGTTCGCCTCGGGCGAGGAGCTGCTCAAGCACTGCTCGAACACCGGCCTGTCGATCTCCGCGCTGATGCTGGAGAACGAGAAGGCGTTCGGGCGCACCGAGGAGGAGATCCGCTCGGGCATCCTCGACCTCTGGCGCGTGATGTCGGAGTGCGTGCGGCGCGGCATCACCAAGGAGGGCGTGCTGCCCGGCGGCCTGAAGGTCAAGCGCAGGGCCAACCAGCTCCACCGGCGGCTTCAGTCCGAGTCGGCCGAGAAGGACCCGCTGCAGGCGATGGACTGGGTGGCGCTGTTCGCCCTGGCCGTCAACGAGGAGAACGCCGCGGGCGGCCGCATCGTCACCGCCCCGACCAACGGCGCCGCCGGCATCATCCCGGCCGTGCTGACGTACTACACCAGGTTCGTCCCTCGCGCCGACGACGACGGCGTGGTGCGTTTCCTGCTCACGGCGGCCGCGATCGGCGTGCTGTTCAAGGAGAACGCCTCGATCTCCGGCGCCGAGGTCGGCTGCCAGGGCGAGGTGGGCTCGGCCTGCTCGATGGCCTCCGCCGGGCTCACCGAGGTCATGGGCGGCACCCCCGAGCAGGTGGAGAACGCCGCCGAGATCGGCATCGAGCACAACCTGGGGCTGACCTGCGACCCGATCGGCGGGCTGGTGCAGATCCCGTGCATCGAGCGCAACGCCGTGGCCTCCAACAAGGCCATCACGGCCGCCAGGATCGCGCTGCGCGGCGACGGCCGCCACTACGTGGCCCTGGACAAGGCCATCAAGACCATGCGCGACACCGGCCGCGACATGCTGGACAAGTACAAGGAGACCTCACGCGGCGGCCTGGCCGTCAACGTGATCGAGTGCTGACGCGCCTCCGAGTGGTACCGTAGAGTTGTACCACTCGGAGGAGGCGACCATGTCCATCACCGCCAGCGAAGCTCGCCGTCGTCTGTTCCCCCTCATCGAAGAGGTCAACAACGACCGTAACGCCGTGGAGATCGTCTCCAAGAACGGCAGCGCCTACCTCGTGGCGGCCGAAGAGTACGAGGCCCTTCGGGAGACCGCCTACCTGCTGCGTTCCCCGGCCAACGCGCGCCGGCTGATCGAGTCCTACCAGGAGGCCGTCCAAGGGCGTCACGAGCGGCACGAGTTGACGGGCGACGAGGCTGATCGGTGAAAGTGGCGTTCACGAGCCAGGGGTGGGAGGACTACGTCCACTGGCAGACAGCCGACCGGCAGACCCTGAAGCGCGTCAACCGGCTCATCGAAGACGTCCTGCGTGATCCGTACGAGGGCATCGGCAAACCCGAGCCGCTCAAGTACGCGCTGGCGGGCGCCTGGTCCCGGCGCATCACCGACGAGCATCGCCTGGTGTACCTCGTCGCACACGACGAGATCGTTGTCCTCCAGGCTCGCTACCACTACGAGTAGAGAGACCCCACGCGGCGGCCTGGCCGTCAACGTGATCGAGTGCTGACGCGCCGGGGCCCCTCCGCGTGGGAGGGGCCCCGGGCCTGTCTCCAACCGTGTCTCAGGCGGACGAGCGGCAGATCACCGTGGTGGTGTGCCCGTTCACGCAGATCAGGCCGAACGTGGGGCTGAGGGCCTGGGCCAGCAGGCCGGGCAGGTGTTCGCCCACGCAGTGCATCTGGCCGTCCGCCCCGGTCATGCAGGGGATCAGCGGGAAGCCGTCGGCAGATTCCGCGTGGGCGGCGGGCGCGCCGAGGGCGAGTACGAGAGCTGCGGCGGCGAAAGCGCCGATGATGCGGTGAATGACGACCTCCCGATCGGATTCGACGACGAAGGCGCGGGTCCGCGCCTTCTTTTTCTGCAGGGACGAGCTTTTCCCGCAAGGACGAGCAGCCGGCTGAGTGGTCAGCGGCGCTCGGCCGGTTGGCGGCGGACGTGGACGCGGACGACCGCCGGCGTCTCGTCGTCGCGTACCTCGCGGCGGATGCGGCCGACGATGTCCTGGTCGAGCTTGGTCACCACCGCGCCGACGTCCGCGTCGGAGGGGCAGGTCAGGGCGACGCGCAGGCCGTTGTCGGCGGCCCGTACGCCCGCCCGGCCCAGGCCGTCCACGCCTTTGAGGCCCACGCACAACATGGCCGTACCGGTGCCGCTGGCCGCGCCCCGGCGGCCCCAGCCCAGGCTGAGCACCAGCCAGCGCACCGCGAGCATGGACAGGATCAGCAGGGCGAAGGCCAGCAGCCACAACGTCCAGGGGTCGGCCGCCAGCGTACGGGCGAACTCGGCGGGCAGGACCTTGGCGTTGCGCGGCAGGTCGAAGAGCAGTCCCTTGGAGCGCAGCCAGCCGTAGCCGCCCGCGCCGAGCAGGGTGAGCCCGACCAGGGCCAGGCCGACGCGATTGCCCGTGTACTGCCGCATCACACGCCCTTCCTGCGCAGCCGGACGACGACCTCGCCGGTGCCGAGGGTGCCGACGCCGGCCAGCCGGTCGCCGACCGCCGTGCCGACCTGCCGGAGCATCGTGCCGGAGCTCTCCGGCCCGGTCACGACGGTGACCTCGATGGTGCGCCGGCGCAGCCGTACGCGGGCCCGCTCCACCCCGTTGACCTTCTGGGCGGCCGAGCGCAGGGTCCGGCGCAGCCCGGCGCGGGTGATGCCGATGACGATCAGCGGGTCGGACGTCTCGACCGGGACCGTCCTGGAACGTCCCGGCACGATCGCGAGCAGCAACATCAGCAGCCCGGCCCCGGCGGTGAGCAGCGCGGCGAAGGAGACCTGCGGCCACGTCCGCGCGCCGGCCAGCTCGATCGCCTCGTTCACCGGGACCCAGCCGAGCGGCTTGCCGAGCAGCGACGTCACGACCTCGGCGGTCGTCGCGCCGAGCACGGCGGCCAGGAAGAGGGCGACGAGGGCGCCCGGCAGCGTACGGGCCGGTCTGAGCGCCCTTCTCGCCCTGCGCAGCCCGGTGTGCTGGGCGGTGATGGCTGCGGGCACCATCTGCTGAAGCGTGGTCATCACAACGACAGACGTACATGGGTCCGCCGGGCCCGCGTCCGCGCCCTCGCCGCCCATTTGCCCGATCATTACGGCCGCACCAAGGAATGTGAACCTCCCCGGCCGTCCGGGCCCCCGCCCATGCCGCACCGGGCCGCCAATGAATATGAACCCCCCTCATATTCATTCGCCCGATATGCCGTTACCCTGCTGCCATGGATGACCGCCAGCGCTACGACCGCGCCACCGCGGCGCTCGAACCGCCCTTCGCGATCCTCGACCTGGCGGCCATGCGGGCCAATGCGGCCGACCTGGTACGCCGCGCCGCGGGCAAGCCGATCCGGGTGGCCAGCAAGTCCGTGCGCAGCCGCGCCGTCCTCGAACGCATCCTGGCCATGGACGGCTTCCGCGGCATCATGGCCTTCACCCTCCCCGAGGCCCTCTGGCTGGCCGGGCAGGGCTTCACCGACATCCTGGTCGCCTACCCGACGGCCGACCGGCACGCGCTCGCCGCCCTGGCCGCCGACCCGCGGGCCGCCGCCGAGATCGCGATCACCGTCGACTCCCGCGAGCAGCTCGACTTCGTCGAGAAGGCCGTGTCCGGCGCGCACCCCAGGGCCGAGCTGCGGCTCTCCCTCGACGTGGACGCCGGCTACGTCGCGCTCGGCGGCAAGTTCCGGGCCGGCGCGCTCCGCTCCCCCGTACGCGAGCCCCACCAGGCCGCCGACCTGGCCACGGCCATCGCCAAGCGTCCCGGGCTCCGGCTGGTGGGCGTCATGGCCTACGAGGCGCAGATCGCCGGGGTCGGCGACGACCCGCCGGGCAACGCCGCCTTCGCCCGCGTCGTACGGCTCATGCAGGCCCGCTCGGCCCGCGAGCTGATCGTCCGCCGCGGCCGCATCGTGCACGCCGTACGCCAGATCGCCGACCTGGAGTTCGTCAACGGCGGCGGCACCGGCTCGATCGAGACGACGGTCAGGGAGAAGGCGGTCACCGAGGTCGCCGCCGGCTCGGGCTTCTTCCACCCGCGGCTGTTCGACTTCTACCGGCGTTTCAGCGGCCGTCCGGCGGCCCTGTTCGCGCTGCCGGTCGTCCGCCGCCCGGGGCCGGACACGGTGACGGTGCTGGGCGGGGGCTACCTCGCCTCAGGCCCTCCCGGGCCGAGCCGCCTGCCTCAGCCGTACCTGCCCGCCGGCCTGCGGTACGCGCAGGACGAGGGCGCGGGCGAGGTGCAGACCCCGCTGCTGGGCCAGGCGGCCCAGGAGCTGCGGGTCGGGGACCGGGTGTGGTTCAGGCACGCCAAGGCGGGCGAGATGTGCGAGCGCTTCGACACCCTCCACCTCGTGGACGGCGACACCGTGACCGAGTCGGTGCCCACGTACCGGGGCGAGGGCAGGACGTTCCTCTGACCCCGTCCCCGGCCCGTCCCCGGCCCCGCCCCGGACGTCAGCGCCGGCGGCGCCTGCGCCGGAACAGGACGATCGCCGCGCCGACGACCAGCACCGCGCCGACGCCGATGAGCACCGGCGCCAGGTTGGGCTGTTCGTCGTCCCACACCCCTTCGGGCTTGTCGCCGTAGTCGACCGGGCGGGCGGTCACCCCGAGGGCGTCCCCCACGGACGCCACGAAGTGGCCCGCCCTGGTCTTGACATCGGCGACCGTACGCTCGGCGACCCGCTTGGGGCTCACCCGGTCGGCGATGGCGTCGACCGTCTGCGCCAACTCCGCGCGCGTGCGCGCGATCCGCCGCTCCAACTCGTCTGGATCGGTGTCAGCCATGGCTCTCCTTCCGACCGTACGCGTGGTCGCGCCCGCTACGCGGTCCGTCGCGAGCTCCGTCCGTTCTGGTCGTGATCAGTCTGTCAGGTCGGCGTGCCGTACGGCACAGCGGCCAGGCCGGTAGGTTTGCCGGGAGAACTCAGGAGGGCCCATGACAGAGACCAAGCTCGCGCCCGGCGACGCCGCGCCCGAGTTCACGCTACCCACCGCCGACGGCGGCACCGTCTCCCTCGACAGCCTTCGCGGCAAGAGGGTGATCCTCTATTTCTACCCCGCCGCGATGACGCCCGGCTGCACCAAGCAGGCCTGCGACTTCCGCGACAACCTGAGCCAGCTGACCGGCGAGGGTTTCGTCGTCCTCGGCGTGTCGAAGGACAAGCCCGAGAAGCTGGCCAAGTTCGTCGCCCGCGACGCCCTGACCTTCCCCTTGCTGTCGGACCCCGAGCTGGCCGTCCACCAGGCGTACGGCGCGTACGGCCCGAAGAAGCTCTACGGCAAGGAGATGATCGGCGTGATCCGCTCGACGTTCGTGATCGACGCCGACGGGAAGATCGAGCAGGCGCTCTACAACGTGAAGGCCACCGGGCACGTGGCCTCGCTCAAGAAGAAGCTCGGCCTGGCCTGAGACCGTCCCGCGGGCCCCGCGCGCAAGGGGCCCGCGGTCGTCGCGGACGGCTGCCCGGCGACGGCCGGAGCGCTAAGCTGTTCCCAGCCCGCCTCGGCGGGATCGCGGGCGTGGCGAAATGGCATACGCGGCAGGTTTAGGTCCTGTTGGTGGAGACACTGTGGGGGTTCGAGTCCCCCCGCCCGCACACGCACCAGCGGCGATGGCTCAGAAGGTCGCGCTGCCCGGGAGGCCGGGTCGCGCGGTGCTTCCTCTTCACCGCGCGACCCGCGTCTCGATCATGATCCGCCATCACGATCTCCCTTTACCGCCCGCGAGGGGCGCTCCCATGAACCACCATGCCGTGTCCCCCGTAAGACCCATGTAAGACCTGGGTCGTACGACGACTTCCCCCTTGAGGCGGACAAACCCCGGGCGGGGCTTACATATCGTGATGATGTGTTCGGCAGGGTACGGGCGTGGTCGACGCGCCATGGCGGGCTGGTGAGCGTCCTTCGGGTCGCCCCCCTCGCCGTCTTCAGCTTGCTCCTGGCGATTCCCTACGCCTCGCTCACCCCGGTGGAGGGCAGCAGGTACCTGGGCGTGCCGGGCTACGTGGCGCTCTCGGTGCTGCTGCTGGCGCCGCTGCTGTGGCGGCGCAGGCCGCTGGAGGCGTACGCGGCGATCACGCTGATCTCCTTCGGGCAGTGGCTGGCCCACATCGACCCGTTGCCCGCCAACCTCGCGGTCATGGTCGCGCTCTGGACGGTCGCCTCCGAGCGCCCCTTCCGGTGGGCCCTGGCGGCCGGGCTGGTGGCCGAGCTGGGGATCTTCCTGGCGCTGGTGAACTGGTCCGCGACGACCTTCGGCATGTTCTTCAGCGGCTCGATCTTCGTCATCACCATCTGGCTCGCCGGCCTGTACGCCAACACCCGCCGTCGCTACCTCGAAGGGCTGGAGGAACGCGCGGAACGCGCCGAGCGCGAACGCGACCAGCAGGCCAGGATGGCCGCGGCGGCCGAGCGGACCAGGATCGCCAGGGAGCTGCACGACGTGGTGGCCCACAACGTCAGCGTGATGGTGGTGCAGGCCGACGGCGCCGGCTTCGCCCTCGACAGAGACCCCGAGCAGGCCCGGCTGGCCGTACGGAACATCTCCAAGACCGGGCGGGCGGCCCTGGCCGAGATGCGCAGGATGGTGGGCGTGCTGCGCGAGAGCGAGGACGACGACACCGACTACACCCCGCAACCCGGCCTGGGACAGCTCGAAGACCTGGTGCGCGGCGCCGGCGTCCCGGCCAGCCTGCGCATCGGCGGCGTGCCCGGCGAGCTTCCCGAGGGGCAGCAGCTGGCCGTCTACCGCATCGTCCAGGAGGCGCTGACGAACGCGCTCAAGCACGGCGGCCCGCACGTCCATGCGCGGGTCGAGATCGACTACGGCGGCCCGGAGCTGGTCGTCCGGGTGACCGACGACGGCCGGGGCGCCGCCGCGCCGCGCAGCCCAGACGGCCACGGCCTGATCGGCATGCGCGAACGCGTCGGCATGTACGGCGGCGCGGTCTCGGCGGGCCCCCTGACCGGCGGCGGCTTCGAGGTGCTGGCCCGGCTCCCGACGGCGAGGGCGGCGTGATGATCAGGGTCATGCTGGTCGACGACCAGGAACTGCTGCGGGCCGGGTTCAGGATGGTGCTCGGCGCCCAGCCGGACATCGACGTGGTGGCCGAGGCCGGCGACGGCGTGGCGGCCCTGGAGCTGCTGGAACGCGTCGAGGTGGACGTCGTGCTGATGGACGTCCGCATGCCGCGCATGGACGGCGTCGAGGCCACCAGGCACATCGACGGGCCGAAGGTGCTCATCCTGACCACGTTCGACCTCGACGAGTACGCCCTGGCCGCGATCAAGGCGGGCGCGGCCGGGTTCCTGCTGAAGGACGTGCCGCCCGCCGACCTGGTCAACGCCATCAGGCAGGTGCACGCGGGCGACGCGGTGGTCTCGCCGCGCACGCTGCGCAGGATGCTGGACCGGTTCGCCGCCCAGTTGCCGGTGGAGGAGCTGCCCGCGGCGACCGAGCTGACCCCGCGCGAGCGGGAGGTGCTGCTCATGGTGGCCCGCGGCCTGTCCAACATGGAGATCGCGAACCGCCTTGAGGTCGCCGAGGCCACCGTGAAGACGCATCTGGGCCGGGTGCTGGCCAAACTGGGGCTGCGCGACCGGGCCCAGGTGGTCGTGTACGCGTACGAGGCGGGGCTCGTCGTCCCCTCGCATCGGCCGAAAGGCTGACGGGGGTCGTCTGAGGTCCTACACGAAGTCCCTCCTCAGGGCCCACAAATCCTGAACTTTCCACTCCTAGCGTTGGTCGCGACGAGAAATTGCGACAAGGAGTGAAAGTGACCCTCACCGATTCCCGGCGCGCGGCCCCGCCCGCGGTGGTGGCCAAGGCCCTGACCAAGGTGTACGGCCAGGGCGACGCCCAGGTCCACGCCCTTCGCGGCGTGGACGTGGCCTTCGCGACCGGCGCCTTCACGGCGATCATGGGCCCGTCCGGTTCCGGCAAGTCGACGCTCATGCACTGCCTGGCCGGCCTCGACACCGCCAGCTCGGGCACGGTGCACATCGGCGACGTGGAGCTGACCGGCCTGGCCGACCGGCAGCTCACGCTGCTGCGCCGGGAGCGGATCGGCTTCATCTTCCAGGCGTTCAACCTGCTGCCCACGCTGACCGCCGAGCAGAACATCAGGCTGCCCCTGGACATCTCCGCCCGGCAGGCGGACGAGGAGCTGTTCGCCCGGGTCATCGACACCGTCGGCCTGCGCGACCGCCTCGGGCACCGGCCGACGGAGCTGTCCGGCGGCCAGCAGCAGCGCGTGGCCGTCGCGCGGGCCCTGATCAGCAAGCCGCAGGTGATCTTCGCCGACGAGCCCACGGGCAACCTCGACTCGCGCAGCGGCTCGGAGATCCTCTCCTTCCTGCGCACCTCGGTCCGCGAGCTGGGCCAGACCATCGTCATGGTCACGCACGACCCGGTCGCGGCGGCGTACGCCGACCGGGTGGTGTTCCTGCGCGACGGCGAGCTGGTCACCGAGATCGGTTCGCCGTCGCCGCAGGCGGTCCTCGACACGCTCATGAAGCTGGAGGGCTGAGGTGCTGAAGACGGCGCTGGCCGGGCTGCGCGCGCACAAGCTCAGGCTGCTGCTCACCTCGCTGGCGATCACGCTGGGCGTGGGCTTCATCGCGGGCACGTTCGTGCTGAACGACACCATCCAGGCGGGCTTCTCCCAGCGCGTCACCGCCGACGCCGACAAGGTGGACGTGGCCGTCCTGCCCAAGGAGCGCGACGGCGTCCTGCCGGAGAAGGCCCTCGAACGGGTGCGCGCCCTCGCCGGCGTGACCGAGGCGCAGGGCCTGATCCGCGACCCCGCGCCGCTGCTCGGCAAGGATGGCAGGGCGGTCGGCAGCAGCCCGACCACGGCCCTGTCCATCGTCCCCGGCCCGCTGGACCGCACCTCGATCGTCGCGGGCACCGGCCCCGGCAGCGACGACCAGGCGGCCGTGCTGGACAAGAACACCGCCAAGTCGCAGGGCCTGCGGCTCGGCGACACGATCACCGTGCTCGACCGCAGGCAGGCCCCGCAGCAGTTCCGGCTGGTCGGCCTGCTCGACCCCGGCGTGGACCAGGAGCTCTCCTTCACCGGCGCGGTGGGCTTCACCGCGGCCACGGCCCAGCACATGACCGGCGCGAAGGGCTACCGCGAGATCGACGTCGCCGGCTCGGGCCCCGGGCTGAAGCAGGCCGTCGCGGCGGCGCTCGGCAACGCGTACGAGGTCAAGTCCGGCGCGGAGCTGGCCGACGACCTGGCGGCCTCGGCCGGGCTGTCGATGCGCACGCTGACCGTCGGCCTGCTGCTGTTCGGGGCCGTGGCGATGATGGTGGCCGCACTGGTCATCTACAACACCTTCACCATCCTCGTCGCACAGCGCACCCGGGAGATGGCGCTGCTGCGCTGCATCGGCGCGACGCGCGGGCAGGTGTTCGGCTCGATCGTGCTGGAGTCGTCCGTGGTCGGGCTGCTCGCCTCCGCGCTCGGCCTGCTCGCCGGGTACGGGCTGGCCGTGCTCGCCCTGACGCTGCTGGCCGCGTTCGACGCCCCCATGCCCACGGACGCGGCGGTCGCGCTGACCCCGGCCACCATCGGGATCGGCCTGGCCGTCGGCCTGCTGGTCACCATGTTCGCGGCCCTGCTGCCCGCGCGGGCGGCCACCCGCGTGCCGCCGGTCGCGGCGCTGCGCGCCCAGCCGGAGGAGCAGGACTTCCGCACCGGCCTGCTGCGCTGGGTGTTCGCCGGGCTGTTCCTGCTGGCCGGGGCCGGTACGACCGCGTTCGGCGTGGCGGCGCTGCCGGCGGGCGAGCCGGGCACGCTGTTCGTCGTGATGGCCGGCGGCGCGCTGGTCTTCCTGGCCGTGCTGATCCTCGGGCCGATGCTGGTCAGGCCGCTGAGCGCGGTGGTGGGCTGGGTCCCGGCCAAGCTGTTCGGCGTGCCCGGACGCCTGGCGCTGGACAACTCGGCCCGCAACCCGCGGCGTGCCGCGACCACCACGGTGGCGCTCACCATCGGCGTCACGCTGATGACGCTGATCTCGGTGCTCAGCGCCTCCACCCGGCTGACCGTCTGGAACAAGCTCGACGAGCAGTTCCCCGTCGACTACATGCTGGCCGGCCAGGTGCAGGACAGCGGGGTGCCCCGGTCGGTGGCCGAGAAGCTGCGCGGCCGGCCGGAGCTGGCCTCGGTGCTGCAGATCCGCGAGACCCCCGGCAAGGTGGGCGACCGGCGCTTCGACATCGGCACCTACCACGGGACCGTCACCCCCGAGGTGCTCTCCGGCTCGATGGCGGGCCTGTCGGCCGGGCAGGTCGCGCTGCTCGACCACGCGGCCTCCGCCCTGGGCGTCAAGGTCGGCGACACGGTCACGGTCAGAACCCAGCGGGCCGGGTCGGTGCCGCTGAAGGTCGTGGCCGTCCTCGCCGGGACGAACTCCACCCTGCCGCCGCTCACCGTCGCCGAGCGGCCGTTCGACACCTACTACGACCGGGTGCCGGACTCCCGCGTGATGATCAACATTCGCGACGGCGTGGCGGCCGACCAGGCCCGGCAGGTGGTCAGGGCCGCGATCGCGCCATATCCCACCGTCCAGATGGCGAGCTCGACCGAGGTACGCGGTCAGTTCGACGAGACCCTGGACATGCTGCTCATGATCGTCACCGGGCTGCTCGGGCTGGCGATCCTGATCTCGCTGCTCGGCATCGCCAACACCCTGTCGTTGTCGGTGCACGAGCGCACCAGGGAGTCGGCGCTGCTGCGGGCGCTCGGGCTGACCCGGCCGCAGCTGCGGCGGATGCTCTCGGTCGAGGCCGCGATGCTCGGCCTGATCGGGGCGCTGGTCGGCGTGGTGCTCGGCGCCGTGTTCGGCTGGGCCGCGGTCCAGGCGATGTTGCCCGGGGCGGTCTTCTCCGCGCCGCTCGGACAGATCGCGCTGTTCGTGGTGCTGTCGGGGCTGGCGGGCGTGCTGGCCGCCGTGGTGCCGGCGCGGCGCGCGGCCCGGGCGTCGATCGTGGGGTCGTTGGCCACGGGGTGATCCCGATAAAACCGAATAAAAGCGAAAAATCAGGATAGAGGGTACGCGCAGGGGCAGCGCGGGCCTCCCAGGGCGGGTGTCGTGGGAGGCCCGCGCGGCCACGCCCATGCCAACGGGTCGGGCGCCTCATGGGGGCGGCGCCCGACCTCGCGCGCCTCATGGGGGGACGGCGCCCGACCTTCCGGGGCGTCGCCCGCCGTCGCCCGCCCCCTCTACCCTCGCCTTTCCGGGCGCTGCCCCGCCCCCGACCCCTGCCTTTCCGGGGTCAGCGTGGGGTGCGGCCGGGCCAGAGTTCGGCGACGGTTTCGGGGTCGAGCAGGGGCCGGACGACGACCTCTCCCGACGCCTTGTCGATCACGATGCAGGCCCCGCCGACCGTGTCCGGCAGGGTGGTGGGATCGTCGGGGTCGAGCTCCCGGACCCAAGCGACATACCCGTCATGGAAGCCGTACAGGCCCACCGACAGCGGCTCGTCCGGCGGGCGGGTCCCGTTGAAGTACTCCTCCGCCAGCGCCCTGGCCTGGTCCATGTTCATCGCGGCCGTCCCTGCCGATCGAGGATCATGCAGAACACCCCCGTCACCGTCGCGTACGGCGGCTCGACCGACATGTGCCCCCGCTGGGCGTCGATCCAGATCACCTCGCTGCCGGAGTTGACCGCGTTCCAGACGTGCGAGCCGCCGCCGGGCCAGCGCACCACGATGACCGCGCCGGCACCGTGCCCCGCCTCCAGCAGCCGACGCGCGACCATGGGATAGGCGTGCCGGCCCTGGCCCGCGTACTGGAACTTCTGGCCGGTCCACCGCTCGATCCTGGCCGCTCCCCCTTGCTCGCCGGTGAGCAGCGGCCGGCCGATCCGGTCGTACTCGGGGAGCCGGGGGGCGGCGGTGGCGGGCTCGCCGTGCCAGGTGGACAACACGGCCAGGGCGCAGTCGGCGGCGTTGGAGGCCCGGAACGGGTCGTCCGCCGGGCCGCCGCCGTTGATCAGCCTGACCCAGGTGCCGCGCGGGTCGGGGAACCTGGCCCCGGACTCCAGCGCCTGCCTCAGATCCCGCTCGACCTGCGGGTCCGGCTGTGCCAGGCCGCCCGGCAGACCGTACGGACGGGACTCGACCAGTCTCGGCGGCCTCCGCTCCCCCTCGAACCAGTCCGCGCCGGCCTTGTTCCTCGCCCGATCGGTCCGGACCTCCAGCGGATGCCGCCCATCCCCCGTACGTCCCGTACCTCCGGAACCCGCCAGCCGATCACTGCTTCCGAGATCCAACCGCCGCATCCCGCTGACGGCCGCTCCGAACCCCCGCGGCGTCGCCGCCCCCGGCTCACCCCGATGCGGCCCGGCCCCCGTTGCCGCGTCCCCACCCGGCCCGGCTTCCCGGGCATCGGCTCCCGGCCGACGATCCCCACGCACCTCAACGCTGGTTCGCGCGTCCCCGATGGTCGGCACGTCGGCGGGGGCCTGTGGGATGATCGCCTCAGCGCCGCTCAAGGCGGTCAGCCCGTCGAGGTCCGGCGTCAGGCCGTTCGCGGGGCCGGGGTGTGCCTTCGGACGTGCGGCGAGGCGGTTCAGGGCGTCCAGGCTGAACGTCAGGCCGTACGGCGTCTCAGTGCGGGACGGGCCGGGCGGTGGCCCTGGACGGGTGGCGAGGCCGGTGAGCACGTCCAGCGCCGAGGCCACGCCGGGGGCGGAGCCCATGTCCGACGCCGTGGTCAGGTCGGAATCCACAGCCTCGTCCGAGGTGGAGGTCAGGTCACCAGGGGAGGCCGGCTCCCAAGCCGGGGTCACGCCGCGAGCAGAGGCCGCGTCCGACGTGGAGGGCGTGCCCGGTGCTCGGGCGGGGGCCGGGTGGGAGGGAGGCGGCTCGGGGAGGCCGGGCGGTGGGGTGGGTCCCTCCGCGGGGCTGTGGCCGGCGCGGAAGGGGCAGGGCGCTAACGGGGCCGAGCCCTCACGGGAGGAGGGGAACTCGGTGGTGGCGGGCGTGTCGCCGGGGACGTCCTCGGCGGCACGTTCGTAGTCGAGCCACCGGATCCCCTCCCCCACCACCGGGTTGTACTGCCCCTCCGGAAGGACCCCTCGGACGCTCGACTTGCGTTCGCGGAACACGTCCTGCCTCCTGTCCTGCTTGGACGACCGATCGTAGAGCGGTCGTCGCGTCCCGGAGGGTGAAGTGGGGAAGATTATCCGTTCGGGCCGTCGGCTTTACCTGCGCAAACGTCCGCGAATCAGGCCACCTGGACCGTCACCGCCGGCCATCCGGTGGCGCCGTCGGGGGCGGGGGGCGCCTGGCGCTCGGTCTGGGTACGTCCCGCCGCGTCCGTCGTCCGCGCCTCGATCGTGTGCTGCCCGGGGGTGGCGTCCCAGTCGAGCGCCCACTGCCGCCAGGTGTCCGGCCCCGGCACGGCGGCCAGCCGCGCCTGCCGCCACTCGCCGCCGTCGACCCGCACCTCGACGGCCTCCACCCCGGTGTGCTGCGCCCACGCCACCCCGGCGATCGCCGTGCGACCGGCCTTCAGAGAGTCCCCGGTCTTCGGTACGTCGATGCGCGACTGCGTCTTGATCGGCGCCTTGGCGGCCCAACCGCGCGGCGTCCAGTACGCCTCGTCCCGGTCGAACCTGGTCACCTTGACGTCCACCACCCACTTGGTGGCCGACACGTAGCCGTACAGACCGGGCACGACCTGGCGTACCGGGAAACCGTGCTCGAAGGGGAGCGCCTCGCCGTTCATGGCGACGGCGAAGAGCGCCTCGCGGCCGTCCATCACGACGTCCACGGGGGTGCCGCAGGTGAAGCCGTCCTCCGACGTGGACAGCAGCATGTCGGCACCCGGCTGGAGCCCGGCCCGGCGCAGCACGTCCGCCATGCGTACGCCCAGCCAGCGGGCGTTGCCGACGTACGGGCCGCCCACCTCGTTCGAGACGCAGGTCAGGGTGATGTCGGCCTCGGTGAGCGGCAGGTTCAGCAGTTCGGCGTAGGTGAGCTCGACCGGCTTGTCCACCATGCCGTGGATGCGAAGCGTCCAGGCACGCGGGTCCACCTGAGGGACGACGAGGGCCGTATCAACCCGATAGAAGTCCTGATTTTTCGTGGTGAAGGATGACAGGCCGGGGATGTGGAAGTCTGTACCGGCCGGGAGTGGTGGGGCGGGCCTCGCGGGCGTGGGCAGTGCCAGGTTGCCCCGCACTGTGTCCAGCTCCCGCCGCCCGCCGAGCTGCCGCCCCAGCACGGCGGCCGCCCCGGCCACCACGATCCCGCCCGCCACCCCGGTGATCAGCCGCCGCCGGTCGAAACCGCGCTCCACCACCGTGGCACCCCCGGCCCGCATCACGGCCGGCCGCTCCACGACCCGCTCGCCGCCCCCGACCTCCTCCCCCTCAGCGCCGGAGACCTCGGGCCGCGCAGCCGCACCGGGCTCAGGAGCCGGAACCGTCCCGGAAGCCGGAACGGCGAGCCCGCCACCGGCGCGCCGGAGCAGCCACCCCAGGGCCAGCCCCCCGCACACGACCCCCACCACCGTCGGCAGCACGTCAACCGCGCCCGCGCCCGGACGGGTGAGCACCGCGACGGCACCCACCACCCCGAACCCGGCCAGCCCGACATACCCATACAGGAGCCGCCGCCGTGCCAGCACCCCGATGACGGCCGCGATCCCGGCGAGCACCACCAGCACGCCCCCGACGAGGACGGTCTTGTCGTTCTCCCCGAACGTGTTGATCGCGAAATCCTTGACCGGCGCGGGCGTCAGATCGACGGCGGCGTCCCCCACCGCCACCACCGGAAAGGTCTCAGGCCCCGCGAACCCGGCGACGAGCTGCGCGATCCCGAGCGCCAGCGCGCCCGCCGTCAGCCCCGCCAGGGCGCCGGCCCAGGCGGGTACCGTCTCGTTCTTCTGCACGGTACGACGTTACGTCGCCCGCGGTCAGGAGGTTCTTACGCGGTGGTTACGAGCCGACGATGTCGCGCACGATCGGCGCCAGCGCGCGGAAGGCGCGGCCCCGGTGGCTGATGGCGTCCTTCTCGTCGGGAGACAGCTCGGCGGTGGTGCGGTCGTGGCCGAGCGGCACCAGGATCGGGTCGTAGCCGAAGCCGTTGGTGCCCCGGGGGGTGGTGATCAGGTGACCGGGCAGCGTGCCCTCCACCACCCGGTGCTCCCCGGACGGCAGCGCGAGCGCGGCGGCGCAGGCGAAGTGCGCGGACAACTTCTCGGCGGGCACGTCGGAGAGCTGGGCCAGCAGCAGGTCGAGGTTGGCCTGGTCGTCGCCGTGACGGCCGGACCAGCGGGCCGAGAAGACGCCGGGCATGCCGTTGAGCACGTCGACGCAGAGCCCGGAGTCGTCGGCCACGGCCGGCAGCCCGGAGCCGTTGGCGACGGCGTGCGCCTTGAGCAGCGCGTTCTCCTCGAAGGTGACGCCGGTCTCGGCGACCTCGCCGATCTCGGGGAACTCCTCCAGCCCGACGATCTCGAACCCGACGAGGATGCGCCGCAGCTCCGCGATCTTGCCCGGGTTGCGGGTGGCGAGCACGATCTTCATGCGCCCAGCGCCTCCTGCTGGATCAGGGTGAGCTCCTCGCACCCGGCGGCTGCCAGGTCGAGCAGCTGGTCGAGGGCCGCGCGGTCGAAGGGCACGCCCTCGGCGGTGCCCTGCACCTCGACGAAGGCGCCCTCACCGGTCATCACGACGTTCATGTCGGTCTCGGCGGCGACGTCTTCGGTGTAGCACAGGTCGAGCATGGGGACCGAGCCGACGACGCCGACGGACACGGCCGCGACCGAGCCGATCAGCGGGTCTCCCGGGCACATCTTGCGCGCCTTCATCCAGGAGACGGCGTCGGCGAGCGCGACGTACGCGCCGGTGATCGCGGCGGTCCTGGTGCCGCCGTCAGCCTGGAGCACGTCGCAGTCGAGCAGAATGGAGTTTTCGCCCAGGGCCTTGTAATCGACGCAGGCGCGAAGTGATCTTCCGATCAGCCGGGAAATCTCGTGGGTGCGCCCGCCGATTTTGCCGCGGACCGATTCACGATCATTACGGGTATTGGTCGCCCGAGGGAGCATGGCGTATTCGGCCGTAACCCAGCCCTGCCCGCTGCCCCTGCGCCAGCGCGGCACGCTGTCCTGCACCGACGCCGCGCACAACACCCTCGTGCCGCCGAACTCGACCAGGACCGAACCCTCGGCGTGCGCCAGCCACTGCCGGGTGATGGTGATGGGGCGGAGCTGGTCGGGGTTGCGGCCATCCTGTCGGGACATGCAGATCACCCTATCTCCGTGGCACGACACTCTTGACCAAATGTGTCCGACACATGGATCCTTACGCAATGACAACGGGGGTGTTGCGAAACCCTGACTTCCTCCGGTTCCTGACTTCACATGTGGGGAACGAACTGGGAGCGAATATCTCGCGCGTGGCCCTCCCGCTCGTGGCGGTCGTCACGCTGCACGCGCAACCGGCCCAGGTGGCCCTGCTGTCCGCGCTCCAGACCACCGCGTTCCTCCTGCTCGGCCTGCCCGCGGGGGTGTGGGTCGACCGGATGCGCCGGCGCCGCGTGATGATGGTCTCCGACCTGGCCAGGTTCCTGCTGCTGGCGACGATTCCGCTGGCGGCGCAGCTGGGCGTGCTGTCGATCGGCATGATGTTCGCGGTCGCCTTCCTGGCCGGTGTGGCGCAGGTGTTCAACGACGTCGCCGACCAGACGTACCTGCCCAGCCTGGTGAGCACGCCGCAGCTCAGCGACGGCAACTCCAAGCTGGAGGTCGTGCGCTCGGGCAGCTTCCTGGCCGGGCCGGGCGTCGGCGGCCTGCTGGTGCAGCTCATCGGCGCACCGCGGACGCTGGTCGCCACCGCGCTGGGCTCGCTGGCGTCGGTGCTGTTCCTCGGCAGCATCAAGACCCCCGACAAGCCGCCGGCATCGGGCGAACGCGAGCCGCTCCTGCGCGGCATCGGCGCGGGCCTGCGCTACGTGTGGCGCGACGGCCTGCTGCGCATGTTCGCCGCGTCCTCGGTGGTGACGAACGTCACGGTCGGCGGCGTGCTCGGCCTGTCGGTGCTGTTCCTGGCCGACGAGGTGGGGCTGGCGCCCGGTCTCATCGGCATGCTGCTCATGTCCGGCGGGTTCGGCGGCGTGGCCGCGGGCCTGCTCGGCGCCCTGCTGTCGAGGCGGATCGGCACGGCCAGGATGACCTGGCTCTCCGTCACCGTGCCGGCGCCCTTCGCCCTGCTGCTGCCGATGACCCAGTCCGACTGGCGGGTGGCGTTCTTCGCCGTCACCTCGATCGCGCTGTCGTGGAGCGCGGCGCTGAGCACCGTCGGCCAGATCACCTACCGGCAGACGACGGTGCCCGAGCATCTGCTGGGCCGGGTCAACGCCTCGTTCCGGTCGTTGATGTGGGGGTCGGTCCCGCTGGGCGCGTTGCTCGGCGGGATCATCGCCCAGCATCTCGGCGTCCGGACGGCCTTGTGGGTGCTGATGTGCGGGCGGGTCGTGTCGTTCGTGCCGCTGCTGTTCTCGCCGCTGCCCCGATTACGTGACTTCGACCAGACTCAGGCCAGCTCGTAGACCGCGCCGCTGCGCGCCAGCTCGATGGGCCCGGCATAGCCGCCCTTCGACGCGTCCTCCAGCACCCTGGCGTTGTCGTTCCACGGCACGAGATGGGTGAGCACGAGTTTGCCGGCGTTCGCCTTGGCCGCGTGCTCGGCCGCCTGACGGCCGGTCAGGTGCAGGTCGGGAGGCAGGTCGGGGCCTTCGACGAACGACGCCTCGCACAGCATGAGATCGGCCCCCGTGGCCAGCCTGACCAGCTCCGCCGACTCCCCGGTGTCCCCCGAGTACGCCACGCACACGTCGTCGGTGGCCACCCTGAACCCGTACGCCTCGACCGGATGGTTCACCAGGCCGGCCGTGACGATGAACGGCCCCACCTCGAACGAGCCGGGCGACAACACCGTGAAGTCGAAGGCGGTCTCCAGGCCGGGCTCGTCCGGCATCCCGTACGCCGCCGCCAGCCGCGCCGGAGCCCCCTCGGGCGCGTAGACCGGCACGGGCGGGTACGGCGCGTCGGGCCCGTACGTGCGGGCCACGTGGTAGCCGCAGACGTCGAGGCAGTGGTCGGCATGCAGATGGGACAGGCAGATGGCGTCCACGTCGTAGAGGCCGATGTGGCGCTGGAGCGCGCCGAGCGACCCGTTGCCGAGGTCGAGCAGCATCCTGAACCCCTCGGCCTCGACGAGATAGCAGGACGCGGGGCTGTCGGGGCCGGGGTAGCTGCCCGAGCATCCGACGATGGTCACCTTCATGTGGGCCTCCCGCTAAAGGTAGTACCCCCCACTGGCGCGACTTCGACCACGTCGATCTCCGGGCCCAGGAAGCGCCTGCCCAGGCGGGCGAAGAGCCGGGAGTCGCCGGTGGCGCGGAAGCGGTGCCGGGGGGTGGACTCGCCTCCCGCCGCCAGTCCGCGGTCGTGCAGGATCCGGTAGACGTCCTTGGCCGTCTCGTCGGCGCTGGAGACCAGCGTGACGCCGTCTCCGACGACGTAGGAGATCGCGCCGGTGAGCAGCGGGTAATGGGTGCAGCCGAGGATGAGCGTGTCGCAGCCGGCCGCGCTGATGGGCTCCAGGTAGCCGCGCAGGACGTCGATGAGCTCCTTGCTCATCGTCTCGCCGCGCTCGACGTACTCCACCAGGCGTGGGGCGGCCACGCCGGTGAGCTGCACGTCGGGGGCCGCGGTGAAGGCGTCGTGGTAGGCCAGCGACGTGATGGTGGCCTGGGTGGCGATCACGCCGACCCGGCCGGTGCGGGTGGCGCGGACCGCGCGCCTGGTGGCGGGCTGGATCACCTCGACGACCGGCACGTCGTAGCGTTCGCGGGCGTCGCGCAGCACGGCGGCGCTGGCGCTGTTGCAGGCGATGACGAGCATCTTGACGTCCTGGCCGACGAGGTGGTCCATCACCTCAAGGGCGTAGGCGCGCAGCTCGGCGATGGGCTTCGGCCCGTACGGCTGGCGGGCCGTGTCCGCCACGTAGGTGATCGACTCGTGGGGCAGCTGGTCGATGATCGCGCGTGCGACCGTCAGGCCGCCCACCCCGCTGTCGAAGATCCCAATACTCGCGTCCGGCACGTTCTAGAGGGTAGGCGACCTGCGCGATCAACACTGCGTAAGAATGCTCACACCTGGTGAAGGCGGGACTGTTGTGTTGCTCACATCAGCCCCTTCCGACCCTGGCGAGCTGGCGCGACTGGGCGACCAGGCGGCCCGTGGAGTCCCACACCTCGACCTCCTCGTCGAACCAGCCGTCCGCGATGAGACGGCCGCCGCCGATCAGGGTGAGCCAGCCGGGGGCGGGCAGGGCGCGCAAATGCCAGGTCAGCTCGACGGTGGGCGCCCAGCCGCGGGCGCCGGCGGAGAACACCACGGGCGGCAGCGCGTCCACGGCCAGGGCCAGCACGTACGGGTCGGCGTCCTGCGGCTCGGCCATCCTGAAGTACGCCCGCGACTCCGGCCGGCCCGTGGGGTCGCCCTTCAGCCAGGCGATGGTGGGCGGGTCGAAGCGCATGTCCATCTGGGCGTTGAGCGTCATGTTGTTCTCGGGCTTGGGATCGGGGAGCTTGACGCACTCCTCGACCTGCGGCATGACGACCGAGGGCGCGTCGGTGTAGACGGGATCGGCGCCGGTCAGGGTGGCGGTGGTGATCAGGCTCTCGATCTGCGGCACGCCGTCCTGGACGAGCGTGGCCCTGGCGAACGCGGCCGTGCGGCCCGACTTCAGCGGCTCGACCCTGACCTGGGCGGGGCCGGCGACCGGTGACCTGAGGAACTGCGAGGTGGTGCTCACCGGGTGCTCGAACGGCGAGGCGTCCACGGCGGCGCGCAGGACCACGGCCATCAGGTAGCCGCCGTTGAGCGGGCCGCCGATGGAGTATCCGGGGTCGAGGCACACGTCATAGGTGGTCTCGTCGACCCTGATCGCCTGTGTGGCCTCGTCGAACTTGGTCATCCCGCCCTGCCTTCACCGTACGGAACTATATTCTAGTAGTCCCCCCACTTTACGCGGGGCTGCGGCGTTCGCACCACGCCGTTCCCATATCAGCGCGCCTACCTGGGAAAACACCCTCAGGATGGAACAGTTCGATCATGGCAACTGTCACCGAACTCATCGGTCACTCGGTGTGGGACTCGAACGGGGTGTGGGTCGGTCACGTCGTCGACCTCCGCGTCCACAAGCACAAGGGCGAGCTCCAGCAGAGCCAGACGGTCTACGGGCTGGTCGTCTCGGGGCGGCGCGCGCCCGTCCTGCTCGGGCTCACGCGTGACCGCCATGGCCGCTCCCCCTGGCTGTCCAGGACGCTGGCGCGGACGGTGTACGTCGGGAGCACGTTCGTCCCCTGGGCCTACGTGACGGACTGGACAGGCGGCGAGGTTCACCTCGATGTGTTGAAAAAGGAGCTGAATCGGGCCTAATCCCGACTTCAGCACATTGCAAGCGGCCATCTAGCAACATCAGCTACCTTCTCTGTGGTCAAAAGTCCACATTGTGAGTTGAGTGATGTCTGCGAATAATCCCCCTTACGGCGATGATCCCGACCGCACCACGGCATACCGAGGCGGCTGGGAGCAGCCGCAGGAGCCGCAGCAGCAGTCGTACCAGCCGCAGCAGCCGTACCAGCAGCCCTATGGTCAGCAGGCCCCCCAGCCGGGGCAGCCGGCATACAGCCCCCAGTCCGCCTACGGCCAGCAGCCCGCCTACGGCGCCCCGTACGGCGGCCAGGCGCAGCAGCAGCAGCAGAACTGGCAGCAGCAACAGCAGCAGCAGGGCTGGCAGCAACAGGACCAGTACGCGCAGCAGCAGCAGCAGGGCTGGCAGCAACAGGACCAGTACGCCCAGCAAGGTTGGCAACAGCAGGACCAGCAGGGTTGGCAGCAGCAGGGCCCCGACGGCTTCGGCCCGCCGCAACCGGCGAAGAGGGGCGGCCGCAAGGGCTGGCTGATCGCCGGCGCGGCGGCGCTCGCGGTGGTGCTGCTCGGCGGCGGCGCGGTGTGGGCCGTGGGCGCGATCGGCGGTGGCGGCACGCAGCCGGACGAGGTCCTGCCCGCCAACGCGATCGCCTACGCCCGCCTCGACCTCGACCCGGCCGCCAACCAGAAGCTGGCGCTGTTCCAGCTCGCCAGGAAGTTCACGGTCACCAAGGGCTCCTTCACCGGCGAGGACCCGCGCCAGGCCCTGTTCAACCTGGTCAACGAGAGCGGCGACAAGAAGATCGACTTCGGCAAGGACGTGGACCCGTGGCTGGGCAGCAGGGTCGGCTTCGCCGCCGTTCCCTCGGGCAAGTCCGAGCCCGACTTCGCGGTCGCCGTCCAGGTCAAGGACCAGACGCAGGCCAAGGCGGGCATCGCCAAGCTCATGGACGGCGACAAGTACGGCATCGCCTTCCGCGACGACTACGCGCTGCTGTCCTCGACGCAGGCGCTGGCCGACAAGTTCGCGCAGGGTGAGGCCACCCTCGCCGACAACAACGAGTTCAGCGACGACATGGGCGACGTCGGCGAGCAGGGCGTGCTGTCGTTCTGGGCGGACATGGGCGGGCTGGCCAAGCTCACCGCCATCCCCGCCGAGCAGGCCGCGAGCATCGAGCCCATCAAGGACGCCCGCTTCGCCGGCGCGCTGCGCTTCGACAGCGCGTACGTCGAGCTGGCCGGCCTGGTCAGGGGCGCCAAGGGCGTGACCGCGGACGACCTCCAGCCCGCGTCCCTGGGCACACTGCCCGCGGGCACGGCCGGCGCCGTGTCGGTCTCCGGCATGGACCAGATGATCACCAAGCAGTGGGCCCAGATCCAGAAGTCGGCCGCGGCCGGCGGCGGCGCCGAGGTGCAGCAGCTCCTCGAACAGGCCAAGACCAAGTTCGGCCTCGACCTGCCGGGCGACCTCGCCACGGTGCTCGGCAAGAACTTCACGGTCGCGGTGGACAGCCAGGGCCTGGACGGCGACCAGATCAAGGCCGGCGTCCGCGTCGTCACCGACCCGGCGAAGGCCCAGGCCGTCGTCGCCAAGATCGAGAAGGCGCTGGCGGCGAGCGGGCAGCCCGCTCCGCAGATCGCCAAGGTCCCCGGTGACGGCGTCTTCACGGCGGCGACGAGCGAGGAGTACGCCAAGAAGCTGGCCGAGGAGGGCACGCTGGGCGACTCCGAGACGTTCCAGACCGCGATCCCCAACGCCGGCGAGGCCACCTTCGCGCTGTTCGTGGACCTCGACAAGGTCGAGCACCTGTACCTGCAGAGCATGGACGGCGACGACAAGGCCAACGTGCAGGTCCTGCGGGCGGTCGGCCTGAGCGGCAAGCAGAGCGCCACCGAGGCGGACTTCTCGCTGCGGCTCCTGTTCAACTGACCATGGAAGAAGGGGGCGGCCGGACCGGCCGCCCCCTTCTCATGTCGTCAGGCCCAGAGCTGCCCTTCCAGGCGTTCTTCGGCCTCCTCCAGGGTGCCCTCGTAGGCGCCCGTGGACAGGTACTTCCAGCCGCCGTCGGCCACCACGAAGGCGACGTCGGCGCGCTCGCCCGCCTTGACCGCCTTCCTGGCCACGCCCAGCGCGGCGTGCAGCGCGGCGCCGGTCGAGACCCCGGCGAAGATGCCCTCGGCGGCCAGCAGCTCGCGGGTGCGCCGCAGCGCGTCGGCCGAGCCGACCGAGAAGCGGGTGGTCAGCACGGACTCGTCGTAGAGCTCCGGGATGAAGCCCTCGTCGACGTTGCGCAGGCCATAGACCAGCTCGCCGTAGCGCGGCTCGGCGGCGACGATCTGCACGCCGGGCACGTGCTCGCGCAGGAACCGGCCGACGCCCATCAGCGTGCCCGTGGTGCCGAGCCCGGCCACGAAATGGGTGATCGTGGGCAGGTCGGCCAGGATCTCCGGGCCGGTGGTCTCGTAGTGGGAGCGCCAGTTGGCCGGGTTTCCGTACTGGTAGAGCATCACCCAGGACGGGTTCTCCGCGGCCAGGCCCTTGGCCACGCGCACGGCCTCGTTGGAACCGCCCGCGGCGGGCGAGGAGATGATCTCCGCGCCCCACATGCGCAGGAGCTGCCGGCGCTCCTCGGAGGTGTTCTCCGGCATCACGCAGATCAGCTTGTAGCCCTTGAGCCTGGCCGACATCGCCAGCGAGATGCCGGTGTTGCCGCTGGTGGGCTCAAGGATCGTGCAGCCGGGCGTGAGCAGGCCGTCCTTCTCGGCCTGCTCGATCATCCACAGCGCCGGCCGGTCCTTGATCGACCCGGTCGGGTTGCGGTCTTCGAGCTTGGCCCAGACGCGCACCTCGGGCGAGGGCGACAGCCGGGGCAGCCCGACGAGCGGCGTGCGCCCGACCGAGTCGATCAGCGAGTCGAACCGCATGTCACCCGCCGGCGACGGCGGGCAGCACGGTGACCGTGTCGCCGTCGGACACCGGGGTGCCGAGGCCGCCGAGGAAGCGCACGTCCTCGTCGTTGAGGTAGACGTTGACGAAGCGGCGCAGGCTGCCCTCGTCGACCAGGCGCGCCTTGATGCCGGGGTGCCGGGACTCAAGGTTGCTGATCAGCTCGTCGAGGGTGGCGCCCTCGGCGTCGACGGCCTTGGCGCCGTCGGTGTAGTTACGCAGGATGGTGGGAATGCGAACCTCGATGGCCATCGCGGTCATTCTCCTCTTATCTGGTCGTCGTCCCATCGGCGGCAACACCGAGGGCTGGGTACGGATTCCAGATCAGCGACAGTCGTAGACGACGACGGCCGGAGTGTGCGCGAAGAGGTAGCTCTGCACCGGCCGGACCATCATGGGAGGAATCTTACCTCTTCCTCCTCGATCACTCCGTCGAGGATCCGGTAGGAGCGGAACTCGACCTCGTTCTCGTCCCGGGTCGAGACCAGGACGTAGTGGGCCTGCGGCTCAGAGGCGTAGGACACGTCGGTGCGCGACGGGTACGCCTCGGTGGCGGTGTGGGAGTGGTAGATCACGACGGGCTCCTCGTCGCGGTCGTCCATCTCCCGCCAGACGCGGAACTGCTCCATGGAGTCGAACCGGTAGAACGTGGGCGAACGCTCGGCGTTCTCCATCGGGACGAACCGCTCGGGAACGCCGTTCCTACCCGCGATCACACCGCACGCCTCGTCGGGATGGTCGGCCCGCGCGTGCGCGACGATCTTGTCCACCAGTTCCTGCGAGATCGTGAGCATGCCCGGAAGCTACCAGAGGGCGCGTACCAGGCTGTCTTGGAGGTAGGTCAGCCAGTCGTAGGTGACGTAGGCCGGGTAGCGGGGGTCGTCCTCGGACATCGTGGCGATCTCGTCGTGGACCTCCTCGGTCACGTCGAGCTTGGTGCCGAGCGTCAGGCGGACGTCGTTGAGCGAGCGCAGCCACGCCTGGGCCTGCTCGGGCGTCAGGTCGGCGCGACCCGAGCGCGCGGTCTCCAGGACGGTCCGGGCGTCGGCGCGCTTGCCGTCGCGCAGCGTGGCCTCGGTGTAGCGGCGGAACTCCGTGGCCTCCTTCTCGTCCTCGTACGCCGAGGGGAACAGCCGGGCCAGCACCGGATCGGTCGGCGCCTGGGCCGCCCCGATGCCGAGCGCCCGCTCCAGCGGATCGTCGCTGGTCTCGCCCGGCGACACCAGGCCGAGCAACATCGAGACGAGCGAGCGCAGCAGCGAGACCTCCGCCGCCTCGAACTGCGCGATGACCGAGCCGTCCCGCCCGGCCGAGAACCCCGAACTCACCGCCGCCGCCTCACTTGACCGAATCCGGCTGGACCGTCGCCCACAGGCCGTAGGAGTGAAGAATCTGCACATCGCGTTCCATCTCTTCGCGCGTGCCACTGGACACGACCGCCTTGCCCTTTTGGTGGACGTCCAGCATCAGTTTCTCCGCCTTCTCCTTGGTATAGCCGAAGACGGTTTGGAAGACATAGGTCACGTAGGACATGAGGTTGACCGGGTCGTTCCAGACGATGGTCACCCATGGCAGATCGGGCCGGACGTCCGATGACGGACGCTCGACGGTGATTGGAGCGGTGCTACCCACATCCCCGAGTCTGCCCTATCTGGGCCGTAGTCTTCGAGTCGTGAGAATGACCATGAGCACTGCGTTGCTCACAGATCACTATGAGCTGACGATGCTCCAGGCGGCGCTGCGCAGCGGTGCCGCGCACCGGCGCGCGGTCTTCGAGGTGTTCGCCCGGCACCTGCCGGGCGGGCGCCGGTACGGGGTCGTGGCCGGCGTCGGACGCATCCTGGACGAGCTCGAACGCTTCCGTTTCGGTGACGAAGAACTCACTTTTCTCCGCGAGCAGGAGGTGGTCGACGAATCGACTCTGGCGTTTCTCGCCGATTACCGGTTTTCCGGGAACGTCTACGGCTACCGCGAGGGCGACCTCTACTTCCCCGCCTCCCCGATCATGATCGTCGAGGGCACCTTCGCCGAGGCCGTGCTGCTGGAGACGCTGGCACTGTCGATCCTCAACCACGACTGCGCCATCGCCTCGGCCGCCTCCCGCATGACCAACGCCGCCGGCAAGCGCCCGCTGATCGAGATGGGCTCGCGCCGCACGCACGAGTACGCCGCCGTCGCCGCCGCCCGCGCCGCCTACATCGCCGGATTCGCCTCCACCTCCAACCTCATGGCGGGCCACCGGTACGGGGTCCCCACCGCGGGCACGGCCGCGCACGCCTTCACCCTGCTGCACGACTCCGAGCGCGACGCGTTCGAGGCCCAGATCGCCTCGCTCGGCGCGGAGACGACGCTGCTGGTGGACACCTACGACGTGCAGCAGGCGGTGCGCACGGCGGTCGAGCTGGCCGGGAACAAGCTGGGCGCGGTCCGCATCGACTCCGGCGACCTGGCCGCCGCCGCGCAGGAGGTGCGCGAGCTGCTCGACTCGCTCGGCGCCTTCGACACCCGCATCGTGGTCACCTCCGACCTCGACGAGTACGCCATCGCCGCGCTCGCCGCCGCCCCCGTGGACGGCTACGGCGTGGGCACCTCCCTGGTGACCGGGTCCGGCGTCCCCACGGCGGCCCTGGTGTACAAGCTGGTGGCGCGGGAGACCGGGGCCGGCCGGCTGGAGGCCGTGGCCAAGCGCTCGGTCGGCAAGCCGTCGCGCGGCGGGCGCAAGGAGGCGTACCGGCTGCTCGACGCGGGCGGGCACATCGAGACCGAGCTGATCACCACCGGCGGCGTCGTCCCCGACGGCGGCATCCCCCTGCTGCACGAGCTGGTGCGCGACGGCGAGATCGTCGGCCGGGAACCCCTCTCGGCCGCCCGCGACCGCCACGCCGAGGCCGTCGCGCTGCTCCCCCAGGAGGCGCTGCACCTCGGCAGGGGGTATGCGGCGATCCCCACGGAGTTCGTCTGACGTATCGTGCTCTTATGGGCACCGCGTTGATCATCGTCGATGTGCAGAACGACTTCTGCGAGGGTGGGAGCCTGGCCGTGGCCGGCGGCTCCGAGGTGGCCGCCGAGATCACCCGCCATCTCAGCGAGCACGGCTACGACCACGTCGTGGCCACCCGTGACCACCACGTCGAGCCCGGCACCCACTTCTCGGACACCCCCGACTACGTCACGACCTGGCCCGCCCACTGCGTGGCCGGCACCCCCGGCGCCGACTTCCACCCCTCCTTCGACGTCTCGGAGGTGGAAGAGGTCTTCAGCAAGGGCTCCTACGCGGCCGCCTACAGCGGTTTCGAGGGCACCTCGGGCGACGGCGCGCCGCTGGCCGACTGGCTGCGCGAACACGGGGTGACCGAGGTCGACGTGGTGGGCATCGCCACCGACCACTGCGTCCGCGCCACCGCGCTCGACGCGGTGGCCAACGGGCTGGCCGTACGCGTGCTGCTCGACCTCACCGCGGGCGTCTCCCCGGCCACCACGCAGTCGGCCATGGCCCAGATGGAGGCCGCGGGCGTGACGCTGACGGGCGCCCCCAAGGAAGGCTGACCGGCCCCTTGACTTCACCGGCCACCGCCGGGACTTCGCCATGCCCACGCTGATCACGGACGGTACACAGTGCGCAACCCTGCGGTCATGTGATATCCAAGGATGACCTAACCCCTCCGCAGTCGAAGTAGTACGTAGAGTCATATCTCTTCATCCTGTGCGAGGTTCCTCATGCTTGCCATCTCCCTGGGCGCGGCCTGGCTGCTCCTCGCCCCTCTCGCCCTCTGGGTGCTCGTCAAGGGCCGTCCGGGGGCGCGGGTGGGGGCGGTCGTGACACTGGCGCTGCTGGAGGTCGCGACGGTCGCGATGAGCGACGTGCCCGCCGGCCGTGGCCCCACGGTCGTGGCCCATGACATGCCGCCCGCGCCGGCGCTGCCCGCGTGCGACGAGCGCACCCCGATCCCCCAGTGGGCCACGGTCGGCGGGCACGTCGGCCGGCGGCTCGTGCTGTCGTGGACGGCCGCGCCGCACGAGTGCGCGACGGCCAAGGTGATCGCCCGTCCCGAGGGCCGCCGGTTGCTGGTGTGGGTGCACGAGGGTCCACTGAGCGGCGACCATGAGGGCGTACGCGTCCTTCCCGTCCGCGTCAAGGACGGCCGGGCCGCGCTGACGGTCCCGCTCCCGGCCGACGAGCGGTACATCCCGGTGGACGGCCGCTCCGGCAGGCGCATCCCGGCCCCCGCGCGCCTCTAGAGAGTCGCGACGGCCAGCCCCAGGGCGTCGTCGAACCTGGCGAACACCTCGAACGCGTGCCGCAACCCGGTGATGGACAACACCCGAGCCATCACCCCGTGCACCCCCGCGAGCAGCAGCCGGGTGCCCCTCGACTCGCACCGCTGCATGACCTCGACGAGCTCGTTCATGCCCATCGAGTCGCAGAAGGCGACCTCGCCGAGGTCCAGGATCAGGAACGGCTTGGCGGGCAGCTCCCAGATGCGCAGCAGGTGCTCGCGCAGGATCGGGATGGCGTAGACGTCGAGCTCCCCTTCGAGCCGGACGATGACGGCGTTCCGGGAGAGGCCGGAGGTGACGGTCAGCGTCGACTTGCCGGGGGCCTCAGACGACATGGGCAAGATCCTTCTGGTATCCCGAGACAGCCAAGAGGGTTCTTGCCGTTCTGGCCGGCCTTCTAACGGAAGGTCACTGCTCTGTGTCCAAATGTGCAGGGTCCCCCGCCGGCCCCTTCGCCGGTTTCAAGTGAACCGGCGAAGGGGGCGCGGCTAGCGTCGCTGGGTGGCCCAGCGGCGGATGGCGTCGATGCGTTCCTGGATCTGCTCGGACGTTGCCTGCGCGATCGGCGGGCCGCCGCACGTGCGGCGCAGCTCGGCGTGGATGACCCCGTGGGGCTGGCCCGTGCGGTGGTTCCAGGCGCCCACCAGGCCGTTGAGCTCGCGGCGCAGCTCGGCGATCTGCTCGTGGGGGGCCAAGGTCTCCTTGGGCTGCTCGGCCGGGCCCTGCCTGCGCTTGGCGGCCTGCTGGTCGGACTGGCGCTTGCGGAGCAGGGTGGCCACCTGGTCGGGCTCAAGGAGGCCGGGCAGGCCCAGGAAGTCCTCCTCCTCGGCCGAGCCGATCTCCGCGCCGGTGCCGAACTCGCCGCCGTCGAAGAGCACCCGGTCGAAGGTGGCCGAGGTCTCCATCGTCTCGAACGGCAGCTCGTCGCCCAGGACGTCGGGGTTGTCCTTCTGACGGTTGGCCTGCTCCAGCAGGCTGTCGTCGAGGCCGTCCTCCGGAGGCTTCCTGTTGAGCACGTGGTCGCGCTCGACCTCCATCTCGTTGGCCAGCCCCATGAGGGTGGGCACCGAGGGGAGGAAGACCGAGGCCGTCTCGCCGCGCTTGCGGGCGCGGACGAAGCGGCCCACGGCCTGGGCGAAGAAGAGCGGGGTCGAGGTCGAGGTGGCGTAGACGCCCACGCACAGGCGCGGGATGTCGACGCCCTCGGACACCATGCGGACGGCCACCAGCCAGCGGTCTTCGGAGGCGGCGAACTGCTTGATCTTCTTGGACGCCCCCGGGTCGTCGGACAGGACGACCGTCGCGCCCTCGCCGGTGATGTTGCGCAGGTGGCGGGAGTAGGCCCGGGCGGTCTCGTGGTCGGTGGCGATCACCAGGCCGCCCGCGTCGGGCACGCCCCGGCGGACCTCGGTCAGGCGGCGGTCGGCGGCCTGCATGACCTGGCGGATCCAGTCGCCCTTGGGGTCGAGCGCGGCCCGCCACGCCTGGGAGAGCTGGTCCTTGGTGAGCGGGGTGCCGAGCGTCGCGGCGATCTCGTCGCCCGCGCGGGTGCGCCACTTCATCTCGCCGGAGTAGGCCAGGAAGATCACCGGACGCACGACGCCGTCGTCGAGCGCCGGGCCGTAGCCGTAGGAGAAGTCGGAGACGCTGCGCTTGACGCCCTCGGCGTCCTCCTCGTAGCCGACGAACGGGATCGGGTTGTCGTCGGACCTGAACGGCGTGCCGGTGAGCTGGAGCCGGCGGGCGGCGGGCTCGAACGCCTCGCGCACGCCGTCGCCCCACGACTTGGCGTCGCCCGCGTGGTGGATCTCGTCGAAGATGACCAGGGTCTTGCGGGCCTCGGTGCGCGCCCGGTGGAGCGCGGGGTGCATCGCGACCTGCGCGTACGTCACCGCCACCCCGGTGTAGTCGCGCGAGGTGGTGCCCTGGCTGTTCTTGAACTCGGGGTCGATGCCGATGCCGACCCGGGCGGCGGCGTCGGCCCACTGGCGCTTGAGGTGCTCGGTGGGCGTGACGACGGTGACGGCCCTGATCACACCGTTGGCCAGCAGCTCGCTGGCGATGCGCAGGGCGTAGGTCGTCTTGCCCGCGCCGGGGGTGGCCACGGTGAGGAAGTCACGCGGCTCGCGCCTGAAGTACAGGTCGAACGCCTGCTGCTGCCAGGCGCGCAGCTTGGGCGCGGTGCCCCACGCGGCGCGGTCTGGATAGGAAGGCGAAAGGTGGGACGCGGCGAAGGTGCTCACCGCATCACCTCTGGGGTTCGTGTGCTTCGCTCTCTCACAGTGACCCAAGAGTAATCGGGCTCACCGACAAGACGTGCCGTGCACCGAGGATTCTGGCCAAGGTCTTCCCTACGTGCTATGTGGCTTATCTGAAGCTCGTCATCACCGCGTCCAGCGCCTGTCTCCCGGTGGTCGCCTCGGGCTGGAGCAGCCCGAGGAGCAGTACCGCGCGGCCCGCGCGGGTGAGAAGCATCACGCGCAGGAAGGCGGGCCGGTTGACGACGTCCTGGTACTCGGCCCGCAGCGCCCTGGTGTGCCCCTGCGGGATGTCGCGGTCGTCGACGACCGTGACCTTGTCGCCCTTGAGCAGCAGCCTGGAGTACAGCTCGGCGGCCTCCCCGGCGGCCTTCTTGGCGTTCGGCACGGGGTCGGGCACCCGCATGGCCATGACCAGCGCGCCGTTCCCGTCCCTGGCGACCGACGTGAAGCCGGTGACCGGCGGGATCGTGCCGGCGCTCCAGCCGGGCGGCAGCCGCAGTGACACGCCCGCCGCGGCGTCGCTCAGCCGGTCGGACTCCGGCGGCGGCGCGGTGAACCGGGACGCCACCGTACTCACCCCCGCGACCAGCCCCGCCACCGCCGCCACCGCCGCCACGGCGACCAGGGCGCCGGCCACGCGCCGTCCGCGCCTCGGGGGCTCCTCCAGCGGCCCGGGGTCGGCCGGGGTGCCGTAGAACCGCGCCGAGGGCGGCAGCGGCTCGGAGGCGGCCGGCGGGTCGAGCGGGACGGTCCTGCGGATCCGCGGGTTCCACGCCGTCTCCCGCTCGTACGGGTCGCGCCCGCGGCGGGGCGGCCAGGGGGCCTCCTCCGCGTCCTCGTCGGGGTCGTCCGGGGGGTCCGCGTCCTGGGGAGGAGTGCGGCGGTGCCGGGGCCCGGAAGCGGGGGGCCAGACCCGGTGATCATCCTCCATGACACCTCCTCGTCCCGTTGTCCTATCACTCCTCGGGACGAAGATCTGGCGATCCGTGATCACTGTGGCGGGAGGGGCAGAATCGCACGATCAGCGCGTACGGGCGGCCAGGAACGTGGCAGTGAGCCCGATGAGCGCCATCATGACCGAGATCACCACGAACCCGGTGGCGATCTGCCCGGACTCGTGGCCGATGAAGTTGATCACCGCGCCGCCCAGGCCGACGGTCAGCGCGGAGCCCAGCATGTCGGTGACCGACAGCGCCGCCGAGTTGGCGCCCTGCTCGCTGACCGGCGACTGCCTGAGCGCGGTGACACTGACCGTGGTCATGCCGAGGCCCATCCCGAACCCGGCCGCGATCCAGGCCGGCACCGCGATCCACCCGCTCACCGCGGGCAGCGCCGCGAACAGCGCGATCACGATCCCGACCGTGACGCACACCGCTCCGAGCCTGATCCGCCGGTGCGGCTCGGCGGTCCGCCTGCTCTGCAGGAACGAGCCCGCCGACCAGCCGAGCGCGCCCGTGGTCAGCGCGATCCCGGCGGCCCTGGCGTCGAAGAACTTGACCGACGTCAGCACCAGCGGGATGAAGGAGTTGACGCCGAAGAAGGCCGCCGAGAAGAACCCGCGCAGCAGCACGGTGGTGGGCAGCCCGCGGCCGAACCGCAGCGCGCCCGGCGGCAGCAGACGGTACAGGCCGTAGATCAGGAAGCCCAGCCCGCCGAGCGTGGCGGCCGTGCCGACCAGCGGCTGTTTGTGCAGCTCGTCCACGCCCCACAGCAGCACGCCCGCGCCGCCGGCGGCGGAGGTGGCGGCCAGCGTCATCGCCAGCGGCTGCGAACGCGGCCCGCGCGGGCCCTCCTCGGCCTGCTCGGGCCCGGCCATCCGGAGCGCGGGGACGAGCATCACCAGCGCGGGCACCACCAGCGGGATGATCCCGTAGAAGACGTAACGCCAGCCCCACTGCTCGGCGACGGCCCCCGCCACGGCGGGCCCGACCATCGAGGGCACGACCCAGGCGGCCGACAGCGCCGCGAAGACCTTGGGCCGCAGGTCCGCCGGGTAGACCCGGGCGATCATCACGTACAGCGCCACGATCGAGGCTCCGGCCCCCAATCCCTGGACGGCCCGCGCGATCAGGAACAGCTCCTTGGCGTCCGCCGTACCGGCCAGCGCCATCCCGGCGACGAACAGCACCACCCCGGCCAGGAACGGCAGCGGGTAGCCGCGCCGGTCCGACCAGAGCCCGGCGACCACGTTGGCGAACAGGCTGGCGATGAGGAAGGCGGAGAAGCTGATGCCGTAGAGGTTGAGCGCGTCGAGGTCGCGGGAGACCTCCGGCATCACGACGCCGACCGACATCCCCTCGAAGGCGATCAGGGTGACCACGAGGACGATCCCCAAAGTGGCCGTGCGGTACGCCGGTCCTAGGATCCGGGGTGAGATGTCGGGAGCGTCGATTGCCTTCGGTGCTGTCACCTACACATGGTAAATGCGTCGAATCTACGCATCTGCGCTGCGTCGGTACACCGTCCACATCTCGTGCATGCGGTCGGCCTGGCCCTGGGTGAACTCCGACATGCACCGGTCATGGGCATAGTCCATGTAGTTGTGCATCGGGTCGGTGCCGGTGTTGGGGCAGGTGTCCTTGCTCTCGGGACAGCCCTCGGTGGCGCGGGCCTCGGGGGCGGTGTCGGCGATGCCGTCGCCCGGCTCGTCGCAGCCGTTCTCGAAGGTGTGGAACAGGCCGAGCCAGTGGCCGATCTCGTGGACGACGGTGAACCCCTTGTCGTAGTTGGTCATCGCGCCGCCGGGCAGGCTGCGCCAGTCGATCACGACGCCGTCGAGGGCGGGGGCGCCGGCGTACCAGTAGGGGTAGCTGGCGAAGCCCAGCATGAGCTCGCTGAGCTGGGCGATGTAGAGGTTGAGCGTCTGGGCGCCGCCCTGGTGCAGGCGGGTCTTCATGGCCTTCTCGCCGCCGACCGGGTCGGCGAACCAGGTGGCGTTCTCCTTGACGGAGACGGACTCCAGCTTGAAGCGCAGGCCGGTGTCCACGCCGCCGTTGCGGCCGGCGTAGGCGGCGTTGAGCACGTCGATCTGGGTTCTGACCAGCTGCTCAGAGATCTTGCGCCGGCCGTCGGTGAGGACGACCACCCGGGTCGGCACGGTGATGCGCGCGGGCACGGTCAACCCCCGCAACCGGGTCTTCAGCTCGGCCGAGATCCTGGCGACGTCTTCGGGGAGCGGCGAGCGCGGGCCGGTCCCGCCCGGCGCGCGGGGGACGGCCAGACGCGCGGCCGACGGGACGCAGGCGGACGCCGGCTCGGCGCCGACCGGGAGCGGCATGGCACCGAGCGGGAACGGCGGGGCGAGCCCGGCCGCGAGCAGGCATGCCAACGAGACGGCGGTCGCGCGCCGGGCCATACGATCCCCCCGTGACGGTATGGGCTGGTCAGATTACCGACCGTAGCCTTACCCGGGGGGAATGGGCTTCAGCAACACTCACTGCTTCTTGTCGTCATCGCCACCGCCGCCGGGCGGGAGACCTTCGTAGATCTCCTTGCACTCCGGGCAGACCGGGTATTTCTTCGGGTCACGGCTGGGCACCCAGATCTTGCCGCAGAGCGCGCGGATGGGCGTGCCCGTCACCATGCTCTCGGTGATCTTGTGCTTGTCCGCGTAGTGGGCGAACCGCTCATGGTCGCCGTCACCGTGAGAGGTGCGCGGAGTGGTCTCCTGCTCAGGGAGGATCTTCGTGCTCACCCCATCGAGTTTATGCCCGCCGGCGACCGGTCCCGCGTTCCGGACCGGCGCGGCAGCGCGGCGAGCCCGGGGAGCCAGCCGAGGACGATTCCCCAGATCAGACCCGCGACCAGGCCGCCGCCGAGATAGCCGAGGTAGGCGCCGATCCCGGCCTCGGCGACGGTGGCGAGCAGGGCGGCGCGCACCAGGTTCACCGCGACCGCGGCGACCAGGAACCTGCCCCAGGTGCGCCAGAGTCCGGCGCGCGTGGACGCCACCGCGCCGACCAGGGCGAGCGCGAGGACCGTGTCGGCGAGCGTGAGCAGCCAGGTCGTCTCGCCCAGGGGGACGACGCGCAGGCCCGGCAGCGCGTACGGGGCCCCGACCGCGGACGGCACGGCCAGGTAGCCGACCCTCGTGACCAGGACCGCGCCGAACAGACCGAACCCCACGACGATCAACAAGGTGACGATCGCCGGCAGGCTATTGCGAACAAGGCTCATGTTCGGCAGGCTAGCCGCGTCCATGATTCTGATGGAAGACCCTATTTCCCGGCATCCGCGGAGATCAGATGAAGCGTGCCAGGTTGCTCGCGACGACAGCCGTGCTCGTCCTGCTGGCCGGAGGCGCTGTCGCCGCCGCGACCAGGGACGCTCCTCCGTCCACCCCCCGCTACGTCACCGACGACCGCGGCCGGGCGCTGATCCTGCACGGGTTCAACACGGCGGGCAGCGCCAAGGGCGCCCCGGACGCGCTCCCGGAGCTGACCCCGGACGACATCGACCGCGAATACCGGGACATGGGCACGAACTTCGTGCGCTTCCTCATCCTGTGGCGGGCCGTGGAGCCCTCCCCCGGCACCTATGACATGAAATATCTGGACAAGGTGGCTGAGCGGGTGCGGTGGTACTCCGACCGCGGCTACCAGGTCATGCTCGACATGCACCAGGACCTGTGGGGCAACGCCATCACCCCCACCGGCGTCGCCGGCAACGGCGCGCCCGCCTGGGCCACCCACACCGACGGCCTGCCGGTGGCCACCGAGCAGTTCACCTGGGAGATGTACTACCTGGAACCCGGCGTCATCCGGGCCTTCGACCACTTCTGGAACACCACCGGCGACCACCCCGACCTGATGGACCGCTACGCCAAGGCGTGGGCGGCGGTCGCGGCCCGCTTCAAGGACGTGCCGGGCGTTCTCGGGTACGACCTGATGAACGAGCCGTGGGGCGGCTCGGTGCAGGGCGCGACGTTCGAGACCGGCCCCCTGGCCACCCTCTACCGCAGGACCATCGCCCGGATCAGGGAGGTCGACCCCGACCGCTGGATCTTCCTGGAGCCGCAGGCCGTGGGCGTCAACTGGGGCCTGCCGTCGGCGCTGCCGCGCTTCGACGACCCGCGCGGCGGCCCGCCGCGCATCGCCTTCGCCCCGCACCTCTACCCGCTGCCCCTGGACCTCGGCGACGACTACGCCGCCGGCTCCAAGGAGTGGACCGACCGCACGCTCGGCTGGTGGCGCGAGAACATCGCGCGGACGGCCGAGCGCATGCGGGCGCCGGTCCTGCTGGGCGAGTTCGGGCTGGACATGACCAGGCCGGGCGCTTCCGACCTGGTGCGGAAGGTGCAGGAGGTGAGCGACCAGGTGGGCACGGGCATGGCGTACTGGTCGCGGGACGCCGACGCCTGGGGGCCGTACGACGCGAAGGGGAAGGCCACTCCGCTGCCGGGCGTGTACGTCAGGGCGTACCCGAGGGCGATCGGCGGCGTCCCGGTCGCCGTCACATACGGCGAGAACCGCCTCCAGGTGGTCTTCGAAGCCAACGAGACCGGCCCCACCGAGATCTACCTGCCCGAGCGCGGCTTCCCGAACGGCGCCCAGGTGGACGGCGGCACGGCCGTCTGGAACGCCGCCCGGCGCATCCTGACGGTCACCACCAAGACCTCGGGCCGCGTCATCCTGACCGTCACCGCCAAATAGCGGCCCCCGCGACAGAGGGGCCCCGGACAGCGGAACGGCCCCCGCCACGATGGCGGGGGCCGTTCCGGCGGGAAGCGGTCAGCCCATGTGGACCGGCGCGCCCTCGCTCTTGCGACCGGCCCTGACGAACAGCGTCAGCAGGGCCGTCAGCACCGCGACACCGGTGCTGACCAGGAAGGCGAGGTGCATGCCGTCCATGAACGAGTTGTGCACGGCGTCCGTGACCACCTGCGGCAGCCCCGGCGGGGTCGCGCCGAACGCGGCGGCCTTCTCCAGCAGCGTGAGCTGCCCCGGCGGGATCGCCTGCGCCGCCGGGCCGAGGTAGCCGGGCAGCGTGTCGGCGATCTCGCCGGCCATCACGGCGCCCAGGATCGCGGTGCCGAGCGCGCCGCCGACCTGCATGGCCGACTGCTGAAGGCCACCCGCGACACCGCTCAGCTCGACCGGCGCGTTGCCCACGATGATCTCGGTCGCGCCGACGAACACCGGCGAGAGGCCGAAGGCCAGCAGCACGAACGGCAGGCCGCTCTCGATGAACGAGGCGTCGATGCTGAGACGCGACATGAGGAACATCGAGGACGCGGTGATCAGCAGACCGGCGGCCATCGTGATCTTCGGCCCGAGCTTGCCGATCGCCATGCCGGCCAGGGGCGAGGCCACGATCATGCCCGCGCTCATCGGCAGCATCCGCAGGCCGGCGTCGAGCGGGGTCAGGCCGTGCACGCCCTGGAAGAAGAAGCCCAGGAAGAACATCGCGCCGAACATCGCGAACGCGACCATCATCATCAGCAGGGTGCCGATCGAGATCGAGACGTTCCTGAACAGCGACAGCGGCACCAGCGGCTGCTTGGCCCTGCTCTGCCAGAAGATGAACAGGCCGATGAGCACCACGAACGCGGCGATGAAGGTCAGCGTCGTCGAGTCGCCCCAGCCCCACTCGGGGGCCTTGATGATCGTCCAGACCAGCGAGAACATCGCGCCGGACAGCAGCACCACGCCGAGCCAGTCGATGCGGGCGAACGTCTGGACGCGGTTCTCCTTGATCAGCAGGAAGCCCATGATCAACGCGATGATGCCCACCGGGGCGTTGATGAAGAAGACCGACTCCCAGCTCACCTTCTCCACCAGCACGCCGCCCACGATCGGGCCGGCGGCGCTGGAGAGGCCGATGATGGCACCCCAGGCCCCCATCGCCTGGTTCAGCTTCTCACCGGGGAAGGCGCCACGCAGCAGCGCCAGGGCGGCCGGCTGGAGCAGGGCGCCGAAGAGGCCCTGCAGCACCCGCAGGCCGATCAGCGCGCCCACCGGCGACAGGCCGGGGACGACGTCGGCCAGCTCCTGGCTGAGACCGATGCCCACCGAGGACAGAGCGAAGCCGGCCACACCGATCAGGAAGACGCGCTTGTGCCCGAACAGGTCACCGAGCTTGCCCGCGGTGATCAGGAACACGGCCAGCGCGAGCAGGTAGCCGCTGGTCACCCACTGCAGGTCGGACAGCGACGCCTTCAATTCCACCTGGATGACGGGGTTGGCGATGCCCACCACCGTGCCGTCCAGCATCACCATGATGACGCCGAGGCTGACCGCCAGCAGCACCAGCCATGGGTTCCCGCCACCCGTCCCCGTCTTGCCGAGGCCGGGCGACGACGGTTCGGCGACCGCCTTCGCGTTAGCCATAAGGTCCCCCTCAGTTACATACCGCCTCAACAAGCGGCATAGGTCTCGTAAGCCTCAGGTAGAGTATGTCAGGCCATGACTTATGACAAACGATTTTAAAAAGACGCCGCATGACTTCTGGCACACTGTGACAGAAAGGTGGCGAAGGGGTGTCCGCAGTGGGTCTACGGGAACGCAAGAAGGAGAAGACGCGCCTCGCGCTCCTCGACGCGGCGCTCGACCTGTTCCTCGAACAAGGATACGAGTCCACCACGATCGAGCAGATAGCGGGGGTCGTCGAAGTCTCCCCCCGCACCTTCTTCCGCTACTTCACCGGCAAGGACCATCTCGTGCTGTGGTTCCACGACCACGGCGAGGAGGTCCTGATGGAGGCCTTCGCCGGCCGTCCGGAGGACGAGCCCCCGTTCACGTCGCTCATGCACGGCCTGCGGGCCATGGTGGAGGACATGCAGGGGTCAACGCCGGAGGACACCGAGAGGTTCCTGAAGCTGCGGCAACTTTTCGATAAATATCCGCACTTGGTGGGGCAGTCCGTCGCCCGGGGCGCCTTGACCGAGAGCCGCCTGGCCGAGGCCGTCGCCGCCCGCCGGGGCGTCGACCCCGAGGACGATCAGCTGACGCACCTGATCGTGGCGTTCGCGATGTCCACCATGCGCATCGGCTTCGAGTGCCCCCGCAGGGAGACCACCATGCCGGAGATCGTCACGCGCATCGCCGAGGCGGTCACGCTGGCCGAGGAGTCGCTGCGGCCCGGCTGGGACACCCGCCCGGCCTAGTTCATCGTGGGGTCGTCGGGGCAGGTCGCCACGAAGGCCAGCTCGCCCGGCTGACGCCGCAGCACGTGCCGCCAGAGCGAGCCGGGGTCGCCGTGGAAGGTGTCGCCGGCCTCGGAGTCGACGACGTACCAGGCGCCCTCGGCGATCTCGCTCTCCAACTGGCCGGAGGTCCAGCCGGCGTATCCGGCGAAGATCCGCATCTGCGCGATCTCGCCCTGGAGGATCTCGGGGGGCGCATCGAGGTCGACCGTGCCCAGCCGGGAGACGGCCGGGGTGCCGGCGTGCAGCCTGCGCCAGCCGAGCGGCTCCTGCCCGCTCGGGACCGCCGCCAGGGCGAGGGCGCTGTCGGTCTGCACGGGACCGCCCTCGAACAGCACCGGCGGCCCGGTGACCAGCGGGTCCCAGACCGGGAGCACCTGGGTGACCGAGATGTCGCTCGGCCGGTTGAGCACCACGCCGAGAGTGCCGCCGTCGTGGTCGTGTTCGAGGATCAGCACGACGCTACGCCGGAAGTTGGGGTCGTCGAGAAGCGGCGTCGCCACCAACAAACCGCCGACGTAGATCGCTTCCGCCATACCTCCATCATGAAGGGTGTGACGGGCTTTCCGCTCCCCCGGCCCGGCCATGTTACTTTCTGTGGCCTTATGGGCACGATCCGTAGCAAAGATCATGCTTGCGGAAGGCTCGGGAGGAGCACATGCGCATCGGTACCCGCCTCGTCCTGGCCGCCCTTCCCGTGGGCGCGGTCCTGCTGCTGCCGTCGCCCGCCGAGGCATGGCCCGACCGGGGCGATCCGTTCACGATGACGACCGACAAGCTCGGGTGCGGGTCGGGGTCCGTACGGGTCACGTTGCGCAACCAGACCCCCCAGCTCGCCCGGTTCGACCTGCGGGTGGACGCGACCAGCGTGGCGACCGGCTCGATCCCGGCCCGCAAGCAGGTGGTCAGGACGGTCAAGATCGACCGGGGCGCCACCCGCGAGATCGAGGCCTTCTCCGTCACCGACACCCACCCCGACACGCTCATCGACTCCACCCGGGTGCGCAACGACTGCGCCTGGGGGCGGGGGCACGGCCGGGGACACGGCCGCCTGCCCTACACCGGGCCGCCCTCCGACCTGTGGGGCAAGCTGGCCACGGGCGGCGGGCTCGTGGTGATGGGCGGGATCATGTGGTGGTACGGCTCCGTCTGGCCCCGTTCGGTCCCCGACGGCCCCCTGTGACCCCGCCCGTACGGTGTCAGGCCTCCCGTGGGACGAACGCGCCCGCCCGCGCCGCCGCCAGCGTGCGCAGCGCCGCGTCCGTGGCGACCCCCTGGTCCACCGGTTCCTTGGTGACCAGCAGGCGGTAGTAGAGCGGCGCGGAGATCGCCCGGATCACCTCCATCCCGTCAGTGCCCTCGGGCAACTCCCCCCGCTTCACCGCGAGGTCGACGACCTTGGCCCATTCCTCGATGCGCCGCAGATAGAAGGCCCGCAACGCCTGGACGGCCTGCGCGTCGGACGTGCCCGCCGCGATCACCGCCTGGAAGGTGGCCCCGAGCCGGTGGTCGGTGACCGCGCCCACCACGGCCATGGCGTTGGCCAGCAGGTCGTCCTCGACGGATCCCGTGTCGGCGTGTGGTGACGACTGCTCGGCCAGCTCGATCATCAGATCCGTGACCAGCCCTGCCCTGCTCCCCCAGCGCCGGTAGACCGTGGTCTTGCCCACGCCGGCCCTGGCCGCCACCTGATCCATGGTCAGCCCATGGAAGCCGTGCTCGACCAGCTCGTCCTGAGTGGCCTCCAGCACGGCCGCGCGCACGCGCGCGGTGCGGCCCCCCGGCCGCACAGTCCCCGCCAAACGGGACTCTTGTTCCATCAACTCCCCTTTCATGCTGACGTCATGGCACACTTAATGGAGCATTTGTCCCATTAAGGAGCTGTCGTGATCGTACTTTTCGACCGGCCCCTCCGATCGGACGACGTCCGCACAGCGGCTGGTTCCCGCGCTCTTGCCGGGCTTCCGGTTGATGCTCGCCGTGGCCATTGCGAGCGGTGGGGACCGTCCTTCAGGGGGTGAGCGTGGCGGCGTCCGTCAACGCCGCGCCGACCGTCGCGGGAGCGCTGATTCCATAAAGGCGTTCGGCAATGTCGAACCGATCTGCGCTATGGTTGCCGCCGTGGGAGAGACGATTCAATCGGTGGAGCGGGCGGCCGCGATCCTGCGCCTGCTCGCCTCCGGCCCCCGCCAGCTCGGCGTGGCCGAGCTGGCCAGGGCGCTGGGCCTGCCCAAGGGCACGCTCCACGGCATCCTGCGCACGCTGGTCCGGGTCGGCTTCGTCGAGCAGGACGCGGCGACCGGCAAGTACCGGCTCGGGGCCACGCTGCTCCACCTGGGCAGCAGCTACCTCGACGTCAACGAGCTGCGCACCCGCTCGATCAACTGGGCCGACGCCCTGGCCGGGCGGAGCAGGGAGAGCGCCTGGATCGGCACCCTTCACGAGGGCCACGTGCTGGTGATCCACCACGTGTTCCGCCCCGACGACAGCATGCAGACCCTCCAGGTCGGCACCTACCTGCCGACGCACGCCAGCGCGCTCGGCAAGGTGCTGCTCGCCTACGACCCCTACGGGGAGTCGCTCACGGCGCCGCCGCTGCCGGCGTACACGGACCGGACGCTGGTCGACACCGCCAAGCTGGAGGAGGACCTGGAGCAGGTCCGGACCAGGGGGTGGGCGGCCGAGATGGAGGAGCTGACCGAGGGCGAGGTCGCCATCGCGGCTCCGATCAAGGACCCGCGCGGCCTCGTGGTGGGCGCCATCGGCATCCGGGGCGCGGTCGAACGGCTGACCGCCGACGGCGCCCTGACCATGGAGTACGTCTCCTACGTCCGCGACGCCGCCCGCGCGATCACCCGCGATCTGGCCAGATGACCGGTTGAACAACACCGGGGCGAACACGTAACATCGCTCACATCGTTCGACAATGTCGAACCCCGACTCCCAAGCGAGGAACCTCGTGCCTCGACCGCACTACATCGCAGCCATTGACCAGGGCACCACGTCCAGCCGGTGCATCGTCTTCGACCAGGCCGGCAACATCGTCACCGTCGCCCAGCGCGAGCACCGCCAGATCTTCCCCAAGCCGGGCTGGGTCGAGCACGACGCCGAGGAGATCTGGCAGTCGGTCCAGACCGTCATGGCCGAGGCCACCGAGGGGCTCGACATCGCCGCGCTGGGCATCACCAACCAGCGCGAGACCACCGTCCTGTGGGACCGGGAGACCGGACGTCCCGTCTGCCCCGCGATCGTGTGGCAGGACACCCGCACCGACGCGCTCACCCAGGCGCTCGCCGAGCACGAGGCGCTGTTCAAGGAGAAGGCGGGGCTGCCGCTGACCACGTACTTCTCCGGGCCGAAGATCCGCTGGCTGCTCGACGCGTACGGGCTGCGGGAGCGGGCCGAGCGCGGCGAGGTGCTGTTCGGCACGATGGACAGCTGGCTGCTGTGGAACCTGACCGGCCGCCACCTCACCGACGTGACCAACGCCAGCCGCACGATGCTGATGAACATCCACACGCTGAGCTGGGACGACGACCTGCTCGCCGCCCTCGGCGTGCCGCGCGCGATGCTGCCGGAGATCCGTCCGTCCGCCGAGGTCTACGGCCACACCGCGGCCGGCGTGCCGGTGGCCTCCGCGCTCGGCGACCAGCAGGCGGCGCTGTTCGGCCAGACCTGCTTCGAACCCGGCGAGACCAAGAGCACCTACGGCTCGGGCAGCTTCCTGCTGATGAACACCGGCCAGGAGCCCGTCGTCTCCCGGCACGGCCTGCTCACCACGGTCGGCTACCAGATCGGCGACGGCCCGGCCACGTACGCGCTCGAAGGCGCGATCGCCGTCACCGGCTCGCTGGTGCAGTGGCTGCGTGACAACCTGGGCCTGATCTCCAGCGCCGCCGAGATCGAGACGCTGGCCAAGACCGTCGACGACAACGGCGGCTGCTACTTCGTCCCGGCCTTCTCGGGGCTGTTCGCGCCCCACTGGCGCTCCGACGCCCGTGGCGTGATCGCCGGGCTGACCGGGTTCGTCACCAAGGGACACATCGCCCGCGCCGTCCTGGAGGCCACCGCCTGGCAGACCCGCGAGGTCGTCGACGCGATGAACGCCGACTCCGGGCTCGACCTGACCACGCTGCGCGCCGACGGGGGCATGACGGCCGACAACCTGCTCATGCAGACGCTGGCCGACGTGCTGGCCGTCCCCGTGATCAGGCCGATGGTCGCCGAGACCACCGCGCTCGGCGCCGCGTACGCCGCCGGCCTGGCCATCGGCTACTGGCCCGACCTCGACAGCCTGCGCGCCAACTGGCACAAGGCGTCGGAGTGGCGGCCGGAGATCGACGAACAGGTCCGCGCGCGGGAGTACCGCAATTGGAAGAAGGCCGTGGCCCGCACCCTCGACTGGGTCGAAAAGTAGGACTGGAGCACGTCATGAACATCGCCATCGGCGCCGACAGGGCCGAGATCCGGGACGAGCTCTCCCGCGCCACGTACGACCTGCTGGTGATCGGCGGCGGCATCCTCGGCACCTCCGTCACCTGGATGGCCGCGCAGGCCGGGCTGCGGGTGGCGATGGTCGAGGCCGGCGACTTCGCCGGGGCCACCTCCAGCGCGTCGTCCAAGCTGGTCCACGGCGGCCTGCGCTACCTGCAGACCGGCAACGTCAAACTGGTCGCCGAGAACCACCGCGAACGCCGCGCCCTGGCCGGCGACATCGCACCCCACCTGGTCAAACCGCTCACCTTCCTGGTGCCGATCTACAAGGGCGGCCCGCACGGCGCGGCCAAGCTCGGCGCCGGCGTCTTCCTGTACTCCGCGCTGTCGGTGTTCGGCGACGGCATGGGCAGGGTCATCACACCGCACCAGGCCATGAGCCGGGTGCCCGCGCTGCGCAGCGAGGGCCTGCGCGCCGCCGCCGTCTACGGCGACCACCAGATGAACGACAGCCGCGTCGCCGTCATGACCGTGCGCGCCGCCGTGGACGCGGGCGCGGTCGTGCTCAACCACGCCGAGGTCGTCGGCCTGCGCAAGTCGGGCGGCAACGTGACCGGAGCGGAGCTGCGCGACCGCCTCGACGGCACCGAGTTCGGGGTGAACGCCCGGCTCGTCCTCAACGCCACCGGCCCGTGGGTGGACCACCTGCGGCGGATGGAGGACCCGAACGCCGCGCCGAGCATCCGGCTGTCCAAGGGCGCCCACCTGGTCATGCGCCGCCACGACCCGTGGAAGGCCGCGCTCACCACGCCGATCGACAAATACCGGGTCTCCTTCGCCATCCCGTGGGAGGACCACCTGCTGCTCGGCACCACCGACGAGGCGTACGAGGGCGACCCGGCCGACGTGCGCGCCACCGACGCCGACATCACCCAGATCCTCGACGAGGCCGGCCACTCCGTACGCGACTGCCAGCTCCGCCGCGAGGACATCACCTACGCCTTCGCCGGGTTGCGCGTGCTTCCCGGCGGGCCCGCCCAGGTGTCGGCCGCCAAGCGGGAGACCGTGGTGACCAGGGGCGCGGGCGGCATGTTGTCGGTCGCGGGCGGCAAGTGGACCACCTACCGCCACATCGGCAGGCACGTCCTGGAGACCCTCGCCCGCCTGCCCGGAAGGCCGCTCGGCGACGACCTGGCGGCCATCCTGCCGGCCGTGCCGCTGCCGGGCCTGGCCAGCCCCGACGCCGTCGCCATGCGCCTGTGGACCGAACGGGAGCCGGGCGCCCGCATGGACCCGCTGGTCGCCCGCAACCTGGCCACCCACTACGGCACGATCGCCTTCGACGTGGCCCGGCTCATCCGCGAGGACCCCTCGCTCGGCGAGCGCATCCACCCCGACGGGCCCGACATCTGGGCCCAGGCCGTCTACGCCCGCGACCACGAGTGGGCGGCCACCGTGGACGACGTCGTGCGCCGCCGTACCACGCTCACCGTGCGCGGGCTCGACACGCCCGACGTCCGCACCCGGATCGAGCAGCTCCTCGGCTGACGGTGACCCCGGCCGCGGCCTGTGCCGCCGCGGCCGGGGTGACGGCCGTCACCGCAGATCAGAGGTTCATGTCGGCCGATTCTGGGCATCTCCACCCTCGCATCCGTCGCCGAGGACCGCCGGGAACCCCCCGCGGCCGCACCGAGGCGGCGGGCCGCCGACCGGCTGTACCCCTTTCTGCCGCCCCTACGGAGGTGACGTCATGTCCGCCCAGTCCCGGCTGCACATCGCGCTGGTGGCTCCCCCGAGGTTCGAGAACCCGTCCCGCTCGTACGGCGGTGTCAGGGTCATGATGGACGACCTCGCGCGATCCCTGCTCAGACTGGGCCACCAGGTCACCTTGATCGGAGCCGGCCGCCCCGGCGCCTCCGCCCACTTCCTCGCCGCCTACTCCGAACCCCCTTCCCACCCGCTGGACGAACCCGTCCCTGGAACGGCGGTCCCCGACGTCCGGCTGGAGGACCTGGACGTGGACGTCGTCCACGACCACTCTCCGGCGGGCCCGCTGACCGCCCTGAACCCCCGGATCCCGACGGTGACGACCGTGCACGGCCCGGCCTCGGGCGAGCAGGCCGAGCGGCTCCGCCGGCTCGGCGACTCCGTCGGCCTGGTGTCCACCTCGACGTTCCAGCGCATGCAGGCCCCCGACCTCAACTGGGTGGGCACCGTGCACAACGGCGTGGACCTGAAGAGCTTCCCCTTCCGCGAGCGCAAGGAGGACTACACGCTCTTCCTCGGCCGGTTCAGCCCCGACAAGGGCGCCCACCTGGCCATCGACGCCGCCCGGAAGGCCGGACGGCGCATCCTGCTCGCCGGCGGGATGAACGAGCCGTCCGAGCACGAGTACTTCGACACCCACATCCGTCCCCGGCTCGGCGACGACGCCGTCCACGTCGGCGAGGCCGACGGCCCGCGCAAGCGCGAGCTGCTGGCGAACGCGCACTGCCTGCTCTTCCCCAGCCGCCGGGAGGAGTCCTTCGGGATGGTGATGACCGAGGCCATGGCGAGCGGCACCCCGGTGGTCGCGCTGCGCGGCGGCGCCGTGGGCGAGGTCCTCGTCGACGGTGTCACCGGTTACATCTGCGACGGGCCCGCCGACCTGGCCGAGGCCGTCGAAGCCGCGGGCGGCCTGAACCCGGCCGACTGCCGCATGCACGTCAAGCGCAACTTCGACGCGCTCGGCATGGCCATGGGCTACGAGAAGATCTACGAACTGAGCGTCCGCGATCGGCGTCCGGCGCCCTTCGCCGCCTGACCTGCGCGTTCCCATGCGGCGGATCGCCGCCGCACAGGGTGTCGCCGCCGTCCCGGGGGAAGATGGTAGGCATGCGCACTGCCATGAACGAGGCTCTGATCAGGCATTTCACCGACCTGCGCGACGGCGTCCACGGCGGCGTCACCGCGCGGGAGGACAAGGAACGCCTGTTCGCCACGGCGGTCGAGCTGCTCGACCCGGTGGCGCGGGCGACGCTGGACGAGTTCAACGCCGACCTGCTCCTCGGCACCGGGCAGGTGGTGTCCAGCGGGCTCACCAGGTCTCAGGAGGGCGGGCTGAACGCCATGTGGTCGCTCACCTGGCCGGAACAGCGCGACAAGGACATCCTGCCGATCGCGATCGTGGCCCACTACGGCGCCGACTTCCACCACCCGCACCTACGCGGCAACACGGTGGGCGACTGGCCGCTGAACGTCTTCGACCACTCGGACGCGGCGGGCCAGCTCACGACCCTGCGCGCCATCGCCGCCGCCGACGCCCACAACCTCGTCTTCCAGGAAAGCTACCGCCTCATCCCCGCCGTCACCCACACGTAGACGACAACCAGCCGCCTTTTGTCTTCACGGCTTCGCGTGGTCACCCCACCTGCCGTACTTCGGCTGATGGCCTTCCAGGTCACGCCCTCTGACCCTTCACCGGCTCGCTCTGTGGGCCGCCCGGGTGGAAAGCACGCAGGGGCCGAACCGGACGGATCGGCCCCTGGCGGATCACGCCTCGGTGAAGCCCCGGGCCCGGCCGCCGGCGCTTTCGCGGACCGCGGCCGCCACCGCCGTCGCCACGTCGGGGTGGAACACGCTCGGCACGATGTAGTTGGGGCCCAGCTCCTCCGGCGTCACCACCGCCGCCAGCGCGCCCGCCGCGGCCAGCAGCATCTCCTGGGTCACCCCGCCGGCCTGCGCGTCGAGCAGCCCCCGGAACACGCCCGGGAACGCCAGCACGTTGTTGATCTGGTTGGGGTAGTCGGAGCGCCCGGTCGCGACCACCGCGGCGTGCTCACGAGCGTCGTCGGGCGACACCTCGGGCTCGGGGTTGGCCAGCGCGAACACCACGGAGTCCTTGGCCATCGTGGCGATGTCGTCGCCGGTCAGGATGCCGGGCGCGGACACGCCCACGAACACGTCGGCGTCCTTGACCGCGCCGCGCAGGTCGCCCGCGTAGCCCTCGGCGTTGGTGTGCTCGGCGATCCAGCGCAGCGACTCGTCGAGGTCGTCGCGGCCCTTGTGCACGGCGCCCAGGTAGTCGCAGACCACCACGTTGCGCGCCCCCGCGGCCAGCAGCAGCCGCAGCACCGCGTTCCCGGCCGCGCCGGCGCCCGCCATCGTGATCTTGACGTTCTCGATGGACTTGTTCACCACGCGCAGCGCGTTGGTCAGGGCCGCCAGCACGCAGATCGCCGTGCCGTGCTGGTCGTCGTGGAAGACCGGGATGTCCAGCAGCTCGCGCAGCCGGCGCTCGACCTCGAAGCAGCGCGGCGCGCCGATGTCCTCCAGGTTGATGCCGCCGAAGCCGGGGGCGATCAACTGCACCGTGCGGACGATCTCGTCGACGTCCTGGGTGTCGAGGCAGATCGGCCAGGCGTCGATGCCCGCGAACCGCTTGAACAGGGCCGCCTTGCCCTCCATGACCGGCAGCGCGGCCTCCGGCCCGATGTTGCCCAGCCCGAGCACCGCCGACCCGTCGGTGACCACGGCCACCGAGTTGCGCTTGATGGTCAGGCGGCGGGCGTCCTCCTTGTTCCTGGCGATGGCCATCGACACGCGCGCCACACCCGGGGTGTAGGCCATCGACAGCTCGTCGCGGTTGCGCAGCGGCACCTTCGACTTCATCTCGATCTTGCCGCCGAGGTGCATGAGGAACGTGCGGTCGGAGACCTTGTGGATGACGACGCCCTCGACCGCCTCCAGCTGGTCGACGATGGCCTGCGCGTGGTCGGTGTCACGCGCGGCGCAGGTGACGTCGATGCGGAGCTTCTCGTGGCCCGCGTTGGTGACGTCGAGTGCGGTCACCACGCCTCCGGCCGACTCTACGGCGTGGGTGAGCTGGCTCACGGCCTTGCCGCCTGCGGGCACCTCAAGACGCACGGTTATGGAGTACGACACACTCGGGACGGTCGCCACGTCAATCGCTCCTTCGGGACTGACCAAGAAGTCATCCCAGGATAGGGGGCATCAGGTCAACCCAGTGCCGTCGCTGCGGTGACGATGAGTTCGACACACGCGGGGACGGGGATCGTGGTGCTGTCGAGCACAAGGTGATAGTGGCACGGATCGCCCGGATCCGCCCGGTAGAAATGGCGGACGTACGCCGTCCTGGCCCGGTCGTTGTCCTCGATGACGGCCTTCGCCTCCCGCTCGCTCATCCCGCTCAGCGTGGCCGTCTGGCGGATCCGGCGCTTGAGCGGCGCGTCGAGCCTGACGTGCAGCGCGCCCGGATGGTCGGCCAGCACCAGGGCCCCGGCACGGCCCAGGAAGACGCCGCCCTGGGTGAGCGCCATCTCCTTCAGCATGCGCTCGGTGCGCCGGACGAACTCCTCCGGCGGCAGGGGCATCGCGCCCGGGACGTACATGTCCACCCCGCCGAAGGTGACCGTGGGCAGCCTGATCGCGCCGGACAGGAGCCTGCCGAGGCCGTGCTCGGCGCGGTCGTCGTGGGCCAGCGCCTCCTCCAGCGTGCAGCCGAGCTCCTTGGCCACCGCGCTGGGGATGGCACGGTCGACGAAGGGCACGCCGAGCCGTTCGGCGACGGCCGGGCCGATGTGGCTGCCGGCCGTGCCGTAGGCCGCGGAGATCGTGACGACCCGCATACCTCCAGGTTAGAACAGGGCGTTCGCCAATGCTCTACGCGCTTTCGCCAAGGATGGGTCGTCTGACGGCAATGCGTCGAAAAGCCCGAGCAAATGCTTCCTGGCCCGGTCGCGGTCGTCGCCCGAGGTGCGCTTGACCACGGCCACGACGCGCTCGAACGCCTCGTCGACCGCGCCGGAGAGCATCTCCAGGTCGGCGGCGAGCAGCTGCGCGTCGATGTCGGACGGGTCCTGGAGGCGCCGCTGCACGTCGGCCGGGTCGGCCTCGGAGGTGCGCTTGATCAGGCCGACGCCCGCCAGGCCCATCTTGGCGTCCTCGTCGCCCGGGATGCGGGCCAGCAGGCGCTGGTAGGCCACCTCGGCCGCGTCGAGGTCTCCGGCGTCGATGGCCTGCTCGGCGGCCACCAGGTCGGGGTCGGCGGGCGGCCCGGCGGGCGCCTCCTCCCCCTCCTCGGCCGCGGGCGGCCGGGCGTCGGGGTTGGCCTGGTAGAACTGCTCGACCGCGCCCATCAGCTCGTCGAGCCAGCGGCGCACCTCCTGCTCGGGCAGCACCTGCTGGAAGCCGGTGACGGCCTGCCCCTGGAAGATGGCCAGCACGGTGGGCACGGCCTGCACCCGCAGCGCCTGCGCGATCTGGGGGCTGGTGTCGACGTTGACCTTGGCCAGCACGGCCCGGCCACCCATGTCGCCGACCACCTTCTCCAGCACGGGGCTGAGCTGGGCGCTGCCCGGCGACCGGGGCGACCACAGGTCGAGCACCACCGGCACGGTCATCGAACGGTCGATGACGTCCGTCGTGAACGTCTCCTCGGTCACGTCGACGACCGAGGCCGAGGTGGCCCCCTGGGGACCGGCGGCCTCCCGCCGGGCCTGGGCATCCAGTGCCTGTTTGCGCGCGCCCAGGTCCACAGCTCCGTAGAGCGACCCGGGCCTAGAGAAGTCCGCCATGCTCCTCATCTTGCCGCATGGACGGGCCGGAGAAGTCACCCGCCGCCACCCTCAGCGTGCGGAGCTGGTCGAAGATCTGCTGGAGTTCGTCCTCGGCGTACATCGTCAGGCCGAACTCGGCGGCCATCAGGTCGTCCGTTGCCCGGCGCACGACCTCCCTGCCCTGGTCGGTGATCTCGGCGAGCACGCCGCGGCCGTCGCGGGGGTTGGGCAGGCGGCAGACGAACCCGGACTTCTCCAGCCTGTCCACCGTGTTCGTGACGCTGGTGGGATGGACCATGAGCCGCTCGCCGATCTTCCACAGCGGCAGCGAGCCGGTGTGGCTGAAGGTCAGCAGCACCAGGGCCTCGTAGCGGGCGAAGGTGAGATCGTGGGGCTTGAGGAGGGAGTCGAGCTGTGACAGCAGGATCTGCTGTGCTCTCATGATCGAGGTGACCGCGGCCATCGCGGAGGAAGGCCCGAAGCGGGCACGCCAGCTCTCCGCGGCGCGGTCGATGGGATCGAACGGCAGATTGAGCGGCTTCGGCTGGGACACAGCGCTACGTTAGCGCGCCTCTCGTCCCGGTTTCGTCGGGCTACCTGGAGCGACAGGCTTCACCGCTTGACCAAGAATCCGACCGTCAATCATCACGCTCCGTTATGGTTCTCTTACGTAAGGTGACGCGGAAGCCAAGTCCAACTGCCGTGGGGACGGATCTGGGCTGACATTCTTCCGCATTGCCAGGGGCACGGGGGGTGCTTGGTGAACTGCAACGGGATACAGGGTGCGTGAGCACGCGGGCGTTACACGCGAGGAGCTGAAGCACAGCGCGGCCGTGACAGTGGCGGTGCTGCTCGCTCTCGGCCTGGTCGCGGCGTGGAACGTCCTGATACCTGGCGTCGACGCGTGGGAGAACATCCTGGCGGCGGTCATCGGCTCGCTGCGGATGACCGGGCCCGTGGCGGCCGCGTTCGCCGCGTGGGTGGCGCTGCGCAAGCGGCGCGCGCTGCGCGGGCGTTCGCTCACCACGTGGCGGGCGCTCAAGGCGCCGCTGGCCATCGTGGTGGTGGTGCTGGGCTCGTTCGGCGCGACGGTGCTGGTGCTGGCGGTCAAGACCGTGCTCACCGACCAGGCGGGGCGGCTGAGCCTGTCCGGCCTCGGCATGGGCATGGCGGGCCTGGCGCTCTACGCGGTGATCGGGTGGGTGGCCGGGTGGGTCGTGCCCAAGGCGCTCACGCCGCCGATCGCGGGGCTGGCCTGTTACGTCGCCTTCTCGTGGCTGGCCGACGACCGGGGGCTGGCCGACCGGCTGGTGCCGGGCACGGGCGAGCCGTACGACCTGTTCCAGGGGCTGGGCGGGGCGCCGTTCTTCGACCAGACGATCTGGCTGCTCGGCATCACCTGCGCGCTGCTGCTCGGCTGGGCGGCGCTGGTGACCAGGCAGGCCCTGGTGCTGGCGTGCGCGCTGCTGGCCGTGCTGGCGGCGGGCATGGGCGTGTCGCGGATGCTGGCCCACCCCAAGCCGGCCGCGGCCGAGGACATCGCCTACGCCTGCCAGGAATGGCCGATCACGGTCTGCCTGCACCCCGGGATGCGGGCCGGGCAGACCGAGCTGGGCGCGGTGTTCACGCAGATCGCCTCGCGCCTGGCCGGCACGCCGGCCGCGTTCACGCGGGTGGAGCAGCGGCCGCTGGACGAGCCGCTGAAGCCCTCCAACGGCCTGGCGCCCATCCACGTGCCCGACCTGTCGGCGGGGTTCGCCGAGGAGGCGGCCTACGAGTACATCGACGCGCTGGCCGCCCGCTGCCCCGGCACGCCGGCCGACGGTTACCGGGAGATCGTGATGGCCTGGCTGCGCGGCGAGCCGCTGCCCGGCGGCCCGCTGCCCGAGCACCAGTACGCCGCGTCCTGGTTCTCGGGCCTCGACGAGCACCAGCGCAGGGAGTGGCTGCGCATGTTCTACAGCGACTTCCAGTCCTGCCGCCTGTCCAGCACGCACTTCGGCGGCGGGCCGGCTCCCACCGCGGTCCTGACGCCGCCCTCCGGCGTCACGCCCGAGAGCAGCCACGTCTACCCGGTCTACCCCGACCCCGGCACCGCGGGCACCTCAGGCTGACGACGAAGATGTCACCATACGGCTGGCACTGATGATCGCCTGGCGGGTAGTCATGCCCCATGACGACTTCCCAGACGACGCCGCCGGACCTGGCTCCCCGGCGGCGCCGCAGGTGGCGATATGCGGCGGGGTTCCTCGTCCTGGCGGTCCTGCTCGTGGTGGGCGGCCGGCTGGCCTGGACGTGGCTCAACCCGTTCGGAGAGCAGACCGTCGACCGCAGTCAGCCGGTGCTGCTGCAGTCCATCAAGGACCTCAGCCGGTTCGAGGCGGCGACGGGCACCTTCCAGGTCGTCGTCGACCTGGAGAAGGACGCCAACTTCCTGCCCGACGCGGTCAAGGGCACCCGCACGCTGTTCGTGGGCGCCGGCGGCGTCGACGCGTACGTGGACTTCTCGGCCATGGCGGCGGGCGCGGTGACCGTGAACAAGGATCGCACCGAGGCCACCGTCCGGCTCCCGCGCGCCCAGTTGGAGAAGCCCAACCTGGACAACAGCCGCTCGTACGTGTTCGCCCAGCAGCGCGGCCTGCTCGACCGCGTCCAGGACTTCCTGTCGGGCTCCCCTGGCGACCAGCGCGAGCTCTACCTGCTGGCGGAGAAGAAGATCACGGAGGCGGCCGTGGCCAGCGACCTGCGGGCGCGGGCGGACGCCAACACCAAGTCGATGCTCACGGGCATGCTGAAGTCGCTGGGCTTCTCCAAGGTCACCGTCAAGTTCACGGACGAGCTCTGACCTGCCTGTTCGTCCTGCCGGCGGGCCGCCTCCCCTCGGGTGGGGCGGCCCGTCCGCGTTCCCGCCTAGGTATCCCCGTACGTGCTTAGTCCACGGACGCGGCCGCCTAAGTACCTCCCTACCTGCCCGAACCCCGGCAGATAGGACATCCGCCCGATGTGGCGGGAGGGGCCTTAGGAGGAGTCTTAAAAGTGCAGGGAACAAGGAACACGAACAGCAGGAGCACTCGGATGAACGCCGAACTCGAATACAGCGTCATGCAGCACCACGCCGCCGAACTCCGTCGGGCCGCCGCCGAGCAGCGGCGCGTACGGGAAGCACTGAAGGGACAGCGTTCCGAGCGTCGCCACCGCTCGGTCTTCGCCAAGTTCCTGGCTTCATGACGTCCCACAAGCAGCCCGGCCGCATCCTCCCTCGCGGCCGGGCTGAAATGCCCCCTTAGGGGGGCGCGTCCGGCGCCGGATTCCTGGCCGGCCCGAGCGCAGCGTCTGCGACACCCCGGTTCCCGTTCCTGGTGGGACCGGGGTGTCGCGCGTTCACGCCGTACGTCGCGGGGGCTCGTACGGCGTGAACGCACCGCCGCCGGGACACTGACGGAAGATGTCAGGGATGGGCGCTTACCGTCCGGGCATGGACAACAGCTTCGACTTCTTCGTCGGCACCTGGACCTCACGGCAGCGACGGCTGCGCAAAGCACTCGCCGGCAGCGACGAATGGTACGAGTTCACCGGCCACACCAGGTGCTGGAGCGTCCTGGACGGGACGGGCAACATCGACGAGGTCATCTTCCCCAGCGAGGGGTCCGCCGGGGTGACCCTACGTCTGTACGACGAGGCGGCCGACGAATGGGCGCTCTACTGGGCCGGCAGCGCCACCGGCATGTCACTGCCGCCCGTGGTGGGCCGCTTCGACGACACCGGGCGCGGGGTCTTCACCTGTGACGACGTGTACGACGGCCGGCCGATCAAGGTCGCCTACATCTGGTCGGACATCACCGGTGAGTCGGCCCGCTGGGAACAGCGGTTCTCGCCCGACGGCGGGGCCACCTGGGAGACGAACTGGATCGCCGACTTCACCCGTTCCTCCTGAATCCTTTTCGGGGGTCGATGCCTCTCATGTCCGTACAACCCAACGAGACAATGGGAGACCATCATGGTGATTGCCATCGCGGCCGGGGCTGCGGCCGTACTGATCTGCACGTGCGTGGTCGTACTGCGGCGAAGGAGCAAGGAACGTGGCTGACCCGCAGCGCCTCGGCACGTCCGCCGGCTCCGGTGCCGTGGCACCGGAGCCGGCCGGCGGCGGGCGCGCCTGGTCGGACGAGCAGCTGATCAACGCGGCCCGCGCCGGCGACGCCGACTCGATCGCCGCGCTGGTGTCGGGCGCCCACCCGCACGTGCGGCGCTTCGCCCACACGCTGTGCGCCACGCCCGAGGACGCCGAGGACGCCGCCCAGGAGGCGCTGATCGTCCTGTACCGCAAGATCGGCACCCTGCGGGCGTCCGGAGCGCTGGCCTCGTGGATGTTCCGGATCATCCGCAACGAATGCATCAGGCGGGCCCGCCTGATGCTGCGCCCCGGGCCGCCCGTGCCCTCCTCGGCCGCCGCACAGTCGGCCGAGGAGGAGATGTTCGAACGGCTGGAGGCCGCGCGGGTGGCCGAGGCCATCGCGGCACTCCCCGCCGACCAGCGGCGGGTGCTCATCATGCGGGACGTCCAGGGGCTCAGCGGCCGCATGGTCGCCGACGCCCTCGGGCTGAGCGTGCCCGCGATGAAGTCCCGCCTGCACCGCGCCCGTGCGACCGTGCACGGCCTGCTGTCCCGAGGAGCCCTCCATGACTGAGCCCACCGCGGGGACGTCACTGCCCCGTCATTTGGCCCGCGGCGCGCTGGGCTTCGGCGCGCTGATCGCGTCGGTCGCGCTGATCCCGTGGACCGGCCCCGTCAGCCTGGTGCTCGCCGTCGTCGGCGCGATCGCCCTGCGCGGGTGCCCGGCGTGCTGGGTGATGGCGCTGGTGCAGCTCGTCTCGATGGGACGCATGCAGCGGACCTGCACCGACGGCGTGTGCGAGCTGGTCCCGGCGGGCGGGCGGCATACGGGGAAGGGGCATCCGGGGATGTGAGCGGCTTGGCGTCGGGGGCCGCACCCGGTGACCAGGCAACGGGCCGGGTGGACCACAGGCGCCGTCCTGACAGGCCCACCCGGTGACCGGGTGGGCCTCGAAGAAGGTCAGGGGACGCGGATGATGAGCGCGTCGCCCTGCCCGCCACCGCCGCACAGCCCCGCCGCGCCCAGGCCGCCGCCCCGCCGCTTCAGCTCGTACGCCAGCGTCAGCACGATCCGCGCCCCCGAGGCCCCGATCGGGTGCCCCAGCGCGATGCCGCCGCCGTTGACGTTCACCTTGTCCAGCGACACCCCGAGCTCCTTGGCCGACTGCAGCACGACGCTGGCGAAGGCCTCGTTGATCTCGACCAGGTCAAGGTCGTCGGCGGTGAGCCCCTGCTTGGACAGCGCGTGCTTGATGGCGTTGGCCGGCTGCGACTGCAGGGACGCGTCGGGCCCGGCCACGTTGCCGTGCCGTCCGATCTCCGCCAGCCACGGCAGCCCCAGCTCCTCCGCCTTGGCCTTCGACATGACCACCACGGCGCACGCCCCGTCGGAGATCTGCGAGGCCGACCCGGCGGTGATGGTGCCGTCGGCGGCGAAGGCCGGGCGCAGCTTGGCCAGCGTCTCGACGGTGGTGTCCCCGCGTACGCCCTCGTCCTCCAGGACGACCACCGGCTCGCCACGCCGCTGCGGGATCTCGACCGGGACGATCTCCTCCCCGAAGACGCCGTTCTTGGTCGCGGCGGCGGCGAGCTGGTGGGAGCGGGCCGACACGGCGTCCTGCTCCTCGCGGCCGATGCCGAGCCTGGCGTTGTACCGCTCGGTCGACTCCCCCATCGCGCACTGGTCGAAGGCGCAGAACAGTCCGTCGTGGGCCATCGAGTCGACCACGTCGGAGCCGCCGTACTTGACGCCCTTGCGCAGTCCGGGCAGCAGGTGGGGCGCGTTGGTCATGGACTCCATGCCGCCCGCGACCACGATGTCGAACTCGCCGGCGCGGATGAGCTGGTCGGCCAGGGCGATGGCGTCGAGGCCCGACAGGCAGACCTTGTTGACGGTCAGCGAGGGCACGGTCATCGGGATGCCGGCCTTGACGGCGGCCTGGCGGGAGGGGATCTGGCCGGCGCCCGCCTGGAGCACCTGGCCCATGATCACGTACTCGACGGCCTCGGGGGCCACTCCGGCACGTTCCAGCGCGGCCTTGATGGCGATGCCGCCCAGCTCCACGCCGGACAGCCCGGACAGGGCGCCGAGCAGCTTGCCGATGGGGGTACGAGCTCCGGCGACGATGACGGAACTGGACATTGGCGGCGGCCTCCTGTGCTCATGAGGGGTTCTTTGACACCATACCCACGAGTAGGAGCTCGCCCGCTATGGAGGTAGGCCACACAATGTTCATGCGCATCGACCACATCGGGATCGCCTGCCACGACCTGGAGGAGAAGATCGCGTTCTTCTCGGAGACGTTCGCACTCACCGTCGTGGCACGCGAGGTCAACGAGGCGCAGGGCGTCAAGGAGGCCATGCTGCACATCGCCGACGGCGAGGGCGGGGGCTCCTACATCCAGCTGCTGGAACCGCTCTCCGACGACTCCCCCGTAGGAAAATTCCTCGCCAAACGGGGCGAAGGTGTCCACCATGTGGCATTTGGGGTTTCCGACGTCGCCGAGGCCATGACTAAGATCAACGAGAAGGGCGTGAGGGTGCTCGACGAACGTCCGCGTCACGGTTCCATGGGGTCGCAGATCGCGTTCTTGCATCCCAAAGATGTGGGGGGAATGCTCACCGAGTTGGTCCAAGCGGCCTCGCGCTAGCAAACAGATATTTCGTACATAAGTAACTAGTCACGCAGAAAGCTGGACGGGGCCCGAAGGTGGCACCAGCGGAGTACGCTGGCTTCCCACCGGACAGGGAGCCTGCCGCGAGGCACAGGCTCCTGGCTCGGCTGCGCCGAACCCCCCGTCCGGCCCGTGTAGCCGTCTCGACAACCCAGGATCGAGCCTCCATGCAGTCCGACATCGACGCCCAGCTCAACAACTTCTTCGAGGACGCCCCGGCACGCGAGTTCGACGTCGTGCTCAGGGGCTACGACCGGCACCAGGTACACGACCACCTCAAGCAGCTCGACCTGGAGCTACGCCAGTCGAGGGAGCAGGTCACCAACCTGCAGCGGGATCTGTCCGACTCCCAGCGCCAGTTGCAGGAGCAGGAGCGTCCGACGTACTCCGGTCTCGGCGCCCGCATCGAGCAGTTGCTGCGCCTGGCCGAGGAGCAGGCCACCGAGCTCGTGCAGGCCGCCCGGACCGAGGCCAACGAGATCAAGGCCGCCGCCAAGGTCGAGGCGGCCGACCTGCGGGCAGCCGCCGAGGCCGAGGCCGCCGAGAAGCGGGCCCAGGCCACGCGGGAGAGCGACGACATGCGCTCCACCGCCGAGCGGGACGCCGAGGAGATCCGCTCCACCGCCCGCCGCGAGGCCGACGAGCTGACCAACACCACCGAGCGCGAGGCCGCCAAGCTGCGGGCCACCGCCGACCACGAGGTGGCCGAGAAGCGGGCCGACGCCGAGCGCGAGATCGCCAAGCTCCGCACCACCACCGAGCGCGAGGTGGCGCAGCTGCGCGCCTCGACCAAGCGTGAGCGCGACGAGGTGCTGACCACCGCCAAGCGGCAGGCCGACGAGATGCGCGCGCAGGCTCAGCGGGTGCTGGAGGAGTCGGAGGCCAAGCGGGCCCAGGACGAGGCCGAGTTCGAGATCCAGCTCGCCTCCCGCCGGGAGGAGGCCGAGCGCCAGGAGGCCGAGCGCCACGCCACCGCCCAGGCCAACACGCAGAAGATGGTCGCCGAGGCCGAGCAGCGGGCCGCCACGGCCGAGTCGCGCGCCACGAAGGCCACCCAGCAGGCCGAGCAGACGCGCCGCGAGGCCGACCTGCACGCCAAGCAGCTCGTCGCGAACGCCCGCAAGAGCTCCGAGACGGTCATGGCGGAGGCCAAGTCCAGCGCCGAGACGATCGTCACCGAGGCGAAGAACGACGCCGAGCGCACCCGTACGACGATGCAGCGCCAGGTCGACGAGCTGACCAGGCAGCGCGACAGCATCACCAGCCACCTGGCCCAGCTGCGCCAGCTCCTCGGCGGCGCCGCCCTGCCGGGCCTGGAGCCGGAGCCCGCGGTCGCCGCGGCCCCGGCCAAGCCGGCCATCGCGGCCCCGGCCGCCGAGCCGGCCGCGCCGCCCACGACCCCCGCTCCCAAGGTCGAGGCCAGGAGCGAGGACGACGCGGAGTGGTGGCAGGAGTGACGGCGGGCTAGACGGAGACCGCACACGGGGGCTGTACACGGCTGAAAGAGAGCCTGGTGACCTTGGGTCGCTAGGCTCTCTTTCTGTTTCACGACAAGCGTTCCACCGACACCCCCCGCCCCCTAGGAGCCTAGGAGCCCCCGTGTCCGCAGAAACCGAGCCCAGGACCGCCGAGGAGGCCAAGGCGCCCCAGGAGGCCGGGCCGTCCGAGGAGCAGGCGCCGTACGGGCTGCCGGGCAAGCCGTTCGCCCGCGGGCCGTTCCTGTTCGGGCTGGTGGGCGGGCTGGGCGTGCTGACGGCCATCGCGCTCGCGCAGATGATCGAGAAGTCGCTCAGCACGATCATCCTCATTGTCGTCGCGATGTTCCTGGCCGTGGGCCTCAACCCGGCGGTCGAGGCGTTACAGCGGCGCGGGCTGGCCAGGCGGCTGGCGATCTCGATCGTGTTCACCGGGGTGATCGTGGCGTTCACGCTGTTCGGCCTGGCCATCGTGCCGCCGGTCAGCCAGCAGTTGTCGGAGTTCATCGCGGCCGTGCCCGGTTACATCACCGACCTGAGCAACCATCCGACGGTCCGCCAGATCGAGGCCGAGTATCACGTGCTTGCGCAGGTGCGCCAGTTCGTGACCAGCACGCTCGGGCCCGCGCTGGCCAGCGGCATCATGGGCGCGGGGCTGGTGGTGCTCAACGGCGTGTTCACCACGGTGACGCTGCTGGTGCTCATGCTGTACTTCCTCGGCTCGCTGCACACGATCAAGGAGTACCTGCTCAAGCTCGTCCCGGCCTCGCGCCGGCCGCGCACGTCGGCCATCACCGAGCAGATCCTCACCGGCATCGGCGGCTACGTCGCGGGCAACGTCCTCATCTCGGTCATCGCGGGCGTGCTGACGTGGATCTTCCTGTCGATCGCCGGGGTGCAGTACGCGCTCGCGCTCGCCCTCGTCGTGGCGCTGACCGACCTGATCCCGCTGGTGGGCGCCACGATCGGCGCGGTGCTCGTCACCGGGGTCGCGTTGTTGCAGTCGCTGCCCGCCGGCATCGCCTGCGCGATCTTCTTCGTGGTCTACCAGCAGATCGAGAACTACTTCATCTACCCCAGGGTGATGAAACGCTCGGTGGACGTGACGCCCGCCGTGACGGTGATCGCCGCGCTGTTCGGCGGCGCCCTGCTCGGCATCGTCGGAGCGTTGCTGGCGATCCCGGTGGCCGCCGCCATCGCGCTGATCATCCGGGAGATCGTGCTGCCCCGCCAAGCTCGGTCCTGAGGAACTCGGTCACCGCCGCGTTGAACGCCTCCGGCTGCTCGACCGCGCTCAGGTGACCGGCCTTGGGGATGACCTCCAGCCTGCCCTCGGGCGCGGCCCGTGCCATGGCCTCGGCGTCGGCGGGCGGCGACAGCTCGTCCTCCTCCCCCACGACGATCAGCAGGGGCACCTTCAGCTCGCTCAGCGTGCCGAAGGAGTCGGGACGGGCGGCCATGGCCCGTTGCGCCCAGGCCACGGCTCCCGGCGGGGCCGACTGCACCAGGCCCTTGACCCGGCCGAAGACCATGGCCCTGCGTTCCTTGGTCGTGGGACCGATGAGCGCCGGCAGCACCTCGCCGACCAGCACCTCGCTCCCCTCGGCCAGCACGGCCTGCGCGATGCGCTCCCGGTTCTCCCTGGCCGCGGGCGGGTCGGGGCTGGCCTTGGTGTCGGCCAGGATCACGCCGAGCACCCGGTCGGGATGCCGCCGGCAGAGCGCCATGGTCACGTAGCCGCCCATCGACAGCCCGCCGACCACCGCCCGATCGATGCCTTCCTCGTCGAGCAGCCTGACGACGTCGTCGGCCATCAGGTCGAGGGAGGGCTCGTCGTCGCCCAGCCGGGAGCCGCCGAAACCGCGCAGGTCGGGGGTGACGACCCGGCAGACCTTCGACAGCCCCTCGCGTTGGGCCAGCCACATCGCCGACGACAGCGGGAACGCGTGAAGCAGCACAACCGGGAGTCCGCTCCCGGCCGATCTCGTGTAGAGCTGCACGGACCACACGGTAGCCCGGTTCACGTTGACATTCACTTATTGACGTATGCCGGTATACCGCGATAAGCCCGCCCGGCGTCCGAGAGGGCTCAGCCGATCGCGGTGGCCCCGCCGTCCACGAACAGCACCTGGCCCGTCATGTACGCCGACGCCTCCCCGGCGAGGAACACGGCCGGCTGGGCCATCTCGTCCGGCGTCCCCCACCGCCGCATGGGCACGCCGGCGATCGTGGCGGCGCTCGCGGCCTCGTCCTCCCACAGGTTGCGGTTGAGGTCGGTGGCCGTCCAGCCGGGGCACAGGGCGTTGACGCGTACGCCGGCCGACGCCCACTCGGCCGCCAGCGTCTTGGTCAGGGCCACCAGCCCGGCCTTGGCGGCGGCGTACGGGGCGAGCAGCGGGGCGCCGCGCGCCGCCACCGACGCCACGTTGATCACCGAGCCGGAGCCGCGGCCCAGCAGATGGGGCGCGACGGCGTGGCAGACGGCCATGGCGGAGTCCAGATTGAGCCGCATCAGCTTGTCCCAGCCGGACAGGCGCAGGTCCTTGAACTCGACCAGGAAGTTCGAGCCGCCGGCGTTGTTGACGACGACGTCGAGGTGCCCGAGCCCGTCGATCGAGGCGGCGACGGCCGCGGCGGCGGCTTCGCGGTCGGTGAGGTCGGCGGCGATCACGACGGCCCGCCTGCCGAGCGCCTCGACCTCCTTGCCGACCTCGGCCAGCGTCTCGGCCGACCTGGAGACCAGGGCGACGTCGGCGCCCGCCGCGGCGTAGGCGAGCGCGATGGCCCGTCCGATGCCCTTCGACGCCCCGGTGACCAGAGCCGTCCTGCCGGACAGGTCGAACGCGCCCACAGTGCCTCCTCGCTCGGAACCGAACAAGATTCTACAAATCTTCGCCCGCCCGCGCCATGCCCGTCCCACCCCGAATCAGGACGGACCCACCGGCAATCGCGGCGCTTCCGGCGCGGCGGGAGCCTGCGGCTTGCCCGGCAGCCCCGCCCCTTCCGGCAGCAGCGACTCGCACGCCTTGACCGCCGCCCCGTACTTCTCCGACAGCGCGTCCACCCGCTCGCCGTCGATGCTGAGATTGACCAGGCCGTCTTCCGAGACGGTGACCCCGGGGAAGTCCGGCAGCCCGTGCTCGCGCACGCACGACGTGAACGCCTTCCCGCCGTCGTCCGGCCCGGCCTCCCCGTACGAGGCCGCCGCGCCGCCCGCGACGGCGGCGAAGACCAGCGCGGCCAGGACCACTCGCCCGACAGTCGAACCCTTCATGGTGACTCCTCCGTTTCGTCCGATGCTCACAGCGAACCCCGCCCCCGGTTACCACCCGGGAACGACGGCGGTTACCCCGCTGTAACCCCGCTCTGGGCATGCTGGGGCGACCATGAGGGTGCTGATCGTCGAAGACCACGAGGAGCTCGCCCACACCGTGGCCGCCGGCCTGCGCCGCGAGGGCATGGCCGTCGACGTGGCGCTGGACGGGCACACCGGGCTGGACCGCGCCTCCGTCAACGACTACGACGTGGTCGTGCTCGACCGCGACCTGCCCGGCCTGCACGGCGACGACGTGTGCCGGAGCCTGACCGCCGACGGCCGTCCGGCGCGCGTGCTGATGCTCACCGCCGCCGGGACCATCGACGACCGGGTGAGCGGGCTGGGCATCGGGGCCGACGACTACCTGCCCAAGCCGTTCGCCTTCGCCGAGCTGGTGGCCAGGATCAGGGCGCTGGCCAGGCGGGCGCGTCCGGCGCTGCCGCCGGTGCTGGTCCATGACGGGCTGCGGCTGGACCCGTCCACGCGGGTCGCCACCCGCGACGGGCGCCGGCTGGCGCTCAGCCCGAAGGAGTTCGCGGTGCTGGAGCTGCTGCTGTCGGCCGGCGGCGCGGTGGTCTCGGCCGAGCAGCTGCTCGAACGCGGGTGGGACGAGTTCGCCGACCCGTTCACGCAGACCGTGAAGGTGACGGTCAGCCGGTTGCGCCGCAGGCTCGGCGAGCGCCGCTGATCGAGACCGTCCCGCAGGCCGGCTACCGGATGGCCGGTCCCAGAGCCGGTTCGGACACGGGCGGAGGTGCCCCGGCGTGCGACGGACCGTACGGCTGCGGCTGACGCTGCTCTACAGCGGCCTGTTCCTGGCCGCCGGCATGCTGCTGGTCGCCCTGATCTACCTGCTGGTCGCGCACTCGCCGTTCCCCGGCGCGCCGACCGCTCCCGTCCTGCCAGGGGGGCCGGCCGTGCCGGAGCCGCGGGTGGACCTGGCGTACCTGGCCGAGCAGCAGGCGGCCGGGCTGCGCAGGCTGCTGGTCAACTCGGTGATCGCCCTCGTGGTCATGGCGTTCGCGTCGATGTTGCTGGGATGGCTGACGGCCGGACGGGTGCTGCGGCCGCTGCACGACATGACGGCGACCGTCCGGCGCATCACGGCCGACCGGCTGGACAGGCGGCTGGCCGCGTCCGGCCCGGACGACGAGCTGAAGAAGCTGGCCGACACCTTCGACGACCTGCTGGATCGGCTGGAGGCCGCCTTCACCGCGCAGCGGCGGTTCGTGGCCAACGCCTCCCACGAGTTGCGCACACCGCTGACCCTCCAGCGCGCCATGGCCGAGGTCGCGCTGGCCGACCCGGACGCCGACGCCGCGGCGCTGCGCCACGTCCTTGACCGCCTGCTGGCGGCCGGCCGGCATCAGGAACGGCTCATCGAGGCGCTGCTCGTCCTGGCCAGGAGCGAGCAGGGCCTGGACCACCGGGAGCCGCTCGACCTGGCCGCCGTCGCCGGGCAGGTGCTCGACCGGCGGCCGGGCCCGTCGCTCCGCGTCGAGGCGGCGCTGCGGCCCGCGCCCGCCTCCGGTGACCCCGCCCTGCTCGAACGCCTGGTCGCGAACCTGCTGGACAACGCGGCGCGGCACAACATACCGGACGGGTGGATCTCGGTGGCCACGGACGTGCGGGCGGGCCTGGCCACGCTCACCGTCGCCAACAGCGGCCCGGTGATCCCGCCCGACCGGGTCGCGACGCTGCTCCAGCCTTTCCAGCGGCTGGAGAGCGGCCGCAGGGCGGTCGGCGACGGGTTGGGGCTGGGCCTGTCGATCGTCGCCGCCGTCGTCCGGGCCCACCACGGGACGCTGGAGGTGGTCGCGCGGCCGGAGGGCGGGCTGGAGGTGACCGTCAGATGTCCGTCGGCAGCGGGTACGCCTCCGGATTGACCCGCCGGACGATCTCGTTCAGGACGATCCGGACGTAGGGCTCGCCCACCCACAGGTGCTTGGCGCCGTCCACGCCGATGACCTCGGCCTGCGGCACCCTGGCGAACCGCCGCCGGGCCTCCTCGGGACGCAGGTAGTCGTCGAACTCGGGCACCAGCGCCACCAGCGGCCGCCCGAACCCGGCCCACGCGTCGAGGTCGTCGTCGGTGGCCCTGTGGAGCGGGGGGGAGAGCAGGATCGCACCCTCGACGAGAGGGTCGTGCGCCCACTTCAGGGTCAGCTCGGTGCCGAAGGACCAGCCCACCACCCACACCCGCGGCAGGTCGTGGAACTCGGCGTACTCCAGCGCCGCCGCCACGTCGAACCGCTCGCCCTCGCCGCCGTCGAACGTGCCGCCGGAGGTGCCGCGCTCGGAGCCGGTGCCGCGCGTGTTGAAGCGCAGCACGGCGAGGTCGGCGAGCGCGGGCAGCCGGTTGGCGGCCTTCTTGTAGACGTGGCTGTCCATGAACCCGCCATGGGTGGGCAGCGGATGCAGTGTGACCAGGGTGGCCACGGGCGGCCGGTCGAGGGGCTGGGCCAGCTCGCCGACCAGGGTCAGGCCGTCGCCCGTCTGCAGCTCGATCGGTTCACGTCGGGCGGGCAGCACGGTGGCCGCGCGAATCTCCACGGGGGTCCTCCTAGTAGCGGCTGCGGCCGGGGCCGCGGTCGAGTCTCTTGCGCCAGCAGGTCGGGTGCCAGTGGCGGCGCTCCTCGTCGCCGCCCGGCCAGTCGGGCCAGGCGACCAGGTGCGGCCTGCCGCCCAGGATCTCCTGGTCGCAGCCGGGGCAGCGGTAGGTCTTGGTCGAGGACGCGCCCGTGAGCATGCGCACCTTCCAGTCGCCGTCCGGCCATTCCTCCACCTTGTCGTTGCCGGTGGGAAGGCCGAGAGGGCGGGAGTCGTCCCGCCGGCGGGCGCGGCGGGGGCTCATGAGCGGGGGAACTCGCTCACACCGGCGGTGACGAGCTGGTCGAGCAGGGGGGCGGGGGCGAAGGCGGGCTCGCGGTATTCGGCGTAGAGGGCCCTGAGGCCGTCGCGGACCCTGGCCAGGCCGAGGTAGCCCAGCATCTCGAACGGGCCGGCCGGGTAGCCGCAGCCCAGCCGCATGGCGGCGTCGATGTCGGCGATGGAGGCGTAGCCGGCGTCGTACATGCGGACGGCGTCGTTGAGGTAGGGGAAGAGCAGGGCGTCGGCCACGAACCCGGCCCGGTCCTTGCACGAGACGGGCACCAGACCGGCCACCCGCATCAGGTCGCGCGCCGCCTTGGCGGCCGCGGGCGAGGTGAGCGCGGTGCCGGCCAGCTCGGCCACCTTGTCGCCGACGACGTGCACGCCGACCATCCTGGTGGGGTCGGACAGGCGTGCGGCGTACTCGATCACGGGACGATCGGTGCACCGCAGCACGGTGTCCGGCGAATCGGACGGGCGGAATCCGGACGCCCGCAGCCGCTCGCCGAGCCCGTGGACGTCGGGCCCGTCGATCCCGAAGGTGATGACCGTCGACTTCTCCGGCTCTTTGGGCGGCTCCTGCGGCCCGTAGAAGCCGTGGCCGGTCTTGCGGCCGAGCAGCCCGGCGGTGACCAGCTCGCGCAGCAGCGGCGAGGGCGCGTGCCGGCGGTCGCGCGTCTCGTCGAACAGCACCTCCATCACCTCGTACGCGGTGTCGAGCCCGATCAGGTCGAGCAGCGCGAACGGCCCCATCGGCAGCCCCACGCCCAGCCGCATGGCGTCGTCGATGCCGTCGCGCGTGGCGATGCCCAGCTCCAGCAGGACGGCGGCGTGGTTGAGGTAGGGCAGGAGCAGCCGGTTGACCACGAACCCGGCCCGGTCGCCCGCCGGGACGGCCGTCTTGCCCAGCCGCCCGGCCAGCTCGCAGACCTCGGAGACCACCCCGGGCGCGGTCACCACCGTGCCCACCACCTCGACCAGCCGCATGACCGGCGCCGGGTTGAAGAAATGCATGCCGACGACCCGCTCGGGCCGGCCGGTGGCGGCGGCGACGGCGGTGACCGGCAGCGAGGAGGTGTTGGTGGCCAGGACGGTCTCGGGCTTGCAGATGCGGTCGAGGTCCTGGAACAGCGAGATCTTGTGGTCGAGCACCTCGGGGATCGCCTCGATCACGAGGTCGACCTCGCGCAGGTCCTCGCGCGAAGTGGTCAGCGTGATGCGGCCCAGGATCGCGGCCCGCTGCTCGGCCGTCAGCTTGCCCCGGTCGGCCGCCCTGGCCGTGGAGCGCTCGACGTGCCCGCGCCCTCGGGCCAGCGCCTCGACGTCGGCCTCGACGCCGATCACCCGCAGCCCGGCGCGCGCGAAGACCTCGGCGATCCCGGCACCCATCGTGCCGAGCCCGACAACTCCCACCGTTTCAAACGCCATGCGACCAGTTTTCCAGAGCCGCTAAGGTGGGACGTCATGCGGCTGGTCATCGCGCGATGCAGCGTGGATTACATCGGACGGCTCACGGCACATCTGCCGATGGCGCCTAGGCTCGTCCTCATCAAGGCGGACGGGAGCGTCAGCATCCACGCCGACGACCGCGCCTTCAAACCGCTCAACTGGATGAACCCGCCGTGCAAGCTCAAGGAGGACGGCGGCACCTGGACGGTCACCCACGGCAAGACCGGCGAGAAGCTGGTCCTGACGATGGAGGAGATCATCCACGACTCCAGCCACGAGCTGGGCGTCGACCCCGGCCTGATCAAGGACGGCGTGGAGGCCCACCTCCAGGAGCTGCTGGCCGAGCACATCACGACCCTGGGCGAGGGCTACTCGCTGATCCGCCGCGAGTACATGACGGCCATCGGCCCGGTCGACATCCTCTGCCGTGACGCGCTGGGCGCGACGGTGGCGATCGAGATCAAGCGGCGCGGCGAGATCGACGGCGTCGAGCAGCTCACCCGCTACCTGGACCTGCTCAACCGCGACCCGCTGATCGCGCCGGTGCGCGGGGTGTTCGCGGCGCAGGAGATCAAGCCGCAGGCGCGGGTGCTCGCCACCGACCGGGGCATCGACTGCGTCACCCTCGACTACGACGCCCTGCGCGGCATCGAGCCGGAGAACCCGACCCTCTTCTGACCCTCCCGGCCCCGAACGGGCCGGGATTTCTCATGGCCTGACATTCCTGTGTTGACAGGTCGCTCATGGACATTCTAGTTTCGACCTATCGAGATTGGAGTGTTCATGAGCGTTCCTTCGTACCTCAGCGGCGATCTGGCGCCCGTGCCCGACGAGATCGAGGCGCGTGACCTTGAGGTCACGGGTGTGCTCCCCGGCGAGCTGACCGGGCGCTACTTCCGCAACGGGCCCAACCCCCGGCCGGGCGAGGACCCCGGTCATTGGTTCGCCGGGCACGGCATGCTGCACGGCATCCGGCTGCGGGACGGGCGGGCCGAGTGGTACCGCAACCGGTGGGTGCGGACCAGCAAGTTCACCGACGACGCGCCGTTCGTCTCCGACGCCGGGGTCGATCGGGCCGCCGTGACGGCCAACACGCACGTCGTCCGGCACGCCGGGCGCATCCTGGCGCTGGTGGAGAACGGCCTGCCGCACGAGGTGACGCCCGAGCTGGCCACCGTGGGCCCGTGCGACTTCGGCGGACGGCTGACCACCGCGATGACCGCCCACCCCAAGCAGGACCCGCTCACCGGTGAGCTGCACTTCTTCGGCTACGGGTACTTCCCGCCGTTCCTCACCTACCACCGGCTCTCGGCCGCCGGCGAGCTGGTGGAGAGCAGGGAGATCGAGGTGCCGGGGCCGACGATGATGCACGACTTCGCCGTCACCGAGCACCACCTGGTCTGGCTCGACCTGCCCGTGGTGTTCGACCTCAACCGCCAGGGCATGCCGTACGCCTGGGAGGACGGCTACGGCGCCAGGATCGGCGTCACCCCCCGGGCGGGCGGCCCGACGCGCTGGTTCGACGTCGACCCCTGCTACGTGTTCCACGTCGGCAACGCCTGGGAGGACGAGCGGGGACGTGTCGTCCTGAACGCCGCCCGCTACTCCCCCGAAGCCTGGTCCACGGTCTGGGACCAGATCGGCGGCGCGGCGGACCCGGCCAGGCACGCGGGGGCCGCCGGCGCCGCCGCCCTGCACCGCTGGATCCTCGACCCGGCCGACGGCACGGCCAAGGAGGAGGCGCTGGACGACCGCGGCGTGGAGTTCCCCACGTTCAACGAGGACCTGCTCGGACGGCCCAGCCGCTACCTCTACACGGTGAGCGCCGAGGCCGTCGTCAAGTACGACCAGCGCGACGGCTCCACCCAGGCCAGGAGGACCGGCGGCAGCACCGGCGAGGCCGTCTTCGTGCCGGCCGAGGGAGCCAAGGGCGAGGACGAGGGGTGGCTGCTGTCGATCGTCACCTCCGGGGAGTCGTCCGAGCTGGTGGTGCTGGACGCGAGCGATCTGTCCGACGTCGCGTCGGTGCGGCTGCCCAGGCGGGTGCCGGCCGGCTTCCACGGCTCATGGTTCGCGGAGGGGTGACGGTGGACGTCAGGGAGTCGGACGACTTCGACGCCGCGGGCCAGGCGCTGGCCAGGGCCTTCCACGACGATCCGGTGATCGGGTGGCTGCTGCCCGGCAACCGCGGCGCGGCGGGGATGTTCGCCACGCTGGCCCGGCACACGCACGCGATCACCGAGACGGCGCCCAGCGGGGGCGGCGCCGTGGCGGGGGTCGCGCTGTGGGACCCGCCGGGCCACCGGCCCGACGACGAGGCGGCGATTCCCGGCCTGGTCGAGGCCATGGGCGACCGGGTGCACCAGGGCCTGCTGCTGGAGGCGGAGTTCGCCCGGCACAAGCCCGCCGGCCCCTACTGGTACCTGGCCCAGCTCGGCACGGTGCCCGAGCTCCAGGGCACCGGGGTCGGCGGCGCGCTGATGCGCGCGGGCCTGGCCAGGTGCGGCGGCCTGCCGGTCTACCTGGAGAGCAGCAAGGAGTCCAACGTGCCCTTCTACGAGCGGTTCGGGTTCGTGGTCACCGAGCGGTTCACGCTGCCGGACGGGCCGCCGGTCTGGGGGATGCTGCGCCCACCCCAGAGCTAGTAAGCGACGGCTTACCGGTTTATCGTGACGCCATGTCCACGCTGACGTTCGACTCACTGAACCCGGCTACCGGCGAGGTCGTCGGCAGTCACCCGAAACACGACGCCCAGGCCGTGCACGAGGCGGTGGCCAGGGCCGGGGCAGCTGCGGAGTGGTGGGCGGCCCTGCCTCCGGAGGAGCGCAGACGCCGCCTGCTCGACTACAAGGCGGTCATCACGCGGCGTCTGCGGGAGCTGGCCGCGCTCGTGCACGAGGAGACCGGCAAGCCCGTCGGCGACGCCACGCTGGAGATCGTGCTGGCCGTCACGCACCTCGACTGGGCGGCCCGCAACGCCGCCAAGGTGCTGGGCCGCCACCGCGTGGCCACCGGCATGCTCGGGCTCAACCTGGCCGCCACGCTCGAATACCTGCCGCTCGGCGTGGTCGGCGTGATCGGCCCGTGGAACTACCCGGTGTTCACCCCGATGGGCTCCATCGCGTACGCGCTGGCGGCCGGCAACGCCGTCGTGTTCAAGCCCAGCGAGCTCACCCCCGGGGTCGGCGTGCGTCTGGCGGAGCTGTTCGCCGAGTCGGTGCCCGAGCAGCCGGTGCTGCAGACGGTGACCGGGCTCGGCGAGACCGGCGCGGCGCTGGCCGCCGACCCCCGGGTGCGGAAGGTGGCCTTCACCGGTTCCACCGCCACCGCCAAGCGGGTCATGGCGGCGTGCGCGGAGAACCTCACGCCCATCGTGGCCGAGTGCGGCGGCAAGGACGCCTTCATCGTGGACGCCGACGCCGACCTGCCCGCCGCGGCCGACGCCTGCCTGTGGGGCGCGATGTCGAACGCGGGCCAGACCTGCGCGGGCGTCGAGCGGGTCTACGTGGTGGACGCGGTGTACGAGCCGTTCATGCGGGAGCTGTCGGAGCGGGCCGCCAAGGTCAAGGCAGGCCAGGACTACGGCCCGATCACCATGCCCGCCCAGCTCGACATCATCAGGCGGCACATCGACGACGCCACCAAGTCCGGAAAAGTAGTGACAGGCGGCCCCGACTCCGTACGGGCGCCGTTCGTGGACCCCGTGATCGTGGCGGACGTGCCGGAGGACTCGCCGGCCGTGCGGGAGGAGACGTTCGGGCCGACGATCACCGTCCGGCGCACCCGCGACGCGCAGGAGGCGCTGGAGCTGGCCAACGCCTCGGCGTACGGACTGGCGGGCACGATCTTCTCGCGGAACGCCCGCCGGGCGACGCAGCTCGCGCGCGCGATGCGTACCGGGATGACCGCCGTCAACTCGGTGATCTCCTTCGCCGGGGTGCCCGCGCTGCCGTTCGGCGGAATCGGCGACTCGGGGTTCGGCCGCATCCACGGCGCCGACGGCCTACGTGAGTTCACCAGGCCAAAGGCGGTCTCCCGCCAGCGCTTCGCCCTGCCCGGCATGAACCTGACCTCGTTCAGGAGGGGGCCGGATGAGCTTGAGCGACTGATCAGGCTTGTCACGTTCTTGCACGGGCGACGTAAAAGATAATCATCGCGCTCTTTCCCAAATCCGATCATCCGTCCATAATTGTGTGCTCTGGGGGCCACGATCATGTTGGACGGGTGGAATGTGAACCGGTCTTACCGGGGAATGTCGGCCGAGCAAAGGCTGGCGGACAGACGCGAGCGGCTGATGACGGCCGCCTACACGCTATACGCGAAACCAGGTTTCGCGGCGACGACCATCGAAAGATTGTGCTCGGAGGCGCGGATCTCCAACCGCGCCTTCTACGAATGTTTCGGCGGCCGCGAGGAGTTGCTCCAGGCGCTGCACGAGCGGTGCGTCGAGGAAAGCCTCGCGGTTGTGGCCAAAGCGTTACAGGAGGCGCCGAGCACGCTTGACGGAAGAGTCAAGGCGGGGATTCGCGCCTATATCGAGTTCGCCGCCGCCGACTGGCGGCGGGCCCGCATCATGCACCTGGAGGTGCGCAGATCGGGCGACGTCCTGACAGCCTCGCGTCAGCGGGCGGTGGACGCCTTCGCCCGGCTCGTGGAGGAGGCCTCGGCGGATTTCCCGCAGGGCCCGACGCTCAATCGGCGACTGGTGGCACTTGGCGTAATTGGCGCACTACAAGAGCTGCTGATCGAATGGATACTGGCCGAGGAGCAGCCGGGCATCGACGAACTCGTGGAGGTGGCCGTGCACATCTTCATCCGCAGCCTGAGTCCGTCGTGACCCGCCGATTACCCGCAGTGATGGGGTCACGAAATAATCACTTTCGAAGTTCTTTCCCGGAGCCCACGCCCATGATAGCGGCCGACCCGAAATCTACATTCCATCTATATTCGGCTCGCGGAAAGGGCGCGGGCGACGGCTGATCGGCACCCGGCCCCGATATGTGACCTCAGGCCACCGCGGCCGCGGGAACCTCGACGTGCAGGACCCGATTCAGCCGGGTCACCGCCAGGATCCTCATGATCCGCGGGGGCACCCCCCGAAGTACGAGGCGGCGTTGCACGCTGATCGCGCGCCGATGCGCCCCGACCAGCACCCCGAGGCCGGTGGCATCGATCATCTCCAGCTTGGAGAGGTCGAGGATGAGGTCGCCCTCGCCGGCGTCGAGCGCGGCGTGCAGCCGTTCGCGCACGCCGGCCGACGTGCCGGCGTCGAGCCGGGCACCGATCCGTACCGTCTGGCCTCGTGGATTGCGCCGGACGCGCATGCCACCTCCTCAGTCACGCACATGGCGTGTGGTCGCCGGGATCGAAACCCCCGCTCTCCTCCTCTACCCAGCTATCGGCAGTGACACGACCGCCGTCAGCAGGAACTGTCCGTCGCCGATGGGAAGGGCCGTCATGCTCCCGCCCACGGCGGCCATCCGCTCACTCATGCCGATCAGCCCGCTGCCCAGGTCCTCGGCCTGCCTGCGGGCCACTCCGTCGTTGCGCACCGCCAGTTCCGCCTCCTGGTCGGTGAAGCGCAGCGTGATGTCGCAGAAGGTCGCGGCGCTGTGCTTCAGGACGTTGGTGACCGCCTCGCGCACCGCGTAGGCGAACACCGGCGCGACCCCCGGGGGCAGCTCGCGGTGCGGCAGACGCACCTCGCAGCGGACGCCCGCCGCTTCGAGCACTCCCCTCACGCTATTCAGCTCAGCGGTCAAGTCAAGTTCGCGGTAGCCGCGCACGGCCTGCCGCAGCTCACGCAGGGCCTTGCGGGTCAGCGTGTTCACCTCCGCCATCTCGTCCTTGGCCGCCCGGACGTCGGCGTCGGCCAGGCGCACGGCCAGCTCGGTCTTGACGGCGATGGCGGAGAGCTGGTGGCCGACCAGGTCGTGCAGGTCCCTGGCGAAGCGCAGCCGCTCCTCGGCCAGGGCCAGCCGGGTGTGCGCCTCGCGGCCGTCGTGGGCCTGCACGGCCAGGGTCCAGATCCAGGCCCACATCCGGTTGGTGCAGGGCAGCGCCGCGGCCCACAGGACGTCGAGGGCGGCGATGATGACCAGCGAGACGAGGAAGGTGTCACCGCTCTCCGCGAGCAGACCCGTCCCGCCCAGCACGGCCAGCGCGCCGAGCCCGATGCAGACCGCGCACGTCGCCACACCCAAAGCCAGCGCCCGGCGGCTCGGCAGCCCGATCACCGCCACCGACAGCCAGACCATGGGCACGAACCCCCAGCCCATCGGGTCGGCCCCGCCCAGCACCGCCGCCAGGAACGCCAGAGCGCCGGTCCACACGATCTCTCTCGTGGGATACCGGCGCTCCAGGACCGAGGCCACGACCCGGACGAAGAGCCAGGTGAAGGCGAGCGCGGCGACCGTCGCGGGCACGAGCCGCGGCCAGCCGACCGACCCGGCGCCGAGGCCGAACACCGCCGAGGCGACCAGGAAGATCCACATGATCGCGAGCGTCGAGTTCAGCATCCGGCGGGTCGAGCGGCGTGCCCGCGTGATCGCGTCCATCTAGCCCGCGCGCAGCACGTCGCCGAGCTTGAGCCGGGCGCCCGTCCGCAGTACCGCCCGCTCGTAGACCTTGGCGCCGAACGACAGCACCGCCAGCACGGCCACCGCCATCGCCGCCATGGACGCCGCCACCTGCCACATCGGCACGTCGGCCGCCGCCATGCGGACCGGCATGATCATCGACGAGAACGGCGGGATGTAGGACATGACCGTGGCCAGCGTGCCCGTGGGATCGTTGGTGGCGTAGAAGGCCACGAAGTACGTGACCATGATGAGCATCGTCAGCGGCGACATCACGCTGCTCACCTCCTCCTGGCGGGAGACCAGCGAGGCGAACGCCGCCGCGAGCGTGGCGAAGAACGCGTACCCGAGCACGAACCAGACCAGCACGGCGGCCACCAGCCCCGGGATGCCCGGCGGGAAGTCGGCGGCGAAGCCCGACGCCGAGGTGGCGATCAGGCCGACGGCGAGGATCGTGAGCAGGTTGATCAACCCGAGCACGCCCAGCCCGACGATCTTCCCGGCGAGCAGCTGCCACGGGCGCACCGCCGCCAGCAGGATCTCCACGATCCTGCTGCCCTTCTCCTCCACCACGCCCATGGCCACCATCATGACCTGGCCCATGAGCAGCATGAACAGGACGAGCACCAGCACCACGGCGATCCCGGTCTTGGCGGCTTGGTAGCGGGTGTCCACGCCCACGGAGACCATCTGTAGCGGCGGGATCGTCACCCCGGCCGCGCCGAGGCGCATCTCCCGGTTGGTGCTCTGCATGAGCACGCCGAGCTTGGAGTCGACCTCGCCGTCGGTGAGCACCTTGTCGCCGTTGACCAGCACCGCGTCCACGTCGCCGGCCAGCACGGCCTTCTTGGCCGCGGCCTCGTCCGGGAAGGTGCGCCACTCGAACTCGGCCTCCGGCGCGGCGGCCTTCAGCGGGAGCTGCTGGGAGTTGACCGTGCCCAGCGTGTACGAGTCGTTCCCGCCCATGATCTTGGGAGCGAACGACACCGCCGCCACCAGGATGACGGTCACCAGCAGGCCGACGAGGAACGTCTTCGTGCGCACCTGCGTCACGATCTCGCGGCGGGCGATCAGCATCAGTCCGTTCATGCCACGGCCTCCTTGAAGATCTCGGTGAGGGTCGGCTGCTCGACGCCGAAGTGCTCGACGCGGCCCGCCTTCATGGCGCGGCGCAGGATCTCCTGGTCGTCACCTTCGGTCGTCCGCAAGGTGTGCAGGTCGCCGTGGACGGCCACCGTGCCCGGCAGGCCGTCGGCCCAGCCCGGGGCGGGGTCGCGGACGTCCACGCGCAACGTCTCGCCCTCGGCGGCGCGCAGCTCGGCCACCGTGCCCGTGGCGACCATCCGGCCGCCGGAGACGATGCCCACCGAGTCGCACAGCCGCTCCACCAGGTCGAGCTGGTGGCTGGAGAAGATCACCGGCACGCCGCTCCTGCACCGCTCCTGGAGGGCTCCGGCCAGGGCGTCCACGGCGAGAGGGTCGAGCCCGGAGAACGGCTCGTCCAGGATCAGCGCCTCGGGGTCGTGCACCAGCGCCACGGCGAGCTGCACGCGCTGCTGGTTGCCCAGCGACAGCGCCTGCACCGCGTCGCCCCTGCGCTCGGTCAGCCCCAGCCGCTCGATGAGGTCGTCGGCGGCCTTCTTCGCCGCTGCCGGGGCGAGCCCGTGCAGCCGGCCGAAGTACTCGATCTGCTCGGCGACCCGCATCTTCTGGTACAGCCCGCGTTCCTCGGGCATGTAGCCGAAGCGCGTCCGGTCGTCGTGGCCCAGCTGCCGGTCCCGCCAGCGCACCGATCCGGAATCGGCCTGGAGCACGCCCATGACGATGCGCATCGTCGTCGTCTTGCCCGCGCCGTTCGCGCCCACGAAGCCGTACATCTCGCCCGGACGTACCGTGAAGCTGATCCCGTCCAGCGCGACCTTGCCACCGGGGCTGTCGGGACCGCCGGCGAAGCGCTTGCGCAGCTCGCTGATCTCGAGCATCAGGCCCTCTCTCTCGTCATGGGTAAATAGTGGCTTTGATGGCGTTCGTCCTGGTAGTCGTGGAAATCATGGAGGTGACATGGAAAGCGCGTCCCGCTCGGATGACATTTGTCATTACGCTGGGTCCATGACGCGTGCCGACAAGGACAAGCCCGTCGTCCTCTCCCGCATCTACACCCGTACGGGCGACGACGGCACCACCAACCTGAGCGACATGAGCCGCGCCGCCAAGACCGACACCCGGCTGGCCGCGTACGCCGACGTCGAGGAGGCCAACGCCTGCCTGGGCCTGGCCCTGTCCCATGGCACCCTGTCCGCCGACCTCGTGGCGGTCCTCGTGCGCATCCAGAACGAGCTGTTCGACGTGGGGGCCGACCTGGCCACGCCCGTGGTGGACGATCCGGAGTTCCCGCCGCTGCGGGTGGAGCAGTCCTACATCGACCGGCTGGAGGAGCAGTGCGACCGGCTCAACGCCGAGCTCAAGCCGCTGCGCAGCTTCATCCTGCCCGGCGGCGACCCGGCCACGGCCGCGCTGCACCTGGCCCGGGTGACCGTACGCAGGGCCGAGCGCACCACGTGGGCGGCGCTCCAGGCCCACGACGACGTCAACCCGCTGACCGCCAAATACCTCAACAGGCTGTCCGACCTGCTCTTCATCGCCTGCCGGGTCGCCCACGGCGGCAACGAGATCCTCTGGAAGCCCGGCGGCACCCGCTAGGCGACGTCGAGGTACGCGCTGGGCGGCGCCGACTCCAGCCAGGCCAGGAACCCGGTGAGCGCGTCGGCGCTCATCGCCAGCGACAGGCCGCGCGTGGTGCCGCCGCAGTCGACGGCGTAGAGGCCGCCGTCGATCTCACGCCGGGCGGAAACGACGAGGCCGCGCCTCGCGATCGCGTGGCGCGGCCTCAGACGGACGCTCATGAGCGGAATCCAGTGGAGCTCACCGTCGGCGTAGCGGGCTACCCCGCTCTGCCAGCCCCGGCTCTCTACTTTCAGCCGACAGGGGACGCTGCCGCGCGAGCGGGCGAGCGTCATCCCTCGCAGGACCACGAGGGCGACCAGCAGCAACAACAAAACCGAAACCGTCGCCACCATGGCCGCCCCCCTGAATCCCGTTGTATGTATTAAACCTCTTCGCCCGCCGCGCGCAGCCGGGCCCTGGCCCGCTTCGCCTCGATCGCCGCGTCGGCGTCCTCCTGGTTGGCCTCGATCGAAGCCTGAGCCCGGTCGAGAGCGTCTCGGGCGGCCGCGACGTCGACCTCGGAACCGAGCTCGGCGACCTCGGCGAGCACCGACACCTCATCGTCGGCCACGGAGATGAACCCCCCGTGAACGGCCGCGACGAGCTCGGGCTCGCCTTCCCGCTTGACGCGCAGCACGCCGCCCTCGACGAGAACGCCGAGCACAGGTGCGTGTTGCGGCATAATACCGATCTCGCCGTCCACGGTCTTGGCAATCACCATGTCGGCCTCGCCCGACCAGATCTCACGCTCGGGTGAGACAACCCCTACGCGTAGCTTCGCCACTTCTGTAGGTTCCTTTCCGATCAGGTAGTGGCACGGGTTCTCACGCCCGTGCCACTACCGTAGGGCGATCAGCGACGCTCGAGTTCCTTGGCCTTGGCCACGGCCTGGTCGATGCCGCCGACCATGAAGAACGCCTGCTCGGGCAGGTGGTCGTACTCGCCGGCGCACAGGCCCTTGAAGGAGGCGATCGTCTCGTCCAGCGGGACGTTCTCGCCCGGCTGGCCGGTGAACGCCTCGGCGGCGTACATCGGGTGCGACAGGAACCGCTCGATACGACGGGCCCGCTGCACGGTGACCTTGTCCTCTTCGGACAGCTCGTCGATACCGAGGATCGCGATGATGTCCTGGAGCTCGCGGTACTTCTGCAGGATCCGCTTGGTCTCCTGGGCCACCCGGTAGTGCTCCTCGCCCACGACCTGCGGGTCGAGGATCCGGGAGGTGGAGTCGAGCGGGTCCACCGCGGGGTAGATGCCCTTCTCCGAGATCGGCCGGGACAGAACGGTCTGCGCGTCGAGGTGCGCGAACGCGTTGTGCGGGGCCGGGTCGGTGATGTCGTCGGCGGGCACGTAGATCGCCTGCATCGAGGTGATCGAGTGACCGCGCGTCGAGGTGATGCGCTCCTGGAGCACACCCATCTCGTCGGCCAGCGTCGGCTGGTAACCCACCGCGGACGGCATGCGGCCGAGGAGGGTGGAGACCTCCGAGCCCGCCTGCGTGAAGCGGAAGATGTTGTCGATGAACAGCAGCACGTCCTGCTTCTGCACGTCGCGGAAGTACTCCGCCATCGTCAGCGCGGACAGGGCCACCCGCAGACGGGTGCCCGGCGGCTCGTCCATCTGGCCGAAGACGAGCGCGGTGTCCTTGAGGACGTCCGCCTCCTCCATCTCCAGCCAGAGGTCGTTGCCCTCACGGGTGCGCTCGCCGACGCCGGCGAACACCGAGGTGCCACCGAAGTTGCGGGCGACACGGCGGATCATCTCCTGGATGAGAACCGTCTTGCCCACACCGGCGCCACCGAACAGGCCGATCTTGCCACCCTGCACGTACGGGGTGAGCAGGTCGATGACCTTGATACCCGTGACCAGCATCTCGGTACGGGACTCGAGCTGGTCGAAGGGCGGCGACGGCCGGTGGATGCCCCACTTCTCGGTGATCTGGAGCGAAGCGGTCGGCACGTCGAGCGACTCGCCGAGCGTGTTCCACACGTGACCCTTGACGACGTCGCCGACGGGCACCGAGATCGGGTGGCCGGAGTCGGTGACGGCCGTACCGCGGACCAGGCCGTCGGTGGGCTGCATGGAGATGGCGCGGACCACGTTGTCACCCAGGTGCTGGGCGACCTCCATGGTCAGGGTCTTGGTCTCGCCGCCGAGGGTCACCTCGACGTTGAGCGCGTTGTAGATGTCGGGCATCGCCTCGACGGGGAACTCCACGTCGACGACGGGCCCCTTGACGCTGGCCACACGACCGGCACCGGCCGACGTGGGCTCAACAGTCTCAACAGCCTCTGCAGTCATTTCACTCTTTCCCCGCTGCGGCGTCAGCCAGCGCGTTGGCGCCACCGACGATCTCGCTGATTTCCTGGGTGATCTCGGCCTGGCGAGCCTGGTTCATCTGCATGGTGAACACGCGGATCAGCTCGTTGGCGTTGTCCGTGGCGGACTTCATGGCGCGGCGGCGCGCAGCCTCCTCCGAAGCAGCCGACTGCAGCAGCGCCGTGAAGATGCGGGACTCCACATAGCGCGGCAGCAGCGTTTCGAGGACGTCGCCCGCGGTGGGCTCGAACTCGAAGTACGGCGGGATCGTCTCGCTCGCCGTCGCCTCGGTCTCCTCGACCTCCAGCGGCAGCACGCGCTTGACCACGACGTTCTGGGTCAGCATCGAGACGAACTCGGTCGAGACGATGTGGATCTCGTCGATCCCCGCCTCTTCCTTGAAGGAGTCGATCAGGATCTGCGCGATCTCCTTGGCGTCGGCGTAGGCCGGCTTCCTGGAGAAGCCCACCCACTGGCCGCCCATCGTACGGTTGCGGAAGGTGTGCCAGGTGACACCCTTCCGGCCGGTGACGAACGGCACCACCGTCAGGCCGCGGCTCTCCAGCAGCCCGCGCAGGGCCTCGGCCTCGCGCAGGACGTTGGCGTTGAAGCCGCCACAGAACCCGCTGTCGCTGGTGACGATGAGGACGCCCGCCTTGGCGGGGTTCTCCTTCGCCACGGTCAACGGATGGTCGACGCTGGCCGCGTTGCTGACGACGCCGGTGACGGCGCGAGTGATCTCACGCTCGTACGGCAGCGCCGCCTGCATCCGCATCTGCGCCTTCACGATCCGCGAGGAGGCGATGAGCTCCTGGGCACGCGTGATCTTGGCGGTCGACTTGACCGACTTGATCCGCCGCCGCAGCAGCCTTAGCTGGGCACCCATGAGCTACTTCTCCGTCGCCGGACGGACGACCTTCTTGATCTTCTCCTGGCCGACCTCGCCGGCTTCGAGCGGCGCCACCGGCTCGTCCTTGACCAGGAGCTCGCCCGAGGAGGTGGTGAAGCCCTTCTTGAACTCCGTGACGGCGTCCTTGAGGCTGGTCACCGCGTCGTCCGACAGCTCGTTGGTCTCGCGGATGCTGTCGAAGATGCCCTTGTGGCTGCTCTGCAGGTAGTCGAGGAACTCCTGCTCGAAGCGGCGGATGTCCTCGACCGGAACCTCGTCGAGCTCACCCGTCGTGCCCGCCCACACCGACACGACCTGCCGCTCCACGGGGAACGGCGAGTACTGCGGCTGAATGAGCAGCTCGGTCAGGCGCTGACCGCGCTCCAGCTGGGCGCGGGAGGCCGCGTCCAGGTCGGAGGCGAAGGCCGCGAAGGCCTCCAGGTCGCGGTACTGCGACAGCGACAGACGCAGCGTGCCGGCCACCTTGCGCATCGCCTTGATCTGCGCCGAGCCACCGACTCGGGAGACCGAGATACCGACGTTGATGGCGGGACGGATACCGGCGTTGAAGTAGTCGGTCTCCAGGAAGCACTGGCCGTCGGTGATGGAGATGACGTTGGTCGGGATGAACGCCGACACGTCGTTGCCCTTGGTCTCGATGATCGGAAGACCGGTCATCGAGCCGCCGCCCATGTCGGCGGAGAGCTTGGCGCAGCGCTCCAGCAGACGGGAGTGGAGGTAGAAGACGTCACCGGGGAACGCCTCGCGGCCCGGCGGGCGGCGAAGCAGCAGCGAGACGGCGCGGTAGGCGTCGGCCTGCTTGGTGAGGTCGTCGAAGATGATGAGGACGTGCTTGCCCTGGTACATCCAGTGCTGGCCGATGGCCGAACCGGTGTAAGGGGAGATGTACTTGTAACCGGCCGGGTCGGAGGCCGGGGCGGCGACGATCGTGGTGTACTCCAGGGCGCCGGCCTCTTCGAGACGGGAACGCACCTGGGCGATCGTCGAGCCCTTCTGGCCGACCGCGACGTAGACGCAGCGCACCTGCTTCTCGGGGTCGCCCGAGAGCCAGTTGTCGCGCTGGTTGATGATGGTGTCCACGGCGACGGCCGTCTTGCCCGTGCCACGGTCACCGATGATCAGCTGGCGCTGGCCGCGGCCGATCGGCGTCATGGCGTCGATCGCCTTGATGCCGGTCTGCAGCGGCTGCTTCACCGGCTGCCGCTGAACGACCGAAGGGGCCTGCAGTTCGAGGGCGCGCAGGCCCTCGGACTCGATCGCGCCCTTGCCGTCGAGGGGGTTGCCGAGCGGGTCGACCACACGGCCGAGGAAGTTGTCGCCGACGGGCACGGACAGGACCTCGCCCGTCCGGCGGACCGTCTGGCCCTCCTCGATGTTGCTGAAGTCGCCCAGGACCACGACGCCGATCTCTCGGGGGTCGAGGTTCAGGGCCAGGCCGCGCGTGCCGTCCTCGAACTCGAGCAGCTCGTTCGCCATCGCCGAGGGAAGGCCGGAGACATGGGCAATGCCGTCGCCGGCGTCGACGACGGTCCCGATCTCCTCGCGCGCGGCGCCTTCCGGTTCGTACGCCTGGACGAAGCGCTCAAGCGCGTCCCGGATCTCGTCCGGCCGGATCGTAAGCTCCGCCATCTCTACTCTGTCTCCCTATTCATTCGGCGCTCACTGCGCCTCAGCCGGCCAACCGGCGGCGGACTTCTTCAATTCGTCCCACGATCGTGGTGTCGATCATCTCGTCGCCGATGCGAACCGAGAACCCACCGAGCACTCGCTTGTCCACCTCGACGTTCAGGTGCACGTCACGACCGTAGGAGGTGCGCAGCCAGCCGGCCAGTCGCTGCTTCTGCGCGTCGGACAGCTCGACCGCGCTGCGCACGACCGCCACCAGGCGCTGGCGCTGCTGGGCCACGAGCTGGCCGAACTCCTCCAAGCCCATTTCCAGGCTACGCCCTCGCGGGTGCACCGCCAGCTGCGTGATCAGGCGCAGGCTGGTGGGGGCGACCTTGCCGCCGAGCAGGTCGCTCAGCAACTGCCGCTTGCCCTCGCCGGGCGCGGCCGCGTCCGCGAGCGCGCGGCGGAGGTCGGGGTTGGCGGCGACGATGCGGCCGAAGCGGAAGAGCTCGTCCTCGACGTCGTCGAGCCGGGACTGGCTCTCCGCCTCAGCGGCAGCGGCGACGACGCCGAGCCGTTCGAGCGAGTCGGCCAGGTCTCCGGCGCGCGACCACCGGGCCGAGACCGCGGCCTCGGTCGTGGCGATGGCCGCCTCGGAGACCTTGCCGCCGAGCAGGGCGCGGATGGTGCCCGCCTTCTGCTCGCCGGGCCTGGCCGGGTCGGACAGCGCGCGGCGCAGGCCGTGCTCGCGGTCGAGCAGATCCGCGACGGCGAACAACTCGTCGGAGAGCGCGCCGAGGTCGGCGCTGCCCGCGACCGCGTTGAAGCGCTCCTCGACCTCTGCCAGCGAGGTCCTGCTCAGACCTCGCATTAGCGCACCGCCTGCGCGTTGCTGCTCTCGAGCTCGTCGAGGAACCTGTCCACGATGCGGCTCTGGCGGGCCTCGTCCTCGAGGGACTCGCCGACGATGCGGCCCGCGAGGTCCGTGGACAGACGGCCGATCTCCGTGCGGAGCTGCGCGAACGCGGCGGCACGGTCGGCCTCGATCTGGGCGTGCGCGGCCTCGACGAGACGACGGGCCTCGGCCTGCGCCTCCTCGCGGAGCTCCGCCTTGATCTGCGCGGCCTGCTCGCGAGCCTCTTCACGGAGCCTGCCGGCTTCGCGGCGGGCCTCCTCAAGCTGCTGCGCGTACTGCCGCTGGAGGTTCTGCGCCTCGGCCTGGGCCTCCTCAGCCCTCTTGATGCCACCCTCGATCGCGTCGGTCCGCTCGGCCAGAGTCTTCTGGATGCGCGGAACGAGAATCTTGCCGACGACGAGGAGGACGACGAGGAACGAGAAGATACCGACGACGAGCTCGAACGTGTGCGGAAGGAGCGGGTTCGCCCCTTCTTCCTGCGCGAGGAGCGTAGCTGCCTTAATCATGGGTGCAGCCTTTCGTCAGAATTCTTCTGGTCCTAGATGCCCTGGAAGATGAAGGGCGCGACCAGACCGATCAGGGCGAGGGCCTCGGTGAGGACGAAGCCGAGGAGCATGTTCTGGCGGATCAGGCCGTAAGCCTCGGGCTGACGCGCGATGGCCTGCACGCCCTGACCGAAGATGATGCCGACGCCGATGCCGGGGCCGATGGCGGCGAGACCGTAACCGATGGCGGTGACGTTGCCGGAGACCTCAGCGAGAACGCTCATTGCTATTTCCTTTACTGGACGGCCGGTGAAGGGAGTCCCACCGGTCATGGATATTCCGGTATGTGGTTCTCAGTGATCTGGGTGCAGCGCGCCGCCGATGTACATCGACGCCAGCATCGCGAACAGGAAAGCCTGCAGGAACTGGATGAACAGCTCGAACCCGGTCAGGATGATCGTCATGATCACACCCACCACGCCGACGGGAGCACCCAAGGGGGTCAACTTCTCGAACAGGAACCAGAAGCCGACCATGCTGAAGAACGCGAGCAGCATGTGACCGGCGAACATGTTCGCGAACAGTCGGACCGCGTGCGTGAACGGTGCGATGATCATGTTCGAGAGGAACTCGATCGGCGCCAGGAGGAAGTAGATCGGCTTGGGCAGACCGGGCGGGAACATCATGTTCTTGAAGTAACCGATGCCGCCCTGGTGCTTGACGCCCAGGTAGACCTTGATCACGTAGATCGAGATCGCGAGCACGGCCGGGAACGCGATGTGCGAGGCGACCGGGAACTGCGCGAGCGGGATCACACCCAGGACGTTCCAGAACAGGACCAGGAAGAAGAGCGTGATCAGCAGGCCCATCCACCGATCGGCGTCCTTGCCGAGGAACGGCCGGGCGATCTGGTCGCGGACGAACATGTAGCCGTACTCGACGACGTTCTGGGTGCCCCGCGGCACGAGCTTCGGCTTGGCGAAGGCGACCCAGCAGACGGCGATCACCACGAGCGCGCTCAGGATCGCCAGCAGGACCGGCTTGGTGAACCAGGTCACCCCAGGGATGATCGGCGTGAACGAATTGAACAGCTCATCGGGCGATGGCGCCCGGAAGTTGTCTTCGGGGGCGAGGACCGTCAGCGCAATCACGCGGCGTTCCCTTCAACGTCGTAGTGGATCACAAGGGTTTCCTCAGCGAGGCGATCGCTGCGTCGGGTTAGCGACCGAACTTCCGGTAGACCGCGTAGCCGCCGAGCACGACCCCAAGGACCACGCCTATGGGGAAGAACGCGGACATGTCGAGCCACCGGTCCAGCAACCACCCGAGACCGCCATAGATCGCCATCCCGGCGAGCAGATAGCTGGGGACTGACCACATGGCATCGGAGAAGTCGCGACCGTCGTGTTCCGGTCGGCGTTCCTGTGCGCTCATCGCGGCCCCGACGATAGCAGGCGAGTGGAGGACTAGTCATATCGGACCCCATCCCTTTACCTGCCTCATGAGTCGCCCTTTCCGGGGACCGAGGCTTCGGGGTCGACGTAGAGCATCTTGGTCTTCATGAACGCGCGGACCTCGAACCCGGTCCAGACGAGCGTGCAGCCGACCACGGACCACGCGAAGGCCTGGGTGTTCCAGGCGGTGGTCTCACGGAAGGCGGTGAGCACCGCCATGATGGCGATGACCTTGACGAGGTAGCTGACCATGGCCGCGATCGCCATCATCTGCGGGGAGATGCGGGCGGCATAGGAGACCGCTACCACGCTGACGCTGAAGAAAACCCCGACGAGCAAGGTGCCGAGGGCCGCGCCGAGCGCTCCCTTGCCGCCCGCCACGAGGAAAGCGACGATGACCGCGACCACCCCGACCGCGAAGGTCGGAACAGCGGCGCTCTTGAGTACGCGCACGTCGTTGGCCTGCATCGGTGCTCCATCAGCATGTTGTCAAGCGAGCGTTTGCTACCTCCAGAACATGTGCGTCTGGAGGTCCCTGCTCGTGAAAGATATCACAAGCTCACGGAAGACCGCTTTTACCTGCCGTTTCTAGTTCCCGATCAAGGACGACTCGGAAATGCAGGAATGACCGGTTTGCCCTCGGCGCTCGCGCGTTCCTGCGAGGACGGGCCGCTCTGCGGCGGCATCTGCCGCCTGACCTCGGTGTCCGGCGGGATCGGCGGCATCGGGCCGGTGGGCGGGCCGTCGTCGTCGGGCTGCTTGTTGCGCGCGGCCGAGTGCGCACCGCCCCTGCCCCGCCAGCGCGGCGCCGCCATCAGGACGAGCACCGCCAGCGCCAGCACGATCACCACGACGAACAGCAGCACCGGCACGCCCTCGCGCGACATCGCCACCATGCCGAAGGCGAACAGGAACGCCCACGCGTACATGATCAGCACCGACCGGCGGTGCGAGTGGCCGATGTCCAGCAGCCGGTGGTGCAGGTGACCCCGGTCGGGGGCGAACGGCGACATGCCGTGGGACGTGCGCCGGACCACGGCGGTGATCAGGTCGATCAGCGGCAGGACCAGCACCGCCGCCGGCAGCATCAGCGGCAGCAGCACCGGGACCTTGTTCATGTCCTCGATGGCGGCCGGGTCGAGCGGCGTGACCGTGACGATCGACGAGGCGAGCACCAGCCCGATCAGCATCGCCCCGGTGTCGCCCATGAAGATCTTCGCGGGATGGAAGTTGTGCGGCAGGAAACCCAGGCACGTGCCGATGAGGACGGCCGCGATGGCCGCCGTCGTGGTGATGTTCCCCACGCTCATGCTCTGGGCCAGCAGGATCGAGTACGCCCACGTGGCCATGGCGGCGATGCACACGATGCCGGCCGCGAGCCCGTCGAGACCGTCGACGAAGTTCACGGCGTTGATGGTGACCACCACGATCATGATGGTGATGATCGTGCTCAGCGTGTAGTCGAGGCTGGTGGAGCCGCCCCAGTCCTTGGGCAGCGGGATGTAGAGCAGCCGCAGGTCGAAGTAGACCAGCACGCCCGCCGCCGCGATCTGCCCGCCGAGCTTGATGAAGGCGTCCATGCCCCACCAGTCGTCGAGGAAGCCGGTGAGCGTGATCAGGCCGCCCGCGACGATCAGCGCGGTGACCGCCTTGCCGTTGTACTCCGACAGCGCCTCGCCGGTGTGTTTCAGCTGGGTGGCGACCAGCAGGCCGACCACCAGGCCGCCGTACATGGCCAGGCCGCCGAGCCTCGGCGTCGGCGTGGTGTGCACGTCGCGCTCGCGAACCTCGGGCATGGCGCCGATGCGGATGGCGAAGCGGCGCACCAGCGGGACCAGCAGATACGTCACCGCTGCCGAGATGAGCGCCATGAACAGGTATTCGCGCACGGACCTAGTTTCCCGGATGCTCCGGCCAGCTGTGACCGGAAACCGACACAGACCAGCTTAATATTCGCTGAGATATGGCTGATGGATGGCGAGAAGCGCCGACACTCTTTCCCTGACCTCGGGCGCGACGGACGGATCGCGCACAGCGCGCGAGATCAGACTTCCCACCTCTTTCATCTCCCTCGGGCCCATGCCCTGCGTGGTCACGCACGGCGTGCCCACCCGGATCCCCGAGGTGACCGCCGCAGGCTCCGGATCGTACGGGATGACGTTGCGGTTGAGCGTGATCCCGGCGGCCGCGCAGCGCCGTTCGGCCTCGGCCCCGGACACGCCCAGCTCGCGCAGGTCGATCAGCGCCAGATGGGTGTCCGTGCCGCCCGTGACCGGACGCATGCCCTCCACGGCCAGCGCGTCGGCGAGCGTACGGGCGTTGGCGACGACGCGGCCCGCGTACTCGGCGAACTCCGGCCGCAGCGCCTCCCCGAACGCCACCGCCTTGGCCGCCACGGCGTGCATCAGCGGCCCTCCCTGCACGAACGGGAACACCGCCCGGTCGATCTTCGCGGCCAGTTCCTCCGTGCACAGGATCGCGCCGCCGCGCGGCCCGCGCAGCACCTTGTGGGTGGTCAGCGTCACGACGTCCGCGTACGGCACCGCCGACGGGATCACCCCACCCGCCATCAGCCCGATCGGGTGCGCCACGTCGGCGAGCAGCCACGCGCCCACCTCGTCTGCGATGCCGCGGAAGATCGAGAAGTCGATCAGCCTCGGGTACGCGGTCGCGCCGCACACGATCACCTTGGGCCGCCGCCGCAGCGCCAGGTCCCGCACCTCGTCGTAGTCGATGAGCTCGGTGTCGCGCCGCACGCCGTAGGAGGCGACGTCGAACCACCTCCCCGAGAAGTTCACCTTCGAGCCGTGCGTGAGGTGGCCGCCGTGCGGGAGCGCCATGGCGAGCATGGTGTCGCCCGGCTGGAGCAGCGCGGCGTAGGCGGCCAGGTTGGCGGTGGCCCCGGAATGCGGCTGGACGTTGGCGTGCTCGGCCCCGAACAGCCTGCGCGCCCGCTCGACGGCCAGGCGTTCGGCCCGGTCGACCACCTCGCAGCCGCCGTAGTAGCGCCTGCCGGGGTAGCCCTCGGCGTACTTGTTGGTGAGGGTGGAACCCAGGGCGGCCATGACGGCCGGGGAGGTGAAGTTCTCGCCGGCGATCAGCTGGATGCCGGCGCGGACCCGTTCGAGCTCGTCGAGCAGCACCTGCGCCAGCTCGGGATCCTGCCGTCGCAACTGCCCGAAGTCGGGACCGTAGTAGGGCTCACCACCCATCCCTCCACTGTACGACCGCATGCCCGATTTGCCCAGGTAGAAGGCCCGTGGCGGTCGTTGTCTCGTCCGGGGTGGTTGCGCGTGGCGGTCGTTGTCCGCCAGGGGCGGTTGCGCGTGGCGGTGGTCGTTCGCCGGGCCGCTCCCCGTGAGGACCCTTGGCTTTGAGGACCCTCACCCGTGAGGGCCGTTGCCCATGGGAGCCGTCATCTGGGAGGGCCGTCGTTCGCGGAGACGGGCGCCTGCGGGGGGCGCCTGCGGGTCAGGGGAAGGCGTGCGGTGCGCCGGTCTGGCTGGGGATCCATCTCGGGGTGTCGTCGGCCTCATCGCTGATCGCGGTGAGCACGGAGTGGCGGTAGATGGCCAGCTTGGACCGCCATTCCCGGATGTCCTGCACATAGCGCTCGCCGACCGGGGCGTCCCAGGTCTGCGGGCTCTTGGCCAGTGTGTACGCCTTGTCCAGGGCCGTGCTGAGCTTCTCCAACACGGGCATGACGGTGTTCCAGGCGGTGATGAGACGTTCGTAGTCCGGGTTGAACTCGTAGGCCAGCGGCTGGTTGTCCAGCGGGCCCGCCGCGGTGACGGGGGGCATCTCGTCCCTGCTCCTGGGCCTGGGGGCGGGCGGGTCGACGTACATCACGCACTCCTTCCCGGCGTCCCGGAGTCGATCTCACCTGCCGGACCGTCCGGTCTGATGTCCTCGGGCATCCATTCGCCCTTGCCGTACTCGCCGGGCGGAACCTCCACGGACGGCATGTCGAGCGGCTGAATGTCGCGGGCGTCCTGGATCAGCGTCCTGAGCACGTCCTCCCCGGCGTCGGGCAACTCCACCGCCACAACCCCGTCACCCACACTCACCCACTTCCCGCCATGGCCGCCGCCGCCGACATCCAACCCCTGCACCCCACCGCCGACGCCATGACCGGTTGCACCGTGACCACCCGCCCCGTGACCACCCGCCCCGTGACCGCTGGCACCGTGATGAGCATTCACGCCGTAAGCACCTGCACCACCGTCCGCCGCCGTAGCCGTCGCACCACCTGCGCTCGCGCCCCCTGCTCCCCCAGCCGGTACGTCGCCTCCAGGAGGTACGGCCGCCCCTCCCCCCGGCGCCGTAGGCGGAATCCGCACCCCGGCGGAAGCATCACCACGCCCATCCCCACCTCCATCGGCAGTACCACCACCGCCCCGACCAGCCTCGACGCCGCCACCATCAGAACGGCCCGCATCCGCTGCGCCACCATCAGAGCGACCGGCATCGGTTGCCCCACCGCCGGTCCCGCCATCGGCGCGTCCGCCATCCGCGCCACCGGAGCCCCCACCGACGTCACGACCAACGTTCGTAGCACCGCCATCAGCCCGAGCCCCGTCAGCTTCCCCACCGCGGCCATAGCCGCCGCCATCAGTGCCGCCGACGTCACGACCGCCATTCGTGGCGCCCCCATCAGCCCGAACCCCGTCGGAACGCGCACCATCAGCGTTGCCGCCACCGGCGTCACGGCTGCCGTTCGCGTCCTTGCCGTCCGCGCAGGCGCCGCCGTCAGCGCGGACGGTACCCGCGGCGCCCCCCTCGGAGCGACCAGTGTCCGTTGTGCCGCCATGGGAGCGACCGGTGTCCGTTGTGCCGCCATGGGAGCGACCGGTGTCGGTAGTACCGCCGTCCGAGCGGCCGGTGTCCGCGGTGCCGCCGTCGGAGCGGCCGGTGTCGCTGTTCGCGACGCCGGTGGATCCGTCGGTTCGGCCCGTGCCGTGGTCCGTGTGGCCATTTGTGCCGTCGGCTTGACCGGTGTCGCCGATGGGCTGGGTGCCGGTGCCGGTGGTGGCGTCGGGGCGGGTTTGGGTGGAGGAAGCGCCGTCGGGGTAGGTGCCGTGGGCGTTGCCCGCGCCTCCGGGAGTGCCGTAGTGACCGCTCTCGCCTGCCGCGGTGCCGGCGTGCGAGCCCGTGTCCCCTGCGGTGCCGACGTGGGAGCCCGCGGCCTCTGATGTGCCGACGTGGGTGTCCGGGAGTCCTGGTGTGTCGTAGGGGTGGCGGCCGGTGGTGCCGGGGGTGGTGGTCGAGGGGTCGGTGCCGCCCTCTCCTGCCGGCACCGACAGCCCTTCGCCCCCGCCCGCCGTCGCCCCGGCGCCATCGGCGTGCACCGTCGGCATGTCGGCGGGCTGCACGTTGTCGACGTTCTTGAGCAGGGACTCCAGTTGTTCGGCCGTGGGCGGGTCGATGGGGACCTGGAGAACCTTCACGCCGTCGACCACCACGACCTGGGGCTTGTGCGCGTCGGCCGGTCGGTCGCCGGCGGGGACGTCGGTCGTGCCGGTGTCGGCTTCCGCTCCCCGGTCGCGCCTGCTGTCCTGGTCGGCGGCCTTCGGATCGTCGACGGACGAGGTGTCGCCGGGCCGGGTGTCGGTTCCGCGAGGGTCGTTCGTGCGGGTCCCGGTGTCCTTGTCGGTGTCGTCGCACGACTTGCCGTCACCGTCGGCCTTGGCGTCGTCGCCGGTCTTGGTGCCATCGCCGGTCTTCGGGCTGTCGCCCGCTTTGTGCCCGTCGCCCGTCTTGGTGTCGTGGTCCTTCGGCGTGGGTGGTTCCGTGGGCTTCGGGTCGTGGTCCTTCGGGGCGGGTGGGTCGGCGGGCTTGGTGTCGGGGGCTTTCGAAGGTGGCTCGGTGGGTTTCGGGTCGTGGTCCTTCGAGGCGTCGGGGTGTTTGGGGGTGGCAGGGGTCGGGTCGTCGGCGCGGGGGTTGTCGTACTTGTCGTTGCGGGTGCCCGGCAGTTCCTTGGGCTCGTCGTCCTTGCCGCCGCCCGTCTTCGACGTGTCGCCCGGCTTCCCGTCGGCGCGCTTCTCCAGGACGGCCAGCCGCGCGTTGACGTCCTTGACCATGTGATCGGCGGAGTCGGCCACCTGGACCGGACGATGGGTGCTCCGCGTGGACAGCCCGGCACGGCTCATCACCGCTCTGACCTGGTCCTCGGCCGTACGCAGCACCGAGGACGCGTGCTTGACCTCGGTCAGCAGGTCACGGACCAGCTGCGGATCCATGCCGTCGAACTTGCCCATGGGCCACTCCCGGACGTGTCGCCGTTCCGGGACTCACCGTAATCGTGTCCGAGGCACCGCCGCAGCCGGGATAAAAAGACGGTATACGTCAGTCGTCGGTGGCGACGTAACCGATGATGCCGCGCAGCTTCTCCACCGGGATCGCGCCGCGGCGCAGCAGGCGGGGCACCGCCGTGGTGAGGTCGAGGATGGTGGAGGGCGTGTTGTCGGTGGTCTTGCCGCCGTCGAGGTAGACCGCGACCGAGTCGCCGAGCTGCTCCTGGGCCTCCTCCGCCGTCGTCGCCGCGGGGGCGCCGGAGCGGTTGGCGCTGGAGACGGCCATCGGGCCGGTCTCCTTGAGCAGGTCGAGCGCGACCGGGTGGAGCGGCATGCGGACCGCGACCGTGCCCTTGGTGTCCCCCAGGTCCCAGGAAAGGGCCCTGTTGGCCCTGCAGACCAGCGTGAGCGGCCCGGGCCAGAAGGCGTCGATGAGATCCTGCCCATAGGGCCCGAGGTCGTCCACGAGCGCTGTGGCGGCTCTGACGGTGCCCACGAGGACGGGCGGAGGCATGTCGCGGCCGCGCCCCTTGGCGTCGAGCAGCGCGGTGACGGCCGGCGGCATGAACGCGTCGGCGCCGATGCCGTAGACGGTGTCGGTCGGCAGCACGACCAGCTCGCCGCGGCGCACGGCGGTGGCGGCCTCGATCAGGCCCTCGGCGCGCTGGTCGAGGTCGGAGCAGTCAAAGCGTCTTCCCACGGCGTGCATCCTAGTCCTGGCCGAGTCTGGCCGTGACGAAGCGGTCCCTTCGGGTGAGGTCCTGGCGCAGGCGGACGTCGCGCCAACCGTTGTCCTCGGGGAAGGTCAGGTAGACGGCCCTGCCCTGCTCGTCGGCGTGTTCGACGGCCACCCAGCCGCCGGGGCGCAGCAGGCGGCGGGCGGTGCGTTCGACCGCGCGCACCTCGCCCAGCCCGTCGTCGCCGGAGCCGTACAGGGCCCTGGAGGGGTCGTAGTCGCGGACCTCGGGGTCGCGCGGGATGGCGCCGGGCGGGATGTACGGCGGGTTGGAGATCACCAGGTCGACCTTGCCGTTGAGCTCGGGAAGGGCTCCGGCGAGGTCTTCCGGGTGCAGGTGCGTACGCCCCTGGCCCAGCTCGGAGATGTTGCGCTTGGCCCAGGTGTAGGCCGCCGGGTCGACCTCGACGGCGTGCACCTCGGCGAGCGCGACCTCCTGGGCGATCGACAGCGCGATGGCCCCCGAGCCGGTGCCGAGGTCGACGACGAGCGGGGCCGTCACGTCCATGGCGCGCAGAGTCTCGATCGCCCACCCGGCCATGACCTCGGTCTCCGGCCGCGGCACGAACACGCCGGGGCCGACCGCCAGTTCCAGGTAACGGAAGTAGGCGTGGCCGGTGATGTGCTGCAGCGGCTCACGCGCCTCGCGCCGGGCGACGCCCTCCCAGAACAGCGCGTCGAAGTCGGAGTCCTTGACCGTGTGGAGCTCGCTCCTGCGCACGCCGTGGACGAACGCCGCGATCTCCTCCGCGTCGGTGCGCGGCGAAGGCACACCTGCCTCGGCCAGCCGGGCGGTGGCTAGAGCGATCTCGTCCAGCAGAAATGTCATGAGTGTTGTGCGAGCTTCTCCGCCATCTCGGCGTCGATGAGTGCCTGGGTGACGGCGGTGAGCTCGCCGTCGAGAACCTGGTCGAGGTTATACGCCTTGAAGCCTACGCGGTGGTCGGAAATCCGGTTCTCGGGAAAGTTGTACGTGCGGATGCGCTCGGAACGGTCGACCGTGCGAACCTGCGACTTGCGCTCGGCCTGCGCCGCGGCGTCGGCCTGCTCCTGGGCCACGGCCAGCAGGCGGGCACGCAGGATGCGCATCGCCGACTCCTTGTTCTGGAGCTGGCTCTTCTCGTTCTGGCAGGAGACGACCACGCCCGTGGGCAGGTGGGTGATGCGGACGGCCGAGTCGGTCGTGTTGACGCTCTGGCCGCCGGGACCGCTGGAGCGGTAGACGTCGATGCGCAGGTCGTTGGGGTCGATCTGGACCTCGACCTCCTCCGCCTCCGGGTAGACCAGCACGCCCGCGGCGCTCGTGTGGATGCGGCCCTGGGACTCGGTGACGGGCACCCGCTGCACGCGGTGGACGCCGCCCTCGAACTTGAGCCTGGACCACACGCCCTCGTCGCCCTTGGCCTTGATGCCGACCGTGACGTCCTTGTAGCCGCCGAGGTCGGAGGGCTGGGTGTCGATGATCTCGGTCTTCCAGCCCAGGCGCTCGGCGTACCGGAGGTACATGCGCAGCAGGTCGCCGGCGAACAGCGCGGACTCCTCGCCGCCCTCGCCCGCCTTGATCTCCATGATGATGTCTTTGTCATCGTTGGGGTCGCGCGGGATGAGCAGGTGCCTGAGCTTCTCCTCAAGCTGCGGGATGCGCTCTTCGAGCTCGGCCGCCTCGGCGGCGAACGCCTCGTCCTCGCCGGCCAGTTCCTTGGCCGCGGTCAGGTCGTCGCGGGCGGAGTCGAGCTCGCGGTAGGTGCTGACGATCGGGGTGAGCTGGCTGTAGCGCCGGCCGAAGGTGCGGGCCTTGTTCTGGTCGGCGTGCACGGCGGGGTCGGCAAGCTGCAGCTCCAGCTCGGAATACTCCTTGAGCAACTCGTCGAGGTTCACCGTGGGTCCTTCAGTGGTTTGAATGCCGTTTCACCAAGAACGCCGACCCGGCGCACGTGGTGCGGGCCGGGTCGGCGTCGGTGAAGCTACTTGCCCGTGGCCTTCTTGCCGAAGCGCTTCTCGAAGCGAGCCACCCGGCCGCCGGTGTCGAGGATCTTCTGCTTGCCCGTGTAGAACGGGTGGCAGGCGGAGCACACGTCGGCGTGGATGACGCCGTTCTTCGCGGTGCTGCGGGTCGTGAACGTGTTCCCGCAGGAGCAGGAGACCTGCGTCACGTGGTAATCGGGGTGGATGTCGGGCTTCATGGCTGTCCTTTCGGGCTGCGGCCGCCGGGTCGCCTTCACGCATGGCGTGAACCGGAACCGCAAAATGGTCAGCTACCAGTGTGCCAGATCGTGCAACCTCCCCAGGCCATGAGGCATTCCCACGATCTTCATGACGCGGCCGCACGCGTCACACTAGGCTCCCACGCACAAACTATCACTTTCCCCTCAAATGGGACTTAGCCAAAGGATCACCCAACTGATGAAGAGAAGGGTGCGGCTGCTCCTCGCGGCCGCCACGGGGGCCGCCGTTCTCCTCGGAGGCGCCGGTCTCTCGGCCACCGGCGCGTCGGCCTCGGCGTACGCGCTGGCGGACGACTTCACGGGAGACGCGTCGGCGAACGCGTACATCCCCCTGGAGAAGGACGTCGACGCGACCGTCACGCTCAAGCTCAAGAACCCGGACACCGTCACCGGCGTGACCGGGACCATCGAGCCGCCCGGCAAGACGGCCAAGACGGTGACGTTCGACTTCACGCCGAGCACGCCGAGCACGTCCACCCCCACCGCCACGCCGACCACCACGCCGTCCCCTGTCGCCGACAAGACGATCACCGGCAAGTGGACGATCGGCAAGGACGACCCGGCGGGCGACTGGAAGCTCACCGTCAACGTCGCCCGGTCGGGCGGGAGCAGCCCGAGCACCTTCACCGTCAAGGTCTCCGGCAAGCAGGGCATCTCCGGCGCGAACGTCACGCCCGACCCGGTCCAGCTCGTCAAGGGCAGGGACACCAAGGTCACGGTCGAGGCGTCGGTGAAGGACGCGGGCACGGTCTCGGCCAAGCTCGTCAGCGACACCACCAGCGAGTACTACGACCTCGGTGAGCTGGCCAAGGAGTCGGACACCTACTACCGGGGCGTCACGTACTTCACCGACGACACCACCGAGGGCTCCTGGACCCTTGAGGTGTACGCCACCCGCGGCGGCCAGACGCTCAAGGGCGAGGCGTCGTTCTCGGTCGTCGCCCCGACCGGCGGCGCGTCGAAGAAGGTCAAGACCCGGGTGACGATCTCGGCCCCGAACAAGGTCACCAAGGGCCGCGCGTTCAAGGTGTACGGCAAGGTCTACCGCGGCACCAAGGCGTACAAGGGCAAGATCGTCGAGGTGTACTTCAAGACCAAGGGCACCAAGACGTACAAGTTCATGGGTTACGCCAAGGCCACCTCGACCGGCAAGTACAGCAAGACGTTCAAGGGCAAGAAGGACGGCTACTTCCAGGTCAAGGTGCCCGGCACGAGCAAGACGCGCACCTCCCTGTCGCCGCAGGAGTTCGTGGACGTCAGGTAGCGGGTACGGCCCGCATCCCCAACCCCGGGTGCAGGCCGTATCAGCGACCCAGGTACGTCAGGACGGCGAGTACCCGCCGATGGTCCTCGGGCGCCGGCCCGAGGGCCAGCTTGGTGAAGATGCCGGACACGTGTTTCTCCACCGCGCCTTCGGTGACGACCAGCCTGGAGGCGATGGCGGTGTTCGAACGGCCCTCGGCCATCAGGGCCAGGACCTCGCGCTCCCGGGGGGAGAGCAGGTCGAGCGGCGCGCCCCTGCGCCTGCGGCTGAGCAGTTGCACGACGACCTCCGGGTCGACGACCGTGCCGCCCGCCGCCACCTGGCGCACCGCCTCCATGAACTCGGCCACGTCGGCCACCCGCTCCTTCAGCAGGTAGCCGACGGCGCGGCCGATCAGCTCGCCCGCGTAACGCTCCTCGACGTACTGGGACAGCACCAGGATCGGGAAGTCGGGCCGGGCCGCGCGGACCCTCAGCGCCGCCTTCAGCCCCTCGTCGGTGTGGGTGGGCGGCATGCGCACGTCGACGATCGCCAGGTCGGGCTCGTGTTCGAGGACCGCGGCCACCAGCGCCGGCCCGTCGGACACGGCGGCCACGGTCTCGAAGCCGCCGTCGGCGAGCAGCCGCGCCAGCCCCTCGCGTAACAGTACGGAATCCTCGGCGATGACCACGCGCATGAGCACATGACTACCATTCGCAGGGCAGCTCCGCGCGCACGATCGTCGGCCCGCCGACGGGGCTGTGCAGCACGAGCACGCCGTCGATGGTGGCCGCCCGGTCGGCCAGCCCCGACAGGCCGCCGCCCGGCGTGACGAGGGCGCCGCCGATGCCGTTGTCCCACACGTCCACGACCACGCCGCGGTCGTCCCTGAACACCGCCACCGACGCCTCCGTCGCGCCCGAGTGCTTGGCCAGGTTGGTCAGGGCCTCGGCGACGATGAAGTACGCGATGCTCTCCACCGCCGGGGGCGGCCGTTCGGACAGCTCGACGGAGACGTCCACGTGCACCGGGGCCCGCGCGGCCAGCCCCGACAGTGCCGCGTCGAGCCCGCGGTCGGTGAGGATGGCCGGATGGATGCCGCGGGCGAGGTTGCGCAGCTCGGCGATGGCCGCCTTCGTGCCCGCGTGGGCCTGCACGATCAGCGTCCTGGCCGCCTCCGGCTCGGTGTCGAACTTGGCCTGCGCCCGTCCGAGGTCCACCGCCACCGACAGCAGCCGCTGCTGCGCGCCGTCGTGCAGGTCGCGCTCGATCCTGCGGCGTTCGGCCTCGGCCGCGTCGATGCCCCTGGCCCTGCTGGCCCGCAGCCGCTCCTCCTCGCTGCCGCCGAGCAGCACCGTGGCGAGCGTGCCGTGCAACCAGGCCATCCCCCGTACGAGATAGGCCGTCACGACGAGCAGCAGCACCCCGAACGCGCCCGCCACCAGCGCGCCCGTCCAGTCGTCGATGACCAGGCCGCTGCGCACGTCGCCCAGGACGTACAGGACGCGTGCGAAGGGCGCGAGCAGCAGCATCCCCGTGGCCGTCCACAACGCGACCGACAACGCGGACTCGACCAGGCCCAGCGGCACCAGCATGAGGAGGTAGCCGAGGTCCTGCCAGGTGGCCTTGTCACCCAGCAGCCAGGTGAGGTGCGCCAGCAGCCCGCCCTCGGGCCTGCTCCGGTACGGGTCCGCGATCCGCACCCCGAACGCCGCCCCCATCAGCCGCCGCTCCAGCATCGCCCCGCCGCGCCACATCAGCACGGCCGCCATCGTCAGCGGCAACCCCACCCAGACGATCACCAGCGGCACCGCGACCGTCGTCGCCAGAGCCACGACGACGAACCAGGCCACCCCGAACCCCGCGCTGACCAGCAGGTACGGAGCCGCGCGCCAGGTCATGGGGTCCACCAGCACCCCTAACGGCCCCATCGGCCCGAACCGCACCCTGTCCTTCAGCCTCACCGATCGCATGCCTCCAGCCTGCCCGGCGGCGCGGGCGGGGTGAATGGAGCAGGCGTCCGGTCCACGGGTGGGGTTAACCCCACCCCTTCGGCCCCGCGCGAACGCGAAAGGGGCGGCGGGGAGAACTCCCCACCGCCCCTCAAGGCGCGCGGCCGCTAGTCGCGGTCGTTGCTCACCGTGGTCTTCTGGACCTGCATGAGGAACTCGGCGTTGGACTTGGTCTCCTTCATCTTCTCCAGGAGAAGCTCCAGAGCCTGCTGCATGTCCAGAGCGTGCAGCACCCGCCGCAGCTTCCAGACGATCTGCAGCTCGTCCTTGCCCATGAGGATCTCTTCCTTACGCGTGCCGGACGCGTCGACGTCGACCGCGGGGAAGATGCGCTTGTCGGCCAGGGAGCGGTTGAGCTTGAGCTCCATGTTGCCGGTGCCCTTGAACTCCTCGAAGATGACCTCGTCCATCTTGGACCCGGTCTCGACCAGGGCCGTGGCGAGGATCGTCAGCGAGCCGCCGTTCTCGATGTTGCGGGCGGCGCCGAAGAAGCGCTTGGGCGGGTAGAGCGCCGTGGAGTCGACACCACCCGACAGGATACGACCGGAGGCCGGGGCCGCCAGGTTGTAGGCACGGCCGAGTCGCGTGATCGAGTCGAGCAGGACGACCACGTCGTGACCCAGCTCCACCAGGCGCTTGGCGCGCTCGATGGCCAGCTCCGCGACCGTGGTGTGGTCCTCGGCCGGACGGTCGAAGGTCGAGTGGATGACCTCGCCCTTGACCGACCGCTGCATGTCGGTGACCTCTTCGGGACGCTCGTCCACGAGCACGACCATCAGGTGGCACTCGGGGTTGTTGCGGGTGATCGCGTTGGCGATCGCCTGCAGCACCATCGTCTTGCCGGCCTTCGGCGGCGAGACGATCAGACCGCGCTGGCCCTTGCCGATCGGCGAGACGAGGTCGATGATCCGCGTGGTGAGGATGTTGTGCTCGGTCTCCAGGCGCAGGCGCTCCTGCGGGTAGAGCGGCGTCAGCTTGTTGAAGTCGGGCCGGTTGCGGGCCTGCTCCGGGTCCATGCCGTTGACGGTGTCGAGGCGGACGAGGGCGTTGAACTTCTCGCGGCGCTCGCCGTCGCGCGGCTGGCGCACCGCGCCGGTGATGACGTCGCCCTTGCGCAGGCCGTTGCGGCGGATCTGGGCCAGCGAGACGTAGACGTCGTTGCTGCCCGGCAGGTAGCCGCTGGTCCTGACGAACGCGTAGTTGTCGAGGATGTCGAGGATGCCGGCGATCGGGATGAGCACGTCGTCGTCGCCGATGACGGGCTCGGTGCTGTCGAAGCGGTCACGGCCGCGGCCGCGGTTGCGCTCACGGAAACGGCCCCTGCGGCCACGGCCGCTGCCGTCGTCGTCGACGCCGCCGCGCTGGTCACCGCGCTGGTCGCCACGCTGGTCACCGCGCTGGTCACCGCGCTGGTCACCGCGCTGGTCACCGCGCTGGTCACCGCGCTGGTCGCCACGCTGGTCACCGCGCTGGTCGCCACGGCCGCTCTCGGCGCGGCCGCCCTCACCGCGGTCGGCACGGTCACCGCGGTCGCTGCGCTCACTGCGCTCGCCACGGTCACCGCGGTCACTGCGGTCGCCGCGGTCACTGCGCTCGCCACGCTCGCGGCGCTCGCCGCGGCTGCGCCGCTCGCGACGGCTCTCACGCTCGCCCCGCGTGTCGGCCTGACCGGCGTCCACGACCTGGGCCTGCTGCTCGACGGCCGGCTCGGCCGGCGCGGCCACGGGCTCGGGGGCCGCGGCCACCGGCTCGGCGGCCTGCGGTGCGGCCTCCTCGGCGGGCTTGGTGCGGGAACGTTCCCTGCGCGTACGGGTGGGCCGCTCGGCCACGGGAGGCGCCGCCTCCGTCGTGACGGGCGCAGCCTCCACCGCGGGTGCCGCCGGAGCGCCGTCTCCGGAGGCGCCACCCTGCTTCTCCTGGATGGCCGCGATGAGCTGGCTCTTCCGCATGCGCCCGGTGCCGCTGATGCCCAGCTCAGCGGCCATCTTCTGCAGCTCGGGCAGCACCTTGGCGGACAGGCCGGTGCCGGAGCGACGCGCACGAGGCTTGGCCGCGGCGCGGGTGGGGGTGTCGCCGGACGCGGGCTGAACGCCTGGTGCGTCGGAGAGGAGTTCGGTGGTGTCGCTCAACTAAAAGGTCCTTCCCAGGGGTCGGGCGCCGGTTTTGTTCTGCCGGGCGTCCCGGAGGTGCTTGCGACCCGGCGGGACAGACCGGGTCGGGGTGCACGTTGCGATCTTCGGCTGTCGCGGACGGCCGCCACTCTTGGGGAGGGGTTCGTCCAGGCCGCCACAGGACCGTGGCGCGTGGCTGACACCCCCCAGATTGCTGTCGCCAACCAGATGTCGATGTGCGTCGAACGCGCAGGTCCCCGTCGTCGCCGCCTCACGTTGAGCCAACCGGGTGTGGGCCAACCGGAGGCAACGGATTCCGGGGAGACAGCCGCGCTGCTCACGCCTCGCGACGTGAAACATGATGCAGCGATGTATGGCTGACAAGCACGCACCCACCAAGGGGGCATCTGGTGCGGCTATCAGCCTAACATCACCAGCGCACACGGCTATTCCCTGAAGGTCTAAAGAGGCATCAGCGTGTCTCGGGGAACTGAACGTTCGCACCAACCGGGTCGACGTCCATTTGCTGGATGTGCCAGTCATTACCCACTTCTGGCGCGATCAAATCCTGCGTATCCGGTGACGAAAACGCAAGAACCGTGGGACCCGCCCCCGAAACGACCGCGGGCACGCCGACTGCACGCAGACGTTCTACCAGACGTGCGCTCTCCGGCATGGCAGGCGCGCGGTAGGGCTGGTGGAGACGGTCTTCGGTGGCGGCGAGCAACAGCTCTGGTTCCGGCCGCGAGGTCAGCGCGGCGATCAGCAACGCGGCCCTGCCGGCGTTGAAGGAGGCGTCCTTGTGGGGCACGTCCTTCGGCAAGAGCCCCCGAGCGGTCTCCGTGGCCAGCCGCGTCGTCGGGACGACGGCGACCGGGCGGACCCTCTCGTCGGGGGCCAGCTTCACCATACGCGGCGCTCCGGCGTGGTCGGTCCAGGCCACCGTCAGGCCCCCGGCCAGGCACGGAGCGACGTTGTCCGGGTGGCCCTCCATCTCGGTGGCCAGCGCGAAGACGTCGTCGTCGGACAGGACGGCGTCGCTCAGCGCGCGGGCGGCCAGGATGCCGGCGCAGACGGCCGCGGAGGACGAGCCGAGGCCGCGGGCGTGCGGGATGCGGTTGACGCAGCGCAGGCTGATGCCCTCGGGCTGCGGCGCTCCCATGCGGGTGTACGCCTCGCGCATCGCCCTGATGACGAGGTGTCCCTCGCCGAGGTCCACCTCGCCCGCGCCTTCGCCCTCCACGCTCACGCGCACGCCCGGCTCGGCGGTGAGCGTGGCCTCCACGTCGTCGTAGAGGGTGAGCGCGAGGCCCAGCGCGTCGAAGCCGGGCCCCAGGTTGGCCGACGTGGCCGGCACGCGGATCCGCACCGTCGTCATTGGTTCACGATTCCCTCGTCGTTCGCTCACTGCCCGTGCGGGCCTCAGGCGAGGTTGAGCGCCGCGGCGGCGGCGTGCACGTCGATCGGGATGACCACCGGGGCGGGCGCGCCCGCGATGGCCCAGTCGGGGTCCTTCAGGCCGTTGCCGGTGACGGTGCACACGATGCGCCGCCCGGGCTCCACGAGCCCCTGGGAGTGGGCCTGGAGCAGCCCCGCGACGCTCGCCGCCGAGGCCAGCTCCACGAACACGCCCTCTTCCTGGGCCAGCAGCTTGTACGCCGCCGCGATCTGCCGGTCGGTCACCGCCTGGATGACGCCGCCGGACTCGTCGCGCGCCGCCGTGGCCAGGCCCCAGGACGCCGGGTTTCCGATGCGGATGGCGGTGGCGATCGTGTGGGGATGGGTCACCGGGGCGCCCTCGACGATCGGCGCGGAGCCGCTGGCCTGGAAGCCGAACATGCGCGGACGCTTCGTCGAGACCCCGTCGGCGGCGTACTCCTGGTAGCCCATCCAGTAGGCCGAGATGTTGCCCGCGTTGCCCACCGGGATGCAGTGGATGTCGGGCGCGTCGCCGAGCGTGTCGACGATCTCGAACGCGGCCGTCTTCTGGCCCTGCAGCCGGAACGGGTTGACCGAGTTGACCAGCGCGATCGGGTAGCTGGAGGACAGCTTGCGGGTCATCTCCAGGCAGTCGTCGAACGACCCTTCGACCTGCAGCAGCGTGGCCCCGTGGACGAGCGCCTGCGCCAGCTTGCCCATCGCGATCTTGCCCTTGGGCACCAGGACGGCGCAGGTCAGCCCCGCGCGTACGGCGTAGGCCGCCGCGCTGGCCGAGGTGTTGCCGGTGGAGGCGCAGATGACCGCCTTGGCGCCCTCTTCGACCGCCTTGCTGATGGCCATGGTCATGCCACGGTCCTTGAAGCTGCCGGTCGGGTTGGCCCCCTCGACCTTCAGATAGACCTCGCAGCCCGTCAGCGCCGACACGCGGTGCGCCGGGACGAGCGGGGTGCCGCCTTCCAGGAGCGTGATGACGGGCGTCTTCGTGGTGACCGGAAGACGCTCTCGGTACTCCTCGATGAGGCCACGCCATGACCTGCCCATGATGACTCCCTACCTGCGGTGTTGGCCACCGAGTGTACGGGGTGCGCGGCGGTGACGCGGAGCCGAGTCCACTGTGTGGACAGGTCGTTGGACAGCGGCACTATTCAGGAAATTCTCAGCATCTCCCGATAAGGTCTCGGCAGGGGGTCACCATGAACGCGCGTCCTGCTTTGAGGCAGAACGACTATTCACCAGTAGTGCCGCCGGAGCTCGGGGCCTGGTCGCCGGGGTTGTCCGTGAGCGTGGTGATACCGGCGCACGGCGGGCAGGACAAACTCGATCTGGCGCTGGCCGCGCTGGCCGCGCAGACGTACCCGGACCAGCTGATGGAGGTCCTGGTCGTGGACGACGGCAGCGCGCCGCCCGTCCGGTTGCCGGAGATCCGGCCGGTCAACACCAGGCTCGTCCCGGTACGCGACGGCTGGGGCATCTCGAACGCGGTCAACACGGGTGCGAAGGCCGCCGACGGTGAGATCATCCAGCGGCTCGACGCCGACATGGTCGCCTGCCGCGAGCACATCGAGGCCCTGGCCCGCTGGCACCACGTGACCGACTACCTGGTCACCATCGGGATGAAGAAGTTCGTCGACGCGCCGCCGGTCACCGCGCGCCAGGTCTTCGGCGCCGGACGTCTGGACGAGGTGTTCGACCTGGCCGGGGCCGTGTCGAGCTCGACCGAGGCGACGATCGAGAAGACCGACGGGCTGCGCAGGAGCCGCAACCCGTACCACGTGTGCACCGGGCCGACCTTCGCACTCCCCCGCGAGGTCTTCGACGCCGTGGGCGGCCTCGACCCGACCGTGGTGCGCGGCGAGGACACCGAGTTCTCCTACCGGCTGGCCATGCACGGCGTGGTGTTCGTGCCGGACCCGGCCGCCCAGGCCGTGCATCTCGGGCTGCCGGCGCAGCACCGCGACCGGGAGCGGGCCGTGCGGGCGGTGGAGCCGTACCTGGCGCACCGGATCCCGCTCCGCCGGGACCTGCGCAAGGACCGGGGGCGGCGGTGGCTGGTGCCGTACGTGGAGATCGTGCTGGACGTCACCGACACCTCCGAGTCGGTGGTGCGGCGGGCGGTGGCGGCGGCCCTGGACGGCAAGCTCCAGGACGTCGTGCTGACGCTGGTGGGCCCGTGGTCGAGGCTCGACGACGGCCGGCGCGCGGTGTTGTCGGACCCGTGCTTCGAACTGCGGCTCATGCGCGACCTGTTCGCGCACGACGAACGCATCCGGCTCATCGACGAGGCCGCGCCGACGCCCGCGCCCACGCCGTTCCGCTACCGGGGGCCGGTGGACGTGCCGCTGCACCGGGCGACGCTTGAGCGCATGGTCGAGTCGGTGCAGAAGGACCTGGCGGGGGTGCTCGTCGTGGACCTGCCCGACGGGCGCACGGCCCGGCTCGAACGCACCTCGGCGCTGGGCCGGGCGCTGCTGCTCGCCGATCCCGGCGCCGACCTCGACGACGTCATCGACACCACCCACGGGGTGCGCCACGAGCCGCCGGACCGCTACTGGCCCGCGCCGCCGCAGCCGGAGCCGGTCACCATCCCCGCGACGGTGGCGGTCCCGGCCGAGTCCGCCGAGAACACCCTGTTCCGACGACTGAAGTCAGCCCTGCGCCCGAACTGACCTCCCTGGACGCCGGGGACGCGGACGCCCGCGCGGCCCGGGGCCTGGTCGTGTCGAAGGTCACCGACCGCCCCGGGGCCTGGCTGTGTCGGGGGTCAGCCGCGCAGGCGGCGGCCCAGTGCTCGTTTCATCGTGGCGGACAGCAGTGTGCGCAGGCTCTGCTGGGCGCGGTTCGCGGCGGCGAGCTGGCGGCGCAGGGTGCTCACGTCGCGCCGCAGCTCGACGGCCGTTTTGCGCCACCGTGTGGCCTCGTCCTTCCACTTGCTCACCTGGGCGCGCAGGCGGTCGGCCTCCCTGGTCAGCCGTTCGGCCTCGGCCTGGGCCTCCATCCGTGCCCGGTACGCCCCGCGCCGCCCGACCAGGGGCGCCGCCTCCGTGGTGAACCCGTAGGTCTCGCCCTCGACCCAGGACACGCCGGACACGGCATCCACCACGTCGTCAAGGTCGTCGGGGTCGTCGGCGGCGACCATGCGGGCCCTGGCGAAGGACGACCGGCGCTCCAGACGGGCCGCGACGACCCCTTGGGACGACTCCCGCAGCAGCACGGAGACCAGCCCGAGCCCCTCGTCGCGGGCCAGGTCGAGCAGGCCGGCGACGGTGTCCTCGCCGGGGATCCAGCCGGGCGGCAGGCGCAGCACGAAGGGCGTGGCCGGATCGATCTGCGCGGCCTCCTCGGAGACGGCCAGGCGCACCCGGCCTTCGTGCCGGTAGTGGCCCTGGACCAGCGCCAGGTCGAGGTCGGGGTCCTTGAGCGGGGAGCGGCGTTCGCGGCCCAGCTCGTCCCAGGGGCCGAGCAGGAGCACCGACAGGTCGGGGACGGTGCCCGCGAGCAGCGCGTCCACCGTCGCGCGCACGCTGTCGTAGCCGGCCGTGCCGTCCACGACGGCGGTGACGTACGGGATCTTCCAGTGCCTGGACGGATGAGAGCGCAACCACCGGTACGCCGGGATGCGGTCGGCCACGAACGCGTGGCTCACCCGGTCGATGGACTCCTTGTCGCGCATGCGCATGGTCGGGCCGAGATGGTAGGCGCGGGCGCGCGGCTCGGGCACGAACACCGCGCCGGCCTGGCCCAGCCGGTAGCCCATCTCGGTGTCCTGGCCGAGGATCAGCTCGTCGTCCATGGGCCCGGCGGCCTCGATCAGGCGGGCGCCCACGGAGGTGGCGCCGCCGACGTGCAGGCTGAAGGGGCGCTGGGGGTTGGCGGTGAGGCCGTCGGTGCGTTCGACGAGGTCGACGATCCAGGTGTGCGGCTCGGCGGGCTCGAAGTGATTCTCCAGGTCGGCGGGCAGCTCGGCGGGGACCGGCGCGTCGGTGAACCTGATGTAGCCGGTCACCACCAGGTACGGGGCCGCGTGATGCCAGCGCATGTGGGCCTCGATCGCGCCCGGGGTGAGGACGACGTCGGAGTCGAGCCAGTGGATCACGTCGCCGGTGGCCTCGGCCAGGCCGGCGTTGCGGGCGTTCGCGCGGCCGGGCTGGGAGCAGACGATCAGGCGGGCGCCCTCGGGCCGGGTGGTGGGCAGCCGCAGCGGCGGTGAGCTGCCGTTGTCCACGACGATGACCTCGGTGAGCGCGGCCGGGTAGGTCTGGCGGGCGAGGGCGGCCAGCACCAGGTCCAGCTTGTCCTGGCCGCCGTAGGCCGGGACGATCACGCTGACCTTGAGCGACGGGGTGAGGTCCTCGCCCGGACGCAGCACGCGGTAGTCGTTGCCGCGCACCGGGGGGTTCTGGCCGGGCTTCATGCGGGGTCCATCGGCAGGCACGGGTTCATGCGGCTTCCATCGAGCACGGGTTCATGCGGGGTCCATCGGGCGGGGGTTCAACAGGTTCAGCGGGTCCATACAGGCACGTGTGGGTTCATGCGAGTTCATGCGGTTCCATCAGCAGGCTCGGCCGGAAGCCGTGCCATTGGTTCGTGGCGATCCTGACGAAATGGGCCAGCGGCAGCTGCCAGGTGTGCTCGGCGGTGAGCGCCCTGCGCAGCACGTAGCCGAGGCCGTGCGTGCGATAGGTGCGCGCGCCGATCTTTTGCGCCGCTTTCAGGAACTCCAGATCGACCGCCCGTGGCAGTGCGGGAAATCCTCCAATTTCCCGAAATTTCGCCGTTTCGAGCAAAATGGTGCCTCCGGCCACATGATCTGCCCAGACCTCGCTGGGGTACGCCGCCCCGCTCGCGAACGTCGTCCGCCGGATCGTGGCGCGCAACGGCTCCAGGTAGAAGAACTCGGCCGTCGTGCCCACCACGTCGGCCCCCGCGTACGAGCGGGCCATGAGGAGGTCGGCCAGGTGGTCGGGGCCGTACCAGTCGTCGTCGTCCCACTTGGCGAGATGGTCGCCCGACGCCGGGGCGGCGGCCCGGTTCAGCACCTCGCCGAACGGCACCGTCTGCTCCGCCTCGACCCATCGCACGGGCAGCGAGCACGCCTCGACGGCCGCGCGTACCTGCTCGAAGGCCACCCCGTGCAGCCCGAGCAGGACCTCGGCCTCGACGCCGCGCTGCCGCTCCATCTGCGCCAGCGCCGCGCCGACCAGGGCGGGCCGCTTGGTCGACATGACGACACTGACCGTCGGGCTGACCGACGTGCGGGCCGGCCGGTGCGCCAGGCGGCGCAGGCGTACGCTGTGCTCCTCCCGCCGCAGGTCGGCCAGGCAGCGCGCGGTGCCGTCGGGCTCGGCGAGCCAGTCACGGTCGGTGAGCAGCGCGGCCAGGTCGCCCGGCACCCACGCGGGGGCGTCCTTGGCGGTCAGCGGTATCCCCGCGCCGGCCAGGGCCGTCAGGCAGTCGAGCGGCACCGGCGCGGCGGGCCAGTCGATCTCCAGCCCGCGCCGCGAGTGCAGCTCGGGCACCTCGGGCGGCCCGTCGTCGACCTGCCATCCGCCCGCCCAGTGCAGCCGGGCGAACCCCTTGCCCGGCGTACGCGTGAAGCCGCAGGGGGTGACGGACATGGAACGGCGCTCCTCCGGTCGGGACGGGATCGGCGCCTACCTTACGCCCGTTTTTACACATCAGTAGACGGACAGGCAGCTTTCGCATGGCGGGCGACGCAGGCCGTGGGGCAGCCGGTTCCCAGTTTTCCTCCAGGAACTTATGGCACGGTAGTGGCCAGGATTTATTAGGGTGGCAATAATCCCGCTCCGACTCCTATGCCCGACTCGTCGTGACTATGAAAGGTTTGCGCGGATGCTCTCGCCCCGCCGACTGGCCGCGACCGCCGCACTTCTCGCAGTTGTGGCCACCGGGGTGCTCGTGCTCCTCGTCCTGGCCGGCCTGCTCACACTCGGCGCGGCGGCGACCGTCGCGGCGTTCGCGGTCACCCTGGCCGCCCTCGCCCTCCTGCTGCTCACCGTCCGCCGCGTGGACGGCAAGGCGCACCGGATCGACCTGCGGATGAAGAAGCACGAGGCCGAGCTCGCCCGCGCCACGACCGCGCTCAGGAACCTCGAATCCCGGGTGGAGCTGCTGGTCCAGGCCGTCGAGGAGTCGGCCGCGCGGCGCGCCGACGACATCGGGGCGATCCTGGCCTCGCTCGGCGAGGACCGCGTGCACGCCATGACCAGGGCCCGCGAGGTCGAGGAACTGCGCGAGGAGGTTCGCGCGCTGGCCAAGGGCCTGGCATGACCCGCGTCCGGCACAACGACTACGGGGTGCTGCGCCCGCCCGCGATCGGGGCCTGGGAGCCGTCGCTGAGCGTGTCCGTGGTCATCCCGGCCTACGACTGCCAGGAGGCGCTGGAGCGTACGGCGTCCGCGCTGGCCGCACAGACGTACCCGGCCGAACTCGTCGAGATCGTGGTCGCCGACGACGGCAGCACGCCGCCGGTCGAGCTGCCGGGGGCCCGCGTCGTACGGGTGACCGACGGCTGGGGACGCGGCGCGGCCCGGCAGACCGGGCAACTGGCCGCCACCGGCGAGGTGATCCACTGGCTGGACTCCGACATGATCCTGGCCCCCGACCACCTTGAGGCGCACATGCGCTGGCACCACCTGCTCGACCACGTGGTGGTGATCGGCGACATCCGGTTCGTGACGGAGCCCGGCGAGGAGGGCACGCGGCCGGAGTACACGAGGAAGACGCTGGAGTCGACCCGGATGCTCAAGGACGCGGGCACGAGCGCGTACCTGCTGCACACGGGGGCCTCCACGTCGGTGCGCGCGGAGCTGCTGCGCGCGGCGGGCGGCGTGGACGTCTCACTCAACATGGCCGAGGACACCGAGCTGGGCTACCGGCTGGCCCAGGCGGGCGCGGTGTTCGTGCCCGATCCGCAGGCCAGGGCGTGGCACGTCGGGCCGTCCACGGTGATGCTGCGGGAGAAGGAGGTCCACCGGCACAACTGGTCCTACCTGGGCGACCTCGTCCCGGATCTGCGCTGGCTGCGGGGCCATCCCCGGCGACACTGGCGGGTGCCGTACGTGCGGGTCGTGGTGGGCGCGACCACGTACGAGGAGACCCGGGCGAGCGTGGACGCGGCGCTCGCGGGCACGCTGCCCGACGCCGCCGTCACCATCGTCGGCCCCTGGGGCAAGCTGACCGGCGAACGCCGGTCCAGCCTCGACGATCCGCTGCTCGACCTGCGCCTGCTGCACAACCTGTACGCCCACGAGCCGCGCGTCACGTTCGCGGAGAGCGAACCGGTCTCGGCCGCCCCCACGCCGTTCCTGCTGCGGCTGCCCGCCGGCTGGGTCCTGGGGGCCGACACCCTCGCCCGGCTCGTCCGGCTGGCCGACGAGGACCTGCTCGGCCTGGTCTGCATCGCGCTGGCCGAGGACGGCGGGGAGGTCGTGGCCGCCCGGCTGGAGCGCACGGCCGCCTTCGCCCGCGCCGCACGCCTCGACGGCGCCGCTGATGACCAGGCCGACCACCCCGCCGACAACCGGGCCGACAACCGGGCCGACGAGCGGGCCGACGACCTGGTGGACGCCCTGTTCGGCGTCCTGTGGGTCGAGGGCGGCGAGCACGGCTTCGGCACCGCCGAAGAGGCGCCGCCGCTGGGCGGCGACCCGGCCAAGTGGCGCGCGCTGGCGGCCCGGCGGCTGGCCGAGATCAAGGAGTTGCGGGCCGCGGCCGACCGGCTCGCCGCCGAGGTCGAGCGCCTGTCCGGCCCGCAGGACGAGGAGCCCTCCGCTCCCGGGCCGCTGAGCTCCCTGATCCGGCACCTGCGGAGCGCCGGATGATCGCTGACCAGCCGCCCGCCGAGCGGCGGACGGTCTCCGCGCTGCTGGCGGAGCTGCCGGGCGCCCGGGTGTTCCTGGCCGGCATCGAGAGCCGGTCCCTCCTGACCGGGCAGACCGGGACGGGCGGCGTCGTGGATCTGGACCGGGACCTGCTGGAGCCGCCCGCCGAGCCGGAGTCGGCCGACCACGTCCTCGTGCTCGCCAGGACGCCCGCCGACCTGCGCAGGGTGGCGACCCTGCACAAGCTGCTCCCGCTGGCCGGGCGGGTGGTGGTGTGCGTGCTCGACGCCCCGGCCTCGCATCCGGCCCCCGTGCCCACGCCGACCCCGGCGCATCGCTGGCGGTCGCTGACGGACCTGCGGGTGTACCAGCCCAGGAGCCGGGTGTGGGTGGTGGACGCCCGTTTCTCCGCCGCGACGCCCGCCGGCCGTACGGTGACCGCGACCGCGCGGGCCTTCGCCGGGCACCGGCTGGACGTGATCGCCGCGCCGGCCGCCGGGATCGCCGGGATCGGCTCGGCCGACTGGCGTCCAGGCGACCCGAACGCGACCCCCGCCGAGGTCACCGGCCCGGTCCCGGAACGCGTCGGCGCCCCCGGCAGCGACGTCGTGCTCCGCACGCTGGGCGACGTCGCCCTCCGCGGCCTGGCCGGCGACGCCCTGCGCCTGCCGGGCGACGGCCGCGCCCCGGACGCGTCCCCGGCCCTGACGCCGGGCGGGGCCGGAGAGCCGGGCGGGATCGGCTGGGCCGGTGATCAGGCGCCCGTCGAGCGGCCCACGATCGTGGCCGCGAGCTGGGAGAGCATCGGGCGTCCCGGTGGGGCCGGGTCGCCGCTGGCCGATCCCGACGTGCTCGCCGAGCCGTCGATGGTCCCGCCCGTGGACGAGCGCCTGGTCAACCCCCAGGGTTTCGTGACCACGCCGTCCCGGGGCACGGCCGCGCTGGCCGAGCGCGACGGCCGCTGGTCGGTGCTGCTGGACGGCAAGGTCGTCACGACATTCGCCGAGTCCGGCGGGGTCACCGACGCCGACGTGGCCAGGCTGCGGCAGATCCGGGGCGTCGAGGTGAGCTGGCACCATCCGCACAGCGGCCCGCTGGCGGCCGTACGGGTGCTGGCCGGTCTGTCCGCCGCCGGGGTGCCGCTGGTGACCGGGGCCGTGCCGCGCTGGGCGGGGGCTCTCGGGGACGAGCTGGTCACGCTCCTGCCCGCCGCGCCCGACCTGTCCGACGACCTGCGGCGCGAGGAGCACAGCATCCGGTTGCGCCGGGCCGCCCTGCGTACCCATGGCGTGGCGGCGCGGTGGGAGCAGCTCGGCGCGCCCGCCCCCGCTCCTCCGCTCACCTCCGTCCTGCTGGCCACCCGCCGCGCGGACATGGTGCCGTTCGCCCTGCGGCAGATCGCCCGCCAGCGCGACGCCCAGCTCGAAGTGGTGCTCGCGCTGCACGGCGTGCCCCGGGAGCATCCCGACGTCGCCGCCGCCCTGGCCGCCTTCGACGGTCCGCTGACCGTGTACGAGGCCGACCCCGGAGCCGTCTTCGGCGAGGTGCTGAACGAGGCCGCCGCCAGGGCCTCCGGCTCGTTCCTGCTGAAGATGGACGACGACGACTGGTACGGCCCCGACTTCCTGGCCGACCTGCTGCTCGCCCACGCCTACTCGGGGGCCCAGGTGGTCGGCACGGTGCCCGAGTTCGTCTACCTGGCCTCGATCGACGTCACCGTGCACCGCAGCCAGGTCACCGAGCAGATCACCAGCTTCGTGGCGGGCGGCACGATCCTGGTGGAGCGCTCGGCGTTCCAGGCCGTGGGCGGCTTCCGGCCGCTGCGCCGCTCGGTGGACACCCAGTTCCAGGAGGCCCTCCAGGCGGCGGGCGGCCAGATCTACCGCACCCACGGCCTGGGCTACATCCTGCGCCGGGGCCCGGCCTCCGCCCACACCTGGCAGGAGCCGATCGGCACATTCCTGCGGCGCAACAGACGCCAGTGGCGCGGGTTCCGCCCGAACGCCCTGATGGAGCTGGAGGGGAGCAGCCGCCCATGACCGTGCCCCGGATCCGCGGGAACGACTTCGGCGTCCTGGACCCTCCCGAGCTGGGGGCCTGGGAGCCGGAGCTCACCGTCACGGTCGTCGTCCCGGCGCACGACCGCCAGGAGACCCTGGACCTGACGCTCGCCGCCCTGTCCGCGCAGAGCTACCCGGCCCACCTGCTCGACGTGATCGTGGTGGACGACGGCAGCGCCACCCCCATCCGCCTGCCCGAACTCGTCCCGGGCGGCACCAAGCTGATCTCCGGTCCACCGGGCGGCTGGGGGCGCGCCTGGGCCGTCCAGGCGGGCCTGGACGCCGCCTCCGGCGAGGTCGTCCTCGTGCTGGACGCCGACATGGTCCCGTACCGGCGGCACGTCGAGGCCCAGCTCCGGTGGCACCACCTGGCCCCGTACGTGGTGGTGCTCGGCTGGATCGACTTCACCTCGGCCGCCGAGCTGCCCACGCCCGGCCAGGTCGTCCAGGCGCTGGACGACGGCGCCGAGGACGGCCTGTTCCCCCTGTCACCGCACCGGCACGACTGGGCCGAGAAGATCATCCACGACCACGACGGCCTGCGCACGGCGTCCGGCGCGACGGCCGCCCGCGTCCACGTGGGGGCGACGGCGTCGTACCCGGCGGCGTTGCTGCGCTCGATCGGCGGCCTGGACACCTCGCTGGTGCTGGCCGAGGACACCGAGCTGGGATACCGGCTCACGCAGGCGGGGGCGGTCTTCGTCCCGGACCCCGAGGCACGGGCCTGGCACGTCGGCCTGCCGACCGCGATGCGCGACGTGGCCGCGTTGAAGCGGTACAACGATCCCTACGTGGCCGACCGGGTTCCGTACCGGCGGTACCTGCGTACGGAGGCGGGGCGGCAGTGGCTGGTGCCGTACGTGGAGGCGGTGGTGCCGGCGGGCGGCTACGAGGACACCCGCGCCACCGCGGACGCCCTGCTCGCCTCCTCCATCCCCGACGTGCGCCTCACCCTCACGGGCCCGTGGCCCGCGCTGCCCACCGGACGCCGGTCCCCCCTGAACGACCCCGACCTGGACCTGCGCCTGGTCAAGGCCACCTTCGAGCACGACCCGCGGGTCCGGCTGGCCACCGAACCGCCTCCTGGGCCGCCCGCCGGCACGACGGCCCCCTTCCGGCTGAGCGTGCCGCCCGGCTGGACGCTCTCCCCCGGCACGCTCGAACGCCTGATCGCCCACCTGGAGGAGCACGACCTCGGCAGCCTCTGCCTGGCCCTGGACGAGACCGGGCACGGCGTGGTCGCCGCCCGCCTCGACCGGACGGCCGCCCTGTCCAGAGCCGCCCTGGTCGCCACCCCCGACGACCACCCGGACGACCTGATCGACGCCCTGTACGGCGTGGAATGGGCGGACGGCGCGTCGTGGGGCCTCCACCGCCGCCCCGGCGTCTACCCGCCCAGCAGGCCGCCGGTCGCGGAACTCGCCCGGCTGGCCGCCCGCCACGAGAAGGACCTGACCCTCCACCGCAAGCGCGTGGCCGCCCTGCGCGCCGAGATCGCCCAGCTCCGCCGGGAGTCCGCCAAGAACGGCAGGGACGCCTCCCGCTGGCGGGAGAAGGCCGAGAGCTGGCGGCGCGAGGCGGTGCGGCTGGCCCGCGAGCAGGACCGCACGGTCCTGAAACGGGCCGTGCGCCGCGTCCGCGACCTGGCCTTCCGCACCCACTGAGACCTGGGCGGGGCAGGCGTCAGTCGTCGCCCTCCACGCGCATCACACTGGCGACCGCCCGGACGATGTCGAGCCCGCGCAGCCCCTCCATGGTCGCCGTGAGGGCGGCGTCGGTGGCGCGGTGGGTGACGATGACGAGCTGGGCGTCGTCGCCGTGGCCCTCCTGGCGGACGGTCTGGATCGACACGTCGTGCTGGGCGAACAGGTCGGCCACCCGGGCCAGCACGCCCGGCTTGTCGGCCACGTCGAGCGCCACGTGGCAGCGCGTGACCGTGTCGCCCATCGGATGGACGGCCAGGTCGGCGTAGGTGGACTCCTCGGGCCCGTGGGTGCCGGCCAGGCGGTTGCGGCCGACGGCCACGAGGTCGCCGAGCACGGCCGAGGCCGTGGGCGCGCCACCGGCGCCCTTGCCGTAGAACATGAGCTGCCCGGCCGACTCGGCCTCCACGAACACCGCGTTGTACGCCTCGCGCACCCCCGCGAGCGGATGGGTGCGCGGGATCATCGCCGGGTGCACCCGCACGCCGAACGAACGGCCGTCGTCGGAGCGCTGGCAGATGGCCAGCAGCTTGATGACGTAGCCCATGGCCTTGGCGGAGGCGACGTCGGTGGCGGTGATCTCGGTGATGCCCTCGCGGTGCACCTTGTCGGCGGTGACCCGGCTGTGGAAGGCCAGACCGGCCAGGATGGCGGCCTTGGCGGCGGCGTCGAAGCCCTCGACGTCGGCCGTCGGGTCGGCCTCGGCGTAGCCGAGCGTCTGGGCCTCCTCCAGGGCGTCGGTGAAGGACGCGCCCGTGCTGTCCATCTTGTCGAGGATGTAGTTGGTGGTGCCGTTGACGATGCCGAGCACGCGCTTGACGTGGTCGCCGGCCAGCGACTCGCGCAGCGGGCGCAGCAGCGGGATGGCGCCGGCGACGCTGGCCTCGAAGTAGAGGTCGCCCTTGCCACGCCGGGCCGCCTCGTGCAGGGCCGAGCCGTCCTCCGCCAGCAGGGCCTTGTTGGCCGTGACGACCGACTTACCGCGTTCGAGGGCGGCCACGATGAGCGTGCGGGCCGGTTCGATGCCGCCGATCACCTCGACGACGATGTCGATGTCGTCGCGGGTGACCAGGGACTCGGCGTCGGTGGTCAGCAGCGCCGGGTCGACCTCGATGTCGCGCTTGCGCCCGAGCCTGCGCACGGCCACGCCGGCCAGCTCAAGCGGGGCGCCGATGCGCGCGGCCAGGTCGTCGGCCTGCTCGTGCAGGAGCCTGATGACCTGCGAGCCGACGACGCCGCAGCCCAGCAGAGCCACTTTCAGCGGTTTCACAGCTGCCCCCTCAACAGGTCGTCCTCGGTCTCGCCCGCCACGATCACCCGGGCCGCGCCGTCGGCGACGGCGACCACGGCGGGCCTGGGCAGGTAGTTGTAGTTGCTGGCCAGCGAGCGGCAGTAGGCGCCGGTCGCGGCCACGGCGACCAGGTCGCCGGGCGCCAGGTCGGCGGGCAGGTGGCAGTCGCGCACGATGATGTCGCCGCTCTCGCAGTGCTTGCCGACCAGGCGGCTGAGCATGGGCTCGGCGTCGCTGGCCCGGCTGACGAGGGTGGCGGTGTACTCGGCGCCGTAGAGGGCGGTGCGCACGTTGTCGCTCATGCCGCCGTCGACGCTGACGTACGTGCGCAGCCCCTCGACGTCCTTGACCGTGCCGACCTCGTAGAGGGTGATGCCGCCCGGGCCCACGATGGTGCGGCCCGGCTCGACGGTCAGGCGCGGCACCGGCAGGCCGGCGTCGACGCAGACCTTGGTGACGATCTCGCGCAGGCCGTCGGCCAGCTCCTTGATGTCGGGGGCCTCGTCGCCCTCGACGTAGGCGATGCCGTAGCCGCCGCCGAGGTCGAGCTCGGGCAGGACGACGTCGTGCTCGTCCTTGATCTGGACGAGCAGCGAGGCCAGCCGCCGCGCGGCCACCTCGAACCCGGCGGTGTCGACGATCTGCGACCCGATGTGGGAGTGGAGGCCGACCAGGTCGAGCTGCGGCAGCGCGAGGATGCGGCGCACGGCCTCGGCGGCGGCGCCGGTGTTGAGCGACAGGCCGAACTTCTGGTCGTCGTGGGCCGTGGCGATGAACTCGTGGGTGTGGGCCTCGACCCCGGTGGTCACCCGGATCATCACCTTGGGCCGCTTGCCGAGCTGTTCGGCGAGGTAGCCGAGGCGGGCGATCTCCTCGTAGGAGTCGACCACGATGTGCCCGACGCCGCACTCCAGGGCGCGGGTCAGCTCGGCCTTGGACTTGTTGTTGCCGTGGAGGGTGATGCGCTCGGGCGGGAAGCCGACGCTGAGCGCCACCGCCAGCTCGCCGCCGCTGGCGACGTCGAGCCCGAGGCCCTCCTCGGCCAGCCAGCGCACGATCTCCTTGCACAGGAACGCCTTGCCCGCGTAGTGGACCTCCGAGCCCTGGAAGGCCGTGGCGTAGTCGCGCATACGTGAGCGCACGTCGGCCTCGTCGAGCACGTAGAGCGGCGTGCCGTGCTCGCGGGCGAGGTCGCGCACGTCGACGCCGCCGACCGTGAGCGTGCCGTCGGTCCGGGCCGACGTTCGGGGCCAGATCGCGGGGTCGATCCGGTTGAGGTCGGCGGGCGCCATCGGGGGGCGCTCGTGGGGCAGCATCTCGGCGTGCCGGTCCCCGGCTGGATGGACGAAGCTCACCCGATCGAGGCTATCGGAATCGCCGCCCCTTCTTGGACCGCTGCCCACGTATCGAGACGCGATCAAGGTCCACAAGGGATATTTTTACGATTTTTCGCGGTTTGGCCGGATATTTTACGAGCCGTCACAATCTTTCCGGTCCCACCAGCACCTCCCGTACGGCCTCCGCCAGCCGCAGCCGCGCCGTGTGCACCGGCCGGACCGGCTCGTCCCCCACGGGGACGGCGGGCGCGTGCTCATGGGCGTCGTGGTAGGCCAGCGCCAGCCGGACCAGGAAGTTGTCCCAGGCGGGGGCGCGGCTGACGGCCCGTCCCGGCAGCTCGGCCAGCACCCGCAGCACCCCGCGGTCGTAGGGGCCGTCGAGCAGCTCGGGCCGGAACCCGGTGAGCGGCACCCCCAGCTCGCCCGCCCACCGCCGTACCGCGCAGGCGCGGGCGTGGCCGTACCGGACGACGAAGCCGGGGTTGTCCCACGTGCGCGGGAAGTCGGGCCAGCCGGGGTCGGGCAGGTCCGGCACGGCCTGCGGCGACTCGACCAGCCGTCCCGGCACGTCCACGACGATGCGCAGGAAGCCGTTCGGCCGCGCCTCGGCCCCGGCCACCCCTTCCACGGCCCGCACCCGCGCGGCCAGGTCGGACGGGGGGATCCGGCGGCGGAGCGCGGCGGCCGACACGTAGACGGCCTCCCGCTCCCACGTGCCCTCGGGCACCGGCGGCTCCCCCAGCACCTCGGCCAGCAGGTCGATCATGGGCCCCAGCGTAGGCGTCAGATCAGCGCGTGCGGCTCGGCCGAGCCGTACTCGACCAGGTGGGCCGCGCCGAGCAGCCAGCGGTCCTCGTCGCGCACCCGTACGTAGCCGAACCGGTCGGCGGAGAAGACCTTGACGCCGTCGGTGCGGCACTGGCGCATCATGACCTCGTCCCAGCCCTCGGTGAGGTCGGCGAAGCCCACCTCGCGCAGGGCGTTCCTGCGCGCGAGCAGGGTGGACCCGGCGATCTCGGGGAGGTAGGCGTACTCGGCCTCGGGCTGCTTGAGCAGGGTCGCCTGGGGCTTGCGCAGGTGGGCGTAGAAGGCGGCCTTGCCGACGATGTCGGCCGTGCTGAACAGGAAGGCCCGGCGCAGGTCCGTCAGGTAGTGCGGGCCGTAGACGTCGCGCGGGTCCATGACCGCGACGAGGTCGGCCTCGCACAGGTCGAGGCCCTTGGCCAGCATCGCGCCCTCGGACATGGCCGGGTGGGGCCGCCGGTACAGGACCTCGGCGTCGGTCAGCACGTCGCGGGCGCGCAGCTCGGCCTCGGGCGGGCCGATGACGATCACCTGGGCCACGCCCGACTGCCTGGCCACCTGGGCCAGCGCGTGCTCCATGAGCGACGGGTCGAGGATGGGCAGCAGCACGGAGGTGTCGAGGGTGGCGCGGGCGCTCGGCAGGCCGACGGCCTCCAGCAGCTCGTCCACGCGTTCGGTCATCGTCCCCATGTTGTAGGCCCGGCGCAGCGCCACGTGCGCCCGGCGCGAGTCGGGCTCGGCGCCGATCGGCGTGCCGCAGGCGGCGATCTCGGCCAGCCGCCACTGCGGCGTGCCGGGCGGGCACTCGGCCGCGGCGGGCCAGCGGTAGGAGGTGAGCACGTCGGGATAGGCCAGGTGCGGCGGCAGGAGCTGGTCGAGCGTGAGCACCCGGTCGACCCGTCCGCCGGCCAGCGGCAGCGGGTTGTGCACCCGCGGCTGCACGCCGAAGTGCAGGCGCGGCCACGGGACGGTGGTGTCGCCGGTGAAGCGGTGCTCGAACAGCTCGGCCGCGGCGGCGTAGTCCGCCACGTCGCCCTGGGTGTGCCAGAAGACGGTGCGGATGCCGCGCTCGGCGCACCAGGCCAGCAGGGCCCTGAGCCCCTCACCCGGCTCGCCGGTCAGCTCCTCCAGCCACGGCCCCTGCGTGACGGACTCCACCACGAGCAGGTGGGGCACCTCCAGCGGCAGCACGCGGGCGAAGTCGCGCGGCGTGAACCCGGTCGTCTGGCGCCACTCGTAGCGCAGCAGCGCCTCGACGTGCGGGTCGGCGATCACGGCGGCGGTCAGGTGCGGGCGGGTGTTGGGCCCGGTGGGGATCCGGTACGGCTTGAGCTTGAACGAGGCCCCGCCCAGCGTCCTGGTCGTGCTGGTGGCCTGGAACGACGCCCCCGGACGAGCCTCCTTGGCCCCCTGGACGGCCACCGGCCGGCGCTTGGGCGCGCTGGGCCGCTTGACCGGCTTCGCCGCGCCCCTGAGCCCCTTGGCCAGGCGCATCGGGTTGTTCCTGCCGCTCTTGATGGCGTCGCCCAGCCGGTTCCAGCGGGCGACCTTGATCGAGGACAGCTTCCAGTTGGCCACCTCGGCCTGGAACCGCTGCTCGGCCAGCTCCCTGCGCAGCTTGTCGGCCGCGGCCCGCTCGGTCTCCAGCCGCTCCTCGGCCTCGTCGAGCCGCTCGGCCAGCTTCCTGACCTCCTCGGCGTTCTCCTCGGCGGCCGCCAGCCTGGACTGCGCGGCGTCCAGCAGCCTGGCCAGTTCGGCCGCGCGCTCGGCCTGCGCGACAGCTTCCCGCAACGCCCGACGCGTGCTTTCCAGCTCGGTAGACAACCGGACCTCCGCTCTCTCAGCCCGGCAAAGGATACTCTTTTGCAGGAAGCGTCTCGAAGGGATGAGATCCGGTGCAGTTCAACGTGCGACCCTACGTATGCGGCGCTCTCGGCCGGATCGACACCTCCATACTGGGCAAACTCACCGCCGCGGGCCCCAAAGTGCGGCCCGCGCTCCAGACGGACGAGGCCGCGCTGTTCAGCTCCGCGCCGCTGCCGCCCTACCACCGGGCGGGCGGCGCGTTCGCGTTCTCGTGGGGCGAGCGCAGGCCCGCCGCAGCCGAGGACTGGATGACGGTCGCGGAGACGTACGAGACGCCCGGCCTGATCGGCGACGACGCGCGGGTGACGCTGCACGCGGGCGCGCTCGGCCTGGTCGACGTCTACTACGTGCGCCAGGGCGACGCCGTCTACTTCTCCTCGCTGATCCAGCCGCTGCTCAGCCTGGTGCCCGTCGAGATCGACTGGGCCGCGTGGGCCTCGATCATCCAGGTGACGTTCCCGCTGGGCGAGGCGACCCCGTACCGGGAGGTCAGGCGGCTGCCGGGGTCGAGCGCGCTGGTGTTCGAGCACGGCCGCCTGGCCACCGAGCGCCGGCTGCCGCGCTGGCTGCGCACCGAGCCGTACGAGGCGTGGACGAGCCCCGAGGAGATCGTCGAGCTGCTGCACCACGTCTACGAGGACTACGACGGGCGCAGGCTCCTCGTGCCGGTCAGCGGCGGCTACGACTCGCGGCTGCTGGCGAGCGTGGCCATGGCCCGCGGCGCCGACGTCGAGTCGTGGACCACCAGCCCCGACGACGGCACCGACACCGACATCGCCTTCGCCCAGGCGATCACCCGCGAGCTGGGCATCCCGCACCGGATCGTCACCCAGGACGCGGCCGCCTACCCCGGCGACGCCGCCGAGGTGGCCCGCAGGCTGGAGTACCTGACGCCGCACCACGCCTGGTACGCGCCCTTCGCCAAGGAGGTGCACGGCTCGGGCCGCGTCCTGGTGGACGGCCTGGCCGGCGGCCCGCTGCTGAAGAACTTCATGGTCAGCGGCGCCGCCCTGGAGGCCAGGACGCAGGCCGAACGGTCGGCGGCGCTGCTGGGCTCGTTGTCGCTGGGCGCGCCCGCGCAGCCGTTCCTGTCCAAGGCCGCCGCGCAGTGGATGGAGGAGACCGTGCGCGACCAGTTCGCGGCGGCCACCTCGATGCTCCACGGCCATCGGGCCGAGCTGCCGCTGTCGGTGCTGCACACCAGGACCGTGCGCGGCATCGCGCGGTCGGCGGTCAACCTGGTGGGCCCGGAGGCGTCGTTCGCGGCGCCGTTCATCCATCCCGCCTTCTTCGACGCCGCGCTCAGCGTCGGCGTCGCGCGCAAGGACAAGGGCCGCTTCTACCGCGAGGTGCTGCACGCGGCCAATCCGAGGGTGGCCGCGCTGCCCTCGACGAACGTGGTCAAGCAGCCGCTCCGGCGGGTGCCTCTGCGCTCCACGGCCGCCCCGGCGCGGGCCTACTCCCACGCCATGCTCGAAGTCGTGGCCGGGCGCGTGCCCGGCCTGCTCTCCGACGAGCTGCACGAGGTGATCGCCGGCGGACCCGACGCACTGACCCGGTTCAACGGCTGGAACGACCGGTTCTGGGTGCGCGGCCTGGTGCTTTTCGGACTCTGGCTGAACGACTTCGAGAACGACCTCACGGACGTCACGGCACCTTTTTAGTGAACTCTGGGTAACAGGGCGATTACATACGGATCTCGCGGGTATTACACGTCGCACAGCAGAAGCGGGTTCCGGAAAGCCACCGGGCTGGTAGTGTTCGGCCCGTAAGCGCCGCAACAAACGGGCACCAGATCACAAATCCGGTCTCGTTCGAGGGCATGGAGTTCGCAGGGATGACGACTCCACGCGGCGCGGTCACCAGCTAAGAACGCCGGGGTAACCGGTGACTTCGTCCTGCCCACATCTCTTCCTGTGAGCGACATCATGATCAACGCATCCCCATCACCGGAGTCGATCTCTGAGGCTTTCGTCTCGGAAGATCCGCGATGGTACAAGCGGGCGGTGTTCTACGAGGTTCTCGTCCGGGGGTTCAAGGACTCCAACGGTGATGGCACGGGGGACCTGCGCGGTCTCATCGAGAAGCTCGGGTACCTGGAATGGCTCGGCGTCGACTGCCTCTGGCTGTTGCCGCTGTACGAGTCCCCGCTGCGCGATGGCGGTTATGACATTTCGGACTACATGAAGATCCTTCCGGATTTTGGCGATCTGGGAGACTTTGTCCAGTTGATCGAGGCCGCGCACGAGCGAGGTCTTCGGATCATCACCGACCTGGTCATGAACCACACCAGCGACAGACACCCGTGGTTCCAGGCCTCCCGGCACGACCCGGAGGGCCCCTACGGGGACTTCTACGTCTGGTCGGACGAGCCCACGGGCTATCCGGACGCGCCCATCATCTTCATCGGCGCCGAGGAGTCCAACTGGACGTACGACCCGGTGCGCAAGCAGTACTACTGGCACCGTTTCTTCCACCACCAGCCGGACCTGAACTATGACAACCCGGCGGTGCAGGAGGCCATGCTGGAGGTGCTGCGGTTCTGGCTCGACCTGGGCATCGACGGCTTCCGCCTCGACGCGGTGCCGTACCTGTTCGAGCGTGAGGGCACGGCGTGCTCCGGGCTGCCCGAGACGCACGCGTACCTGAAGAAGATCCGCGCGGAGGTCGACCGGCTCTACCCCGACCGGGTGCTGCTGGCCGAGGCCAACGGCTGGCCCGAGGACGTCGTGGAGTACTTCGGCGACCCCACCGTCGGCGGCGACGAGTGCCACATGGCCTTCCACTTCCCGCTGATGCCGCGCATCTACATGGCGGTGAAGAAGGAGACCCGCGAGCCGATCTCCGAGATCATGTCCCGCACGCCCAAGCTGCCCGACACGGCCCAGTGGGGCATCTTCCTGCGCAACCACGACGAGCTCACGCTCGAGACGGTGACCGAGGAAGAGCGCGACTACATGCACAAGGAGTACGCCAAGGACCCGCGCATGCGGGCCTACCTCGGCATCCGGCGGCGGCTGGCGCCCCTGCTGGACAACAACCGGGACCTGATCGAGCTGTTCACGGCGCTGCTGCTGTCGCTGCCGGGCTCGCCGGTCATGTACTACGGCGACGAGATCGGCATGGGCGACAACATCTGGCTGGAGGACCGCGACTCGGTCCGCACGCCGATGCAGTGGAGCCCCGACCGCAACGCCGGGTTCTCCCAGGCCGACCCGGGCCGCCTCTACCTGCCGGCCGTCATGGACCCGATCTACGGCTTCCAGGCGGTCAACGTGGAGGCCCAGCAGCGCCACGAGGGCTCCCTGCTGCACTTCACCCGGCGCATGCTGGAGATCCGCAAGAACCACCCGGTGTTCGGCCTCGGCGCCTACACCGAAATGTGGTCCTCCAACCCGTGCGTGCTCACGTACGTGCGCGAGGACCGCGACGACGTGATGCTCTGCGTCAACAACCTGTCGAAGTTCCCGCAGCCCGTCGAGCTGGACCTGCGCAGGTTCGAGGGCATGGTGCCGGTCGAGGCCCGCGGCGGGGTGCGCTTCCCGCGCATCGGCGAGCTGCCCTACCTGCTGACCCTGCCGGGCCACGGGTTCTACTGGTTCGCGCTGAAGCCCGAGGAGATCAGCGCGAAGTGACGGGCACCTGGGCACGGGCCGCGCGGCGGGCGGGAATGATCGCCACCGCGAGGGCCGTGCCCACGGCCGTCACCACGGCCACCGCCAGCGTCACCGGCGAGGGCGCGCGGCCGATGCCCGCGCCCACGCCGCTCGTGTGACCCTGCAGGTCGATCAGCCCCACCACCACCGACGCCCCCACCGCCGTGCCGGCGCCGACGCCGAGCACGACCAGCAGGCCCGTGCCGGTCACCAGCGTGGCCATGACCTGGCGTGGCGTCAGCCCCATGGCCTTGAGGACGGCCAGGTCGAAGGCGTGGTCGCGCAGCCCGATCGCGCTCGCCGTGAGCAGGTTCGCCAGCCCGATCAGGGCCAGCACGGCGATCAGCGCCACGATCACCACTCTGATGATCGACAGCCGGTCGGCCGGGTTGACCGCGGCCTGCACGTCGAGGCCCTCCGCCGACTCGGCCAGCAGCCGGGCCCGCACCTCCGCCTTGTCCGCGCCCGGCCGCAGGGCCAGCGCGTAGTACTGGGGCGGCACGGAGTCCTTGGCGGCCAGGCTGTCCAGGCCCACCGAGAGCACCTCGCCGTCCAGGTCGGGCTCGACGGTACGGCCCACGATCCGGACGATCAGCGGCGAGCCGCCCACGGTCAGGCGCACCCGGTCGCCGATCCTGACCCCCAGGAGGTCGAGCAGGCCCTGCCCGGCGACCGCCTCACCGGGCTCGGTGTAGCTCCGGCCCTCCACGACGGGGAACGGGTAGGGGTCGGTGGAACTGCCGACCGCCCGTACCCTGACCGAACGGGCCTCGCCCGGGGCCAGGGCGTTCACGTCGGTGCCCGGGTAGACCGAGCGCACGTCGCGGTCGCGTTCGGCGATGCGCTGGGCCTCGGCCGACTCCATCAGCTTGCCGGGGCGGACGTACAGGCTGGCGTGCTGGCCGACCTGCTCGGGGTGGCTGAGGAAGTTGTCCATGGTGGACCAGACGCCGAGGCCGATCGTGATCATCATCATCGGCACGGCCAGGCCGAACGCCGTCAGGAACGCCGGAACGCGCCTGGTGAAGGCGTCGCGGGTGCCCAGGATCAGGGCGGGCGGGAGGCGTACGAGCAGGCCGAGCCGGGCCAGCCGGGACAGGTGGCCGCGCGGCGGCGAGGCCGGCACGGCGGGGATCGGCGGCGTGCGCGCGCCCCGCCAGGCGGGCACCCCCACCGCCCCCAGCACCACCAGCGTCGTGCCCGCCACGATGGCCAGCACCGGCACCGGCGCGGCCGAGTACGTGCCGAGCACCACCGCCGTCGCCCCCCAGCCCGCCAGCGCGCCGAGCGCGACGCCGAGCAGGCCGAGCGCGCCGTGCTCGACCAGGAGCAGCAGGGCGACCTGGCCGCCGGTGAAGCCCATCGACTTGAGCGTGGCCAGGTCGCGGAGCTGGCCGAGCACCCGGCCGCCGGCCGCGTTGGCCAGCGCGAGCGCCGCCGCGACCATGCCGACCACGCCGAACAGCGCGAGCAGGGTGCCGAGCAGCCGGTTGTCCAGCTCCATCGCGGCCCTGACCTCGCGCCAGGTGTAGACGCGCTGGAGCTTGTCCTCCAGCATCACCACGACGCGCTGGGCCACGACCTGGCTGGCGTCGGGGTCGGCCAGGCGCAGCCCGGTCACCCATTCGCTGCGGCCCAGCATGGGCTCGACGCGGTCGAGCGTGGCGGGCAGCACCCAGGCCAGCCCCGGGGTCCATTCGGGGTAGAAGCCCTGGTCGGCGGAGTCGGCGATGCCGCGTACGTAGAGGGTGTGGCGCTCGCCGTTGAGCGCGATGACCGTGAACGGCGAGCCGATCGCCAGGCCCAGCGACCTGGCGTAGGAGTGCTCGACGACCACGCCGTCGGGCTGCGTGCCGTCGAGCCACCTGCCCTCGGCCAGCACGGGATGGGCCACCGCGGGCGGCGCGGCGGGCATCGCGCGCAGCGACGCGGGCTCCTTCTTGCCCTCCTGCGCCACGGTCACGGGGGCCGAGCGGTAGGGACCGGTGGTGCCGGTGACGCCGTCGATGTCGCCCAGGGCGACGTTCGGGTCGTCGTCGGTGTAGACCCAGACGTGGGCGCCGTCGGTCTGGGCCGACAGGCTGCGCCACGGGTTGGTGCCGTCCTCCAGGAGGGTCGCCGCGGTGATCAGGGCGGCCACGATCCCGGCCACGACCAGCACGGTGAGCACCGCCTGGCCCTTCCTGGCCCGCAGGTCGGCCTTGATCCAGCGGCTTCCGGCCAGAGCGGCGCTCACTGGTCGCTCACTCCGCGGAGCCCCTCCCCGGTCGGGCCTCCGGTCCGCTCGCCGCGTCGGGTTCGCTTCGCGCTCATCGGAGGTCGATCACCTCGCCGGCGGTGCGGGTGCGGCGGCGGGCGATGCGGCCGTCGTCGACGATGGCGCCGTCGAACAGCGACACCAGCCGGTCGGCCAGGCCGGCCACCCGGGCGTCGTGGGTGACCATGACGATCGTCTGCCCCTCTTTGTGCACGTCGCTGAGCAGGCGCAGCACGTCGCGCGTGTTGCGGCTGTCGAGGTTGCCGGTCGGCTCGTCGGCCAGCAGCAGGCTGGGCTTGTTGGCCAGGGCCCTGGCCAGCGCGACGCGCTGCTGCTCGCCGCCGGACAGCTGGGCGGGCGAGGCTCCGGCGCGGTCGGCGAGGTTGAGCGCGCCGAGCAGGCTCTCGCGCCGCTCGCGCGCCACCTTGGGCGAGGCTCCGGCCAGCAGCGCGGGCAGCTCGACGTTGTCGCCGACGGTCATGTTGGCGACCAGGTTGAAGAACTGGAAGACGAAGCCGACCTTCTTGCGCCGCAGCAGCGCCCAGGCGCTCTCGGAGAGGGTGTCGACCCGCTGCCCGTCGAGCCAGATCTCGCCGCTGGTGCGCGCGTCGAGGCCGCCGAGCATGTGCACGAGCGTGGACTTGCCGGAGCCGGACGGCCCCATGATCGCGACGAACTCGCCCGGCTCGACCTGGAGGTCCACCCCGCGCACGGCCGGCACCGGGACCGCGCCGTCTTGGTAGATTTTAACCAGATTGACCGTTTTTAGGACCGAGCTCATGCCAGATCCTCCTGGCATCGCTCCAGCCAGTCAAGATCGGCCTGCAGGTGCAGCATGGCCCCTTCGATCAGCAGCAGCGCCACCCGGTCGGTGGGCGCCGTACGGGAGAGCAGCTCATTGAGGTCGCCCATGAGCGACAGGTAGTGGCGGCGCTGGCGGTTGATCAGCGCCATCCGGTCGGCGATGCCGGTGAGCGGCGCGAGCACGAGCTTCATGAAGAACTCGTCGCGCACCCGGGGACCTTCGGTGGGCTCGTCGACCCAGATGGTGAGCAGGTCGCGGCCCTTGGCGGTCAGGTAGTAGACCTTCTTGTTCGGCCGGTTGGACTGTTCGACGTCGACGGCCCTGACGAGCCCGTCCTTCTCCAGCCGGCCGAGCGTCACGTATATCTGCCCGATGTTCGGGGAGGGGTAGGCGCTGCCGAACGTCTGTTCAAGGGCCTGTTTGAGCTCGTAGCCGTGGGCCGGTTCCTTGGCCAGGAGCGCCAGCAGGTGAAGCCGCACGCCTCACCTCCCCGCTTTGTGTTACGTGAGCGTTACGTAGGTATCCGTTGACCATCAGATTACAGGTGTGCATAACATGAATGCATCTACCTAACACGTATGTAACCCCGCTGAATGTGGAGGAAACAGAGTGCTGCGCCCGCTTTCGTTCGTTCTGGTCGTCCTGCTGGCGGCCGGATGCGCGGCGGCGGGTGACGAGGGCGGCGGCGAGACGGGAATGGGCGGCACAGGCCCGATCACCTTCGCCACCGGACGCGACACCACGGCGTACCTGCAACCCTTGCTGGACCGCTGGAACCAGGCCCACCCGGCCGAGAAGGTGACGCTGCTGGAGCTGCCCGAGGCCGCCGACGAGCAACGCGCCCAGATGGTGGCCAACCTCCAGGCCCAGAGCAACCGCTACGACGTGCTGGGGCTCGACGTGGTGTGGACCGCCGAGTTCGCGGAGAACGGCTGGATCATCCCCCTGGAGCGCGGGTTGTTCCCGCTCGACAGGTTCCTGCCGCCCGTCGTGGACACGGCCGTCTACAAGGGCAAGCTCTGGGCCGTCCCGTACACCAGCAACGCGGGACTGCTCTACTACCGGACCGATCTCGTCAAGAAGCCGCCGCAGACCTGGGCGGAACTTCGCGACGAAGCACGAAAAATAACGAAAAAGCGTGACATCGGAGGCTATGCGGCCCAACTCCTGGCCTACGAAGGCTTGACGGTGAACTTCTCCGAGGCAGTGCAGTCGGCGGGCGGGCAGATTCTCAACCACGACGGCACGGAAGTGACCCTCGATCCGGCCAAGGGGAAGATCGCGCTCGACTTCCTGATGCAAGGGCTGCGGGAGGGCTGGATCACCGGCGACTCCCTGACCTTCAAGGAGGAGGAGACCCGGCTGGCCTTCCAGGACGGGAAGCTGGCCTTCGCCCGCAACTGGCCGCACGCCTACGGCCCGGCCAGGGCCAAACTGGGTGACCGTTTCGCGGTGACCCGGCTGCCCGGCCTGAACGGTCAGGGATCCAGCTCCCTCGGCGGGATCAACCTGGCCGTCAGCGCCTACTCCAAGCACCAGCAGACCGCACAGCAGTTCATCCGCTACTTCACCAGCCTGGAGAACGAACGCCGCGTCCTCACCGAGGGCTCCTTCCCGCCCGTGTGGACCGAGCTGTACGACGACCCGGCCCTGATCAAGCGGTTCCCGTACCTGCCCGTGCTCAAGGAGAGCATCCTCGCCGCCAAACCACGGCCGGTGAGCGCCAACTACAACCAGGTGAGCCTGGTGATCGCCAGCTCGGTCGCCAAGGCCCTGGCCGCTCCCTCGAAAGAGTCCGCCGACGACGTCGCGGTCTCCATGAAGTCAGAACTCGAAGAGATCATCAGAACCCAGTGAGGCAAAGCCATGCGTAAAGCCAGAGCAGCAGTAGTCCTGGCAGGGCTCGCGGTCGCCGTCGCCGCCTGCGGCAACGCCCCGACGACGACCACCCCCACCGCCTCGGAGTCCGCGCCGGCCAGCAACGCCGGCGGCGGCAAGACCCTCGAAGGCGTCAAGCTGGAGGTGGCGGCCAAGTGGACCGGCGCCGAGCAGAAGAACTTCGAGCAGGTGCTCAAGGCCTTCTCCGACAAGACCGGCGCCACGGTCACCTACGCCTCCACGGGTGAGGACACCGGCGCCTACCTCGGCCCGCGCATCCAGGGCAAGAACCCGCCGGACGTCGCGATCCTGCCGCAGCCGGGTCTGGTGCAGCAGTACGCCAAGCAGGACGCGCTCAAGCCGCTGTCCGCCGAGGTCACCCAGGAGATCGACACCAACTACACGCCGTACTGGAAGGAGCTGGGCTCCGCCGACGGCAAGGTGTACGGCGTGCTGATCAAGGCGGCGCACAAGTCGCTGGTCTGGTACCGCTCCGACGCCTTCGAGGAGGCCGGCGTCCAGGTGCCGACGACCTGGGACGAGCTGATCAAGGCCGGCCAGACCATCGCCGACTCCGGCACCCCGCCCTTCTCCCTCTGCGGCGCCTCGGGCTGGACGCTGACCGACCTGTTCGAGAACGTCTACCTGTCCAGCGCCGGCCCGGAGAACTACGACAAGCTCTCCAAGCACGAGATCCCGTGGACCGACCCCAGCGTCGCCACCGCCCTGGAGAAGATCGCGCAGATCGCGGGCAAGAAGGAGTTCGTGCTCGACGGCGCCTCCGGCGCGCTGCAGACCGACTTCCCGACCTGCGTGACCAAGGTGTACGGCAACAAGAAGGCCGCCATGGTCATCGAGGCCGACTTCGTCGCCACCCAGGCCACCCAGGACGGCGCCAAGGTCGGCGAGGGCGCCAAGTACTTCCCGTTCCCGAAGGCCGGGGACACCGCTCCGGTCGTGCTCGGCGGCGACGTGGCCGTGGTCATGAAGGAATCCCCCGGCGCGATGGCCCTGGTGCAGTTCCTGGCCTCCAAGGAGGGCGGCGAGATCTGGGCCAAGCTCCCCGGCTACCTGTCGCCCAACAAGAACGTCTCCCCCGACAACTACCCCGACGAGCTGACCAAGCAGCTCGGCCAGACGATCGTCTCCGCCGGTGACGCCGTCCGCTACGACATGTCGGACCTGGCCCCGAGCGCCTTCGGCGGCACCGACGGCAAGGGCGAGTGGAAGGTGCTGCAGGACTTCCTGCGCGACCCCAGCGACGTCAAGGGCGCCCAGGCGGCGCTCGAGGCCGAGGCCAAGAAGGCCTGGAAGTAAAGAGGTAAGGCCGTGACCGAACGGTTGGACGGCCCGGCGGCCCCGCCCGCGAAGACCGCGGGCGGGCCCTCCGCAGGACCGGCTGAAACCCCCCGTACGAGACGACGCCTCGGCCCATCGCCGGCGGTCGCCATCGCCTTCCTCCTGCCGGCGGCCCTGCTGCTCGGCGTCTGGGTGGTCTACCCCATCGTCTACTCCATCTTCCGCAGCCTGTTCGACGCCTCGGGCAGCGGGTTCGTGGGGCTGGGCAACTACACCACGATCTTCAGCGACAACGGCATGCTCGTCACGATCCGCAACAACCTCATCTGGGTGGTCGTGGCCCCGATCGTGGTCACCACGATCGGCCTGATCTTCGCGGTGCTGACCGAGCGCATCCGGTGGGCGACGGCCTTCAAGCTGATCGTGTTCATGCCGATGGCCGTCTCGCTGATGGCCGCCGGCGTGATCTTCCGCCTCGTCTACGAGGAGGACCCCGACAAGGGCCTGGCCAACGCGGTGCTCACCACCGTGCACGACACGTTCTCCTCCTCGCAGGGCTACCCCGAGGCACGGGCACGCGGCGGCGACCAGTCTCCCGTGACCGAGCAGAACGGCGCGGTCGTCACCAAGCAGCCCGTCCAGGCGGGCACGCCGGTGCTGATCCCGATCGTCGGCGTCAAGCCGCAGATCATGCCGTCCAACGCCCAGCCCGCCCACGCCCCCACCGGCGGCTCGGCGGTGTCGGGGACGGTGTGGTTCGACTTCACGCAGGGCGGCGGCGGCCAGAGCGGCGCCGTGGACCCGACCGAGAAGGGGCTGCCCGGCGTGACCGTCGAGGCGGTCAAGGACGGCCAGGTCGCGGCCACCGCCACGACCGCCGACGACGGCAGCTTCAGCTTCGCCGGCCTGCCGGCCGGCTCCTACGTCGTACGGCTGCCGCAGTCGAACTTCCAGGCCAGCTACGGCGGCCTGACCTGGCTCGGCCAGACGCTCATCACGCCGGCCATCATCGGCGCGTTCGTCTGGGTGTGGGCCGGGTTCGCGATGGTGCTGATCGCCGCCGGGCTCGCCGCCATCCCGCGGGACGCCCTGGAGGCCGCCCGCATCGACGGCGCGACCGAGTGGCAGGTGTTCCGGCGGATCACCGTGCCGCTGCTGTCGCCGGTGCTGCTCGTCGTCTTCGTGACGATGATCATCAATACGCTCAAGGTCTTCGACCTGGTCTACATCATCGCGCCGGCCTCGGTTCAGCCGCAGTCGAACGTGGTCGCGCTGGAGATGTGGCGCGTGTCGTTCGGCGGCGGGAACAACCAGGGGCTCGGCAGCGCACTCGCGGTGTTCCTGCTCATCCTGGTTCTGCCCTTCATGATCATGAACATCCGCCGGTTCAGAAGGGAAGACACATGACGACCGCGAGCGTGAGCGCACCTCACGGACTGGAGTCGGGCGCGCCGCGCAGAGGCGTGGCGAGCAGGATCGTGGACCGCCTCGGCGGCGGCGCCGTCCAGGTGGTCATGATCGTGCTCGGCCTGTTCTGGCTGGTGCCGACGCTGGGCCTGCTGGTCGTCTCCCTGCGCACGGTGAAGGTGAACAACGCCGAGGGCTGGTGGACGATCTTCACCAAGCCCGCCGAGCTGACCATCGCCAACTACAAGAACCTGCTGGCCAGCGGCTTCACCTCGTCGTTCTGGAACACGGTGCTCATCACCGTGCCGACCACGATCCTGGTGATCGGCATCGCGGCCATGGCGGCGTACGCGTTCGCGTGGATGGAGTTCCGCGGGCGGGACACGGCGTTCCTGGTCGTGGTCGGGCTGCTGATCGTGCCCATCCAGATCGCGCTGATCCCCGTCGCGGCCTTCTACGGCGGCGTCGGGATCTTCGGCACGATCCCCGGCGTGGTGCTGTTCCACACGGCGTTCGGCCTGCCGTTCGCCATCTTCCTGCTGCGCAACTTCTTCGTCGGCATCCCGTCGTCGCTGCTGGAGGCGGCCAGGATGGACGGCGCACCCGAATGGAAGATCTTCGCCCAGGTCGTGTTCCCGCTGGGCAAGCCGGCCATCGCCTCGCTGGGGATCTTCCAGTTCCTGTGGGTGTGGAACGACATGCTCATCGCGCTCGTGTTCGCCAACACCGACAACCAGCCGATGACCAAGGCCCTGCAGTCTCAGATGCGGCAGTTCGGATCGAACGTCGACATCCTCTCCTCCGGGGCGTTCCTGTCGCTGATCATCCCGCTGGTGCTGTTCTTCGCCTTCCAGCGGTACTTCGTCCAGGGCATGATGGCCGGTTCCGTCAAGTAGGCCGTCCCCCGCGGGCGCCCGCCTCCCTAGGGGGGCAGGCGGGCGCCCGTAACACCTGATCGCGGACCTCCGATGATTGTTCATGAAGCGTCTTCTCGCCCTCGCCGCAGCAGCCTTCATCTCCCTCCCCCTCGCCCCCGCCGCCGCGCTCGGCGGCACCCCCGGTGCTCCCGGGGCGGGTGATCCGTACTTCCCCGGTCAGGGGAACGGCGGCTACGACGCCGGCCACTACGACCTCGCCCTGGACTACGACCCGTCCTCGAACGTCCTGACCGGCGTGGCCACCGTCGCCGCCCGTGCCACCCAGGCGCTGAGCCGCTTCGACCTCGACCTGTCCGGCTCGCTGTCCGTACGCTCGGTCACCGTGGACGGCAGGCCCGCCGCCGTCACGCGCGCCGGCGATGAGCTGGTCGTCACCCCCGCCGCCACGCTGGCCTCCGGGCAGAACTTCTCCGTCGTCGTCCGGTACGACGGCAGGCCCACCCACGTCCTCGACCCCGACGGCTCCAGGGACGGCTGGATCAGGACCAGCGACGGCGTCTTCAACGCCAACGAGCCGCAGGGCGCGATGACCTGGTACCCCGGCAACCACCACCTGTCGGACAAGGCGACGTACCGGTTCACCGTGACCGTGCCCAGCACGAGGGTCGCGGTGGCCAACGGCGACCTGGTGGCCAGAACATCGGCCGGCGGCCGGACCACGTACGTGTGGGACGCCCGCGAACCCATGGCGAGCTACCTGACCACGGTGTCGATCGGCAAGTTCCAGCTCACCGACGCCAGGATCGGCGGCTACCGCGTGATCACCGCCGTGGACCCCAAGCTCGCCGGCAAGGCGACGGACTTCGCCGCCCGCCACGCGCCCGTCCTCGACTACTTCAGCTCGCTCTTCGGCCCGTACCCGTTCTCCTCCACCGGCGGGATCGTCGACCACGAGCCGAACGTCGGCTACGCCCTGGAGACCCAGACCCGGCCCATCTACCCCGTGGCTCCCAGCGAGTCGCTGCTCGCCCACGAGCTGGCCCACCAGTGGTTCGGCGACTCGGTGACGCCCACCTTATGGCGTGACATCTGGCTGAACGAGGGCTTCGCGACGTACGCGGAATGGCTCTGGCTGGAGAAGACCGGCAGCCGTACCGTGCAGACGTCCTTCGACGGCGTCTACGCCAGGCCCGCCGGCGACGAGTTCTGGCAGACGCCCACCGCCGACCCCGGCGGCGCCGCCGCGCTCTTCCACGACCCCGTCTACGACCGCGGCGCGGCGACCCTGCACGTCCTGCGCCGGACCGTCGGCGACAGCGCGTTCTTCACGATCCTGCGTACCTGGGCGAGCGAGCACAAGTACGGCAACGCCGACACCGCCGCCTTCGTCGCCCTGTCCGAACGCGTGTCCGGCAGGCGGCTCGACGCCCTCTTCGACGCCTGGCTCTTCCAGCCCGGAAAGCCGTCGTTGTGATCATTCCGGTACGGCCTGCGTGCCCGTTTGGGCGGCAAGCCGTACCAGACCTAGATAAGCTTCACGGCCATGGCCGGTCGTCCTTTGCATGAAGTCGTCGAAGCCGGATGGGCTCAGGCTCTTGAGCCCGTATCCGAGCAGATCTCCTTGATGGGTGAGTTCCTGCGCAACGAGATCACCGAGGGCAGGCAGTACCTGCCCGCGGGTCCCAACGTCCTGCGCGCGTTCAACCAGCCCTTCGACGACGTCAGGGTGCTGATCGTGGGCCAGGACCCCTACCCCACGCCCGGCCACCCCGTCGGGCTGTCGTTCTCGGTGGCGCCCGAGGTGCGGCCGATACCCGGGAGCCTGCTCAACATCTACAAGGAGATGGAGTCCGACCTCGGCCTCCCCCGCCCCGCCAACGGCGACCTGACCCCGTGGGCCGAGCAGGGCGTGCTGCTGCTCAACAGGGTTCTGACGGTCATGCCGGGCAAGCCCGCCTCCCACCGGGGCAAGGGGTGGGAGCAGGTCACCGAGCAGGCCATCCGCGCCCTCGTGGCCCGCGACAAGCCGATGGTCGCCATCCTGTGGGGCCGCGACGCCCGCAACCTCGCCCCGATGCTGGGCAGCGTGCCGCGCATCGAGTCGGCGCATCCGTCCCCGTTGTCGGCGCGCAGCGGCTTCTTCGGCTCACGGCCGTTCAGCCGCGCCAATGAGCTGCTCACCCAGCAAGGCGCCGCACCTGTCGAGTGGAAGCTGCCCTAGCATCGTCGCCATGAGTGATGAACCGAAGTACCTGCGCCTTACGGTCGAACTGACCGTGGAGGTGCTCGACGTGAACGCGCTGCAGGCGGCGGCGCTGGCCGAGATCAGGCACCCCGACGCCGACCTCAGCGACGAGGAGCGCTCCGAGCAGGCCGACCTCGTCAACTCCGACGAGACCGGAGCCTCGGCGCTCCAGTGGCTGATCGAGCCTGACCACGTGCTGCAGCTCGTGGAGCACATCACCGAGATCGAGCCGCGTGAGGCCGTTCTCGGGGTGGAGCCGTCCGAGGGGCCGAGCGAGGACGAGGACGAGGAAGAGCACGACCACGACCACGTGTGACGTGTGACGTACGGCGATCAGCCACGACGCCCCACCCGCGTCGTGGCTCTTCGCCCCGGCTACGATCGGTTCGTCCGGGCTGTTTCCGTCTGCTGAGGGATCTGTCGCCATGATCGTGGCCTTCTCCATCACCCCGCTGGGCGTCGGCGAAGGGGTCGCCGAACCGGTCGCCCGCGCCGTCAAGGTGGTCCGCGAGAGCGGCCTGCCCAACCGCACGGACGCGATGTTCACCACCATCGAGGGCGAGTGGGACGAGGTCATGGACGTCGTCAGGCGCGCGGTCGACGCCGTCTCCGAAGTCGCCCCGCGAGTCAGCCTGGTCCTGAAAGCCGACCTCCGCCCGGGCGTGACGGACGGCATGACCACCAAACTCCAAAGCCTCGAACGCCACCTCCCCTGAGCATCTGACGGCTCCCATGAGCCACGAAGCAGGTCAGAGGGCTACTACAGCAATCGGGGCGTGAACCGGGCACACGAATGGGGCAGAGCCACGTCCCCTGGCACGAACGCCCCCCTCCGCCGCCATGCAGGGCCGCATCGCCGTGTGGCACGCGCTGGGCGAGGCCGTCCAGCCGTGCATAACGCGCGCCTTTCAGGACGGTTCAGAAAGCCGTCTCCGCCGCTTGCGCGGATCTCACACCACTCAGCGGATCACAGACAGCACGTCGCGAGCCGAGGCCAGGAGACTCCTCCACGGGTAGTCGCAGCCTGAGCCGCGGGGCAGGCGGCCGCGCGCCGGCACGCGGCTCGGTTCCCGTGCGGCGTTCTCGCGGCCAGAAGCTTGATGCCGACTACTCCTGCATGTGAAGGAAGGCGGTTCGGCCCGTGGCCGGCCCGGCGGCGCCGGTGGAGAGGTCCGACGAATGCGGGGATTCGCGATATGTCTTGACCGTCTCCGTAGACGCGACATATCGTGTTGCGTGATCGACAAACGCGATACTACTCGTGCCCGGAGGTGGAGGCAATGAGACAAGAGCGAGTGCCCGTGCTGGTGGTCGGCGGCGGGTACGCGGGCCTGAGCGCTGCCGCGTTGCTGGCGTGGCGCGAAGTGCCCGTCATGCTGGTCGAACGGCACCCGAGCACGTCGATCCAGCCCAAGGCGTTCGGCATGGGGCCGCGAGCGGTCGAGCTGCTGCGCCCGCTGCCGGGCATCGAGCAGACGTTCGCCGACATCTGGACCGGCATCGGCGACTCCATGCGCATCGCGATCGCCAAGACCCTCGCCGACCCCGAGCCCCACATGATCTTCGAGGAATCGGACGAGTCCAACGCCCTCGCCGGCCTCACCCCCGTGCCCCGCGTGGGCGCCCCCCAGTCGGAGGTCGAGCGGGTGCTCCGCGCCTACGCCGACGAGCTCGGAGCGGACCTGCGCTTCTCCACAGAGCTGATCTCCCTCGACCAGGACGACGACGGCGTCACCGCCGTGATCCGCGCCGCCGACGGGGTCGAGAGCGTCGTACGGGCCGACTACGTGGTGGCGGCCGACGGCCACCGGAGCCCGTTGCGCGAGCGACTGGCCGTGCCCACCTCCGGCAAGGGCGACCTCGTGCAGATGCGCTCGATCATGTTCGACGCCGACCTGACCGGCCTGGTGAACGAGCGCGAGGTCATCGTCTGGTACCTCCACAACGACGCGTTCACCGGCGTGATCGTGACCGGCACGGGCGTGGGCGCGCACGTGCTCGGCGTCAACCAGCCCCCGTCCGAGGAGGGCCGGGCCGACGACCTCACCGAGGAACGCTGCATCGAGCTCATCCGCGTCGGCACCGGCATCCCGGACCTGGACGTGCAGGTGCTCGACACGGCGACGTTCAGCCTGGCGCACGTCGTGGCCGACACCTTCCGCGCCGGACGCGTCTTCTTCGCCGGCGACGCCGCCCACACCATGCCGCCCACCGGCGGCCAGGGCGGCAGCACCGCCCTCCAGGACGGCTGCGACATCGCCTGGCGCCTCTGGCTGGTGCTCAGCGGGCAGGCCGGCCCCGGCTTCCTGGACACCTACGACGCCGAACGCCGCCCGATCGGCGCCCTGACCGCCGACGCCCAGCTCGCCAACCTCGGCGTACGGATGCCCGTGGACGAGCGCTCCGACTACCCCGAGCCCCTGGAGGACTTCCTGCAGGCGATGCTCGGCTACCGGTACCACTCCGCCGCCGTCCTGGAGGAGCCCGGCGACGACGGCTCGCTCCTGGAGGACCCGCGCAACCCCGACGGCCGCCCCGGCAGCCGCGCCCCGCACGTCGTGCTCGACTGGGAGGGGCAGCGCATCTCGACCATCGACCTGTTCGGCTCGGGCTTCGTGCTGCTGGCCGACAAGAGCGGCGGCCAGGTCTGGATGGACGCCGGCCGCCTGGTCAAGGAGCGTCTGGGCGTGCAGCTCACCCGCATCCTGGTGGACGATGAACTGGTGGACGTGGAAGGCCGCTGGCGGGAGCGGTACGGCGTGCGGGAAGGCGGCGCGGTGCTGGTACGGCCCGACGGGTACGTGGCCTGGCGAGCCCCTCGCCCGACCTCGGACCCCACGTCCACCCTCGACCAGGCCCTCACCCAGATCCTCCACCGCTAGACCGCCGCTGGACCACCTGCCTCTCCTGGGGGTCTGGCCGTCTCGCGGGGGCGGGGGTCAGGCGGCGAGAGCCGGGCGTGCGGTGGGCCCGAGGCTGGTCAGGTCGGCACTCCGGGTGGTGCAGAGCCAGTCGTTGAGCGAGCCGGTGAAGCCGGAAGGCGGCCCGACCTTGAGGCAGGTGAGCCGGCCCGAGCCGGGATCGGGACCGACCTTCAGACGGCGGACACCGCCCGCCCTGCCCGGCTCGCCGAGGTCCGCCTCGCACGGGGTCAGCCGGACGCCGAACGGCGGGCCGCCCCGGAAGGCGCCGGACGGCTGGATCCGCAGGAGGTCGTCGATCTCGTGGCAGGTGGCCAGCGGGTGCGCCTTCAGGTGGGCGAGCTGGTCGGTGACCAGGCGGTGGGCCACCGAACGCAGAAGGCCGGTCGCGCACAGGCTGTGGGCGCAGGCGGCGCCGTCGAGCGTGATCTCCGGCAGCGCGAAGCGGCTCAGGCCGCGCGAGGTGACGCGCAGGCAGTCACAGGCCGCCGTGTCGGACGGGTCCCACGGCGGGCAGGTGGCGTCGTCGTGGATCCGCACGTCCCAGGTGAGCCAGTCGTCGCCGAGGCGGAAGTCGCGCGGCTCGCCCGGACACCTCGGGCTGGCGGGCACGGCCGAGGCGGTCAGCGGGTCGATCAGCAGGCCGCCGCCCTGGAGGGCGAGGGCACGGGCGACGGCCCTGGCGGTCTGGACGTTGCCCGGCAGGCGGTGCGGCGGCGCCGTGGTGGACACCAGGACGTGCTGCCCGGCCCGGCGCAGGCGCCGGCGTTCGTCGCCCGCGAGGGCGAGCCCGGCCGGTCGCCAGGGGGTCGGTTCGAGGGAGACCGTCAGGCCCGGCGGGGTGTCGAGCGCGTCACGGGCCGCCTTCCGGTACGGCCCGGGGACCCGCCAGGGCACGAAGGTGCCGACGTCGAACGGCAGATGCTCCACGGCTACGACGAACAGGGAGGTCAGCGTGGCGGGGAGCGGCAGAACGATCTTCATGAGGTGCCTCGCCTTCGGAACGTGGTGAGGCACCCAGAATCCGGAACCCGACCGCCCCCGATGCGGCCGAACCCCGTTCTGGGGACAACTCCGCCATACCGCCCCCACCCTGTGGACGACTTAGGGGACGGTACGGGAGATGGCGAGGGTCTGGCCGGGAAGGCGCAGGCCGTCGGGCCCGGCGGAGACCGGGTCGTCGGAGGCGAGCAGGACGACCGCGCCCGCCGGAGGCAACGTCAGCGTCTCGGGGGAGAGGTTGACGCTGACGCACACCGTCCCGCGCCACATGACCAGCCACTTCCCGTCCGGGTCCGCCTCCACCCGCACCCGCTCCAGCCTCGGGTCCGACAGCTCCGGCAGCGCCTTGCGGAGGGCGATCAGGTCCCGGTACCAGCACAGCAGGGACCAGTTCTCCTCCTCCTTCAGTTCGCCCCAGTCCAGCTTGGACCGCAGGAACGCCTCCTCGTCGGACGGGTCGGGCGCGTCCCAGGCGTACCCGAAGCCGTCGAACTCGCGCTCGCGCCGCGCCCCCTCGCTCTCCCGCAGCTCGGGCTCCACGTGGTCGGAGAAGAACAGGAACGGCGTGCGAGCACCCCACTCCTCCCCCATGAACAACATCGGCGTGAACGGCGAGGTCAGCAGCAGCCCCGCCCCCAGCCTGAGCGCCGACACGGGCAGCCGGTCGCCGCCGGGCCGGTTGCCGATTTGGTCGTGGTTCTGCAGGCAGGCGACCAGCCGGTGACCGGGCACGCCGGCGAAGGACTGACCGTGGGCCCGGTCGCGGAAGCTGGAGTAGCCGCCGTCGTGCAGCACCCCTTGGGTCAGCACCCTGGCCAGCGCCGACGGGTCGGCGAAGTCCTCGTAGTAGCCGTGGCTCTCGCCGCTCACGGCGGTGTGCAGGGCGTGGTGGACGTCGTCGTTCCACTGCGCGGTCATCCCCAGGCCGCCGGCCTCCAGCGGACGGACCATGCGCGGGTCGTTGAGGTCGGACTCGGCGATCAGCGACAGCGGCCGGCCGAGCGAGCAGGCCAGCGCGTCGACCTCCTCCGACAGCTCGGCCAGCAGGTGACGGGCGCGCTTGTCGTGCAGCGCGTGGACGGCGTCCAGGCGCAGGCCGTCGACGTGGTAGTCGCGCAACCACTGGACGGCGTTGCCGATGAAGTACCGGCGCACCTCGTCGGACCCGGGCCCATCCAGATTGACGGCTTCACCCCAATAACTACCAGCAAAGCCGGAAAAGTACGGACCAAAGGGGTGCAGGAAGTTGCCCGACGGCCCCAGATGGTTGTAGACCACGTCCAGGATGACGCCGATCCCGGCCCGGTGGCACGCGTCCACGAACGACTTCAGCCCGTCGGGGCCGCCGTACGTCTCGTTGACCGCGTAGAGGTCGACCCCGTCGTACCCCCAGTTGCGCCCGCCGGGGACGGGCGCGACCGGCATGATCTCCACGAAGTCCACGCAGAGCTCGACCAGGTGCTCCAGCCGCTCGACCGCCGCGGCGAACGTGCCCTCGCCGGTGAACGTGCCGACGTGCAGCTCGTAGATCACCGAACCGCGCAGGTCGCGGCCCTTCCAGTCGTGGTCGGACCAGGTGAAGCGGGCGTGCTCGTAGACCGCGCTCGGCCCGAACACCCCCTCCGGCTGCCGCCGGGACCTCGGGTCCGGGTAGGGCCCGCCGCCGTCGAGGACGAAGGCGTACCTGGTGCCGTGTCCGGCCTCGGCGACCTCGGCCCACCACCAGCCTCTCTCCCTGGGGGACATCGGCCGGCGTCCGTCCAGAACGTCGACCTCGACAGCCGTGGCCTTCGGTGCCCAGACCTCAAAGATCATGTCGCTCCAGTAGTGAGACGGGGTACTGATCGAGCAGCCGGGCCAGCGGAACCGTCCCCGAATGCGGCTCGCCGGTGAGCAGGTCGCGCCAGGATCCGCTGGGCAGGGTCAATGTGGTGTCGCCCCACACCGAGTGGCCGGCGACCGCGGACCGGCGCGCGAGGCGTACCGGCAGCCTGGTGGCGACCGCCACCGCCCGCGGGCCTTCGCCCCTGGCGAAGGCGATCGCGTGCTCGGCCGCCTCCCCCTCGGCCCGCAGCGGCAGGTACGGCGCCGCGCCCCCGAGCCGCCTGCGCAGCCGCAACGCCTGCGTCGTGACCAGCAGCTTGGCCGCGTCCCAGGAGGTCTCGGGCTTGCGCGGGTACGTCACGGGCCGCCGGTTGTCCGGATCGACCAGCGAGAAGTCGGTGGTCTCGTTGCCCTGGTACACGTCGGGCACCCCGGGCATCATGAGCTGCACCAGCTTGGCCCCGAGCGAGTTCGACATCGCGAACGGCTCGATGCGCTCGGTGAACTCCTCCACCGGCAACCGCACGGCGGCCTGCGCGAACTCCCGCAGCCGCCGCTCGTAGCCGGCGTCCGGACGCACCCACGAGATCGCGGTCTTGGCCTCGCGAGCCGCCTTGAGCAGGTATTCGGCGAAGCGTTCTGCGGAGATCGGCCAGGCCGCCATGAGGTTCTGCCAGGCCAGGTAGTCGAGGTGGGGGTCGAAGGAGAGCTCGCTCGACCATTCGCCCACCACGGACGCCCACTCCCTGGGCATCTCCGACAACACCGACAGCCGGGCGCGCACGTCCTCCGACCGCTTGGTGTCGTGCGTGGACAAGGTCGTCATCGTGTACGGGGACATCTCCCCGCAGAAGTCATGGAACTCCTCCACCGAGACGCCGAACGCGTCGGGCTCGCCGCCCACCTCGTTGAGGCAGGACAGCGGATACCACCGGTACAGCGCGGTGTCCTCCACCCCCTTGGCCATGACCGGCCCGCACGTCTGCTGGAAACGGACGATCGCCTCCGCCGACCCGTACAGGACCTCCTGGACGAGCGGCCGCACGGCGGGCGAGCACTCGGCGGCGGCCAGCTCGACGATCTCGACCGACTCGGGCGGCGGCTCCTCCCCCGGCACCAGGTAGGCGCGGTAGAGCGGCATCGCGGCCAGCAGCTCCGACACGGCGGCGGGGTCGCAGCCGGTGACCCTGGCCAGCCGGTCGATCTCCGCGCCGAAGAACAGGTCGAGCACCTCGCGCTTGGCCGCGACCATGACCGGACGGTACTCCTCCGGCTGCCCGGTCAGCTCACTGAACAGCCGGACCAGCGGTTCCTTGCCCGAAGGGTCCACGAACAGGCCGTTGACCCGGTTGAGCACCTCGTAGCCGGTCGAGCCGTCGCAGGCCCAGTCGGGCTGCAGCCGCTCGGGGCCGATGAGGATCTTCTCCACGACCGTCCAGGGGGCGCCGATCCGCTCGCGCAGCCGGTCGAGGTAGCCCCGGGGGTCGGCCAGGCCGTCGGGGTGATCGATGCGCAACCCGTCGACCAGGCCCTCGTCGAACAGCCAGAAGATCACCTCGTGCGTGGCGGACAGCACCGACGGGTCCTCCACGCGCAGCCCGATCAGCGACGACACGTCGAAGAAGCGCCGGTAGCCGGGGCCCTCGCGCCAGTCGACCAGCCGGTAGTGGCCGGGGTGGGGGAAGGCGTGCTCGTGGTAGCGCAGGACGTCGCCGTCCACCACGGGCTCGGTGTCGTCGCCGAGCACCGGCAGCGCCACCTTCCCGTCCACCCACTCGATGTCGAACCAGTTCGCGTACGGCGAGGCGGGCCCGTCCTTGAGCACCGACCAGAACTGGGCGTTCATCGTGTTCATGTGGTTGGGCACGATGTCGATGACGATGCCCAGGTCCTGGGCGGCCAGTTGCCGGGCCATCTCGCGGAAGCCGGTGGCCCCGCCGAACTCCTCCCTAATCCTGGAGTGGTCGACGACGTCGTAGCCGTGCCGCGACTCGGGCGTGGCCTGGAGGATCGGCGACAGGTAGACGTGGCTGACGCCGAGGTCGCGCAGGTAACCGGCGATCTCGGCGACCTGCGCGAAACCGAAGTCGGGGGTGAGCTGCACCCGGTACGTCGAGACCGGCCTAGACACGGCGCAGCACCCGAACGCTGCGTCCGGGGACCTCGATCGCCTCGCCCGCGCGCACCATCCGCACGTCGAGCCTGATGGGCATCGCGGTGTCGATCTCGGTGTGCCACATCTCGCCGTAGTCCTCGGGGATCGTGAACTTGATCGTGTCGTGGTGGGCGTTGAACAGCACCAGGAAGGAGTCGTCCCTGATCGGCCGGCCGCGCCGGTCGGGCTCGGTGATGGCGTCGCCGTTGAGGAAGACGGCCAGCGACTTGGCGTAGCCGACGTTCCAGTCGCTGTCGGTCATCTCCTCCCCGGAGGGGGTGAGCCAGGCGATGTCGCTCAGCCCGCGTACCGGCTTGCCGTAGAAGAACCTCCTGCGCCGGAAGACCGGATGTTTCTTGCGCAGCGCCGCCAGCTCCTGGGTGAACTCCAGCAGCAGCCAGTTCTCCCTGATGTCGGACCAGTCGACCCAGGTCAGCTCGTTGTCCTGGCAGTAGCCGTTGTTGTTGCCCTTCTGGGTGCGGCCCAGCTCGTCGCCGTGCGAGAGCATCGGCACGCCCTGCGACAGGAACAGCGTGGTGAGGAAGTTGCGCTTCTGCTGCTCGCGCAGCGACTCGATGGCCAGGCTCGCCGGGCCCTCCTCGCCGCAGTTCCACGACCTGTTGTCGTCGGTGCCGTCGCGGTTGCCTTCCTTGTTCGCCTCGTTGTGCTTGTTGTTGTACGCCACGAGGTCCTGGAGGGTGAAGCCGTCGTGGCAGGTCACGAAGTTGATCGAGGCGGCCGGGCGGCGGCTGTCGTCCTTGTACAGGTCGCTCGACCCGGTGAAGCGGGAGCCGAACTCCGGCAGCGTGGCGGCCTGCCCGCGCCACAGGTCGCGGATCGTGTCGCGGTAGCGGCCGTTCCACTCGGTCCAGCGCGAGGGGAAGTTGCCGACCTGGTAGCCGCCGGGGCCGACGTCCCAGGGCTCGGCGATGAGCTTGACCTGCGACAGCACCGGGTCCTGCTGCACCAGGTCGAAGAAGGCGCTCAGCCGGTCGACCTCGTGCAGCTCGCGGGCGAGGGTGGAGGCGAGGTCGAAGCGGAACCCGTCGACGTGCATCTCGATGACCCAGTAGCGGAGCGAGTCCATGATCATCTGGAGGACGTGCGGGGAGCGCATGAGCAGGCTGTTGCCCGTGCCGGTGGTGTCGACGTAGTAGCGCTTGTCGTTCTCGACCAGGCGGTAGTAGTTGCTGTTGTCGATGCCCCGGAACCCCAGCGTCGGCCCCAGGTGGTTGCCCTCGGCGGTGTGGTTGTAGACGACGTCGAGGATGACCTCGATGCCCGCCTCGTGCAGGCTGCGCACCATCGCCTTGAACTCCAGCACCTGCCCGCCGCGCTGCCCGGTGCTGGAGTAGCGGTTGTGCGGGGCGAAGAAGCCGATGGAGTTGTAGCCCCAGTAGTTGGACAGGCCGCGCTGCTCCAGGATGTGGTCGGTGACGAACTGGTGCACCGGCATCAGCTCCAGCGCCGTCACGCCCAGCTTGGTGAGGTGGTCGAGGATCTCGGGGTGGCCGAGCGCCGCGTACGTGCCGCGCAGGTGCTTGGGGATCTTGGGATGGCTTATCGTCAGCCCGCGCACGTGCGCCTCGTAGATCACCGTGTCGTGGTACGGCGTCGCCGGCGGCCGGTCGTGCCCCCACCCGAAGAACGGGTTGATCACGATGGACCGCGGCACGTACGGGGACGAGTCGGCGTCGTTGCGCGTGTCCGGCTGGCCGAACCGGTAGCCGTAGACCGCCTCGTGCCAGTCGACGCCGCCCTCGATCGCCATCGCGTACGGGTCGAGCAGCAGCTTGCTGGGGTTGCAGCGCAGCCCCCGCGCCGGCTCGTACGGCCCGTGCACCCGGTAGCCGTAGCGCTGGCCGGGGCCGATGCCCGGCAGGTAGCCGTGCCAGATGAACCCGTCGACCTCCGCGAGCGGCACCCGCGACTCGACGTTGTCCTCGTCGAACAGGCACAGCTCCACCGCCTGGGCCACCTCGGTGTAGAGCGAGAAGTTCGTGCCCGCGCCGTCGTACGTCGCCCCCAGAGGGTAGGGGTCTCCAGGCCAGATCTCGATCATCGAGGCTCCCTTGCGGTCTCTCCCCATGTTCCGTTCCCCTGCTCCGACGGACAAGGCCACCCTGTTCCTTCCCACCCGTCCGTCCGAGATACTCGGAAATGTGAGTGGGCCGCCTCCGACAGCGCGGTGTCGACGGCGGCCCACGTGTTCGGCCCGGTGGGGGGTGTGGCGGGGTTCACGGATCCGGTGCGCGGCCCCTGCGCACCGGATCCGCACCCGCGATCGGGTGACGCGACACTGCGTCCCCGATCCCCCTCGGCAGGACGGGCGCAGCGGCCGGCCCTGCCCGTCGGAGACGGACAATCATGGAGAACCGATCCTCACGCTCTGGCAGGAGCGAAAGATCGGGGAACCGGGCCGACGAGACGACATCGGCCCAGCCTTATGTGACGGACGGCCTCTGGTGAGCCTTCACGTCAGGGAATGAACGCGGCATTTCGATCTCTGGCGGTTTCGAGTGGATCAGCCCTGGGCATCCCCCTCTCTTACGGCTTGGTTGACTTTTACCCTCCAACGCCAGAAACCCACCTCGATTTGGCACTTGCCATAGGAACGTGCCGGTGACGATTACCTACCGCTCACGACTTCGAAAGAATGCAGCGGGGGTACGCTCCAGAGCAGCAGGCCGCGACGGTCGAAGGAGCGTGGCGATGTCCGTCCCCAATCCGACGCTCCGGCAACGACAGCTCGCCATGCGGCTGCGCGAGCTGCGCCACGAGGCGGGCCTGAGCATCGCCGAGGTCGCCGAACACCTGCTCTGCTCCCCTGCCAAGATCAGCCGCATCGAGACGGCCCAGCGCAGGGTGAGCCTGCGCGACGTCCGCGACCTGTGCAGGCTCTACGGCGTCCAGGACTCCTCGGAGCTGATGACCCTGGCCAAGGACGCGCGACAGAAACACTGGTGGCAGGACTACGACAACCGCAGCTTCCGGCCCATGATCGGGCTGGAGGCCGACAGCGTGGCCATCACCGAATACGAGATCACCACGATCCCCGGGCTGCTCCAGACGGAGGACTACGCCCGAGCCGTCATCCGGGGCTGCCTGCCGCGCATCGACAACGACATCCTCCAGGACCGGGTGCTGGCCCGCCTGAAGCGCCAGGAGCTGCTGACCGGCAGGGAGCCGCCCGACTACTGGGTCCTGCTCGACGAGTCGGCGCTGCACCGCCACGTCGGAGGCCGGCAGACCATGCTGGAGCAGCTGCGCCACCTCCTCACCGTCACGGAGCTGCCGCAGGTCACCATCCAGGTGATCCCCTTCACGGTGGGCGCGCACATGGGGTTCGACAGCACGTTCCGGCTGCTGGAGTTCGACAAGAGGTCGGGCATCGCCGACACCGTCTTCGTCGAGCATCAGATGGGCCTGTTCTACCTCGAAGGCGACAAGGTCGAGCCGTTCAGGGAGACGATCAACCATCTCCGCGCCGAGGCCCTGAACCCGCAGGAGTCGAAGAAACAGCTGGCCGAAATGGCACGCAAATTCGCCTAGTTGCCACGCTCTCCGGGCGACCTCCGGCAATCGCCTTTGGCAATTGCCGTTCGAGCGCTTTGCTCGGCACTCCATAAACCCGAAATATCCTATATATCGCCCGCCTGATGACACAGACACCCGGCCAAAAACCCACCGGCCAGAAAGGCGTCGAACGTCGGCGCGACGGCTGCGGCGATCCGGGTCCCACCCTTGTCGTCCGGCAGCCGAATGGCCGACGGCCGGGTTTCCCGGCGCCCTTCCCGTCCGGAAAAAGAGGCGACCCCGTCCCGCGGTAATTCCGGCGAAATTCAGGCGCGCCGGAGAGCGTGTCCCTGCGCATCGCCGGAGAAGGAGAACCGGGCACCGGCGGCGCCGCCCGTCCCCGGCCCCCGGCTCCGCGGTCTCCCGGTGGGCGCGCCGCGGGAGAACCGTCCCGCGCCCGGCAAGATGCCCAGTCCGGCAGGCTCCCGGGTGTAAGGTCGTGGCCTCGGGTGAAACGGTCCACCAAGACCGTCAGCGCCGAGCTCACATCGCCTGTGCACGCCGGTCCGCCCGGCGCCGCCGATGGCCCGTAGGGAGCGACAATGTCGAACGAACAAGACCTTGGTGCATTTCCTCGCTGGCGCGCCTCGTCGCGCTGCAACAATGGCGACTGCGTAGAGGTCGCCTATTTCTCGCGTGATTCCATCGGCATCCGCGACAACAAGAATCCGAACAGTCCCGTTCTCACCTTCGACGCCACCGAATGGAATGCGTTCATCGGGAAGATCCGGGAGGCCGGCTGAGCCGACCGGCCGGCCATGTGAGGCGGACATCCCACGGGTGTCCGCCTTTTTTCATGTCCAGGATGATCCGGGGGGCGCGACGGCGGCCCGAGTGGCATCCGGCGATCGGGGTAATATCACATCGGCGCAATACCTCTACAGCCGACCTCCAGGAGGTAGTGCATGAAACGCCCACCTGCCCTTGACCAGGTTGCGTGGCATCGCTGCAACAACGGCGAATGCGTCGAAGTCACCATGCTCTCCGACCGGGTCTGGGTGCGGGGAAGTCAGGACGCCAGCGGTGCCGTCCTGTCGTTCACCATCGACGAGTGGAACGCGTTCCTCGACGGCGTGCGACGCGGCCTCTTCGATCTCGAACGGCTCGCGCCCCAGCTCTGACCGGCCACGACGTTCTCGATCGGGCTCTGTCGGGGGCCATCGGGGTTTCAGGCCGCGGCCCCCGGCAATATGCCGACTCCATGGGCGGTTTCAAGAAGTTCTTACTCCGTGGCAACATCGTCGAGCTGGCCGTCGCCGTGATTGTCGGGGCGACCTTCAGCGGGCTCGTCCAGGCGCTGGTCACCGACCTCATCACCCCGCTCATCGGCGCGGTGACCGGCGGCCGGCAGCCGAACTTCGCCGAGTACTCCTTCACGATCAACGGCAGCCGGTTCAAGTACGGCGACTTCCTCAACCACCTGGTGACCTTCATGGTCATCGCGGCGGTCGTCTACTGGCTGGTCGTGGCCCCCATGACGCGGCTGATCCACCTGTTCGACCGGGACAAGGCCGCGACGACCAAGCAGTGCCCCGAATGCCTGTCCGACATCCCGTCCGAGGCCAGGCGGTGCGCCCAATGCACGGCCGAGCTGGTGCCCGAGTCCGAGAAACCGCGCTGAACCGTACATCACGGACTCTTGACCCCAGTGGTGCGCCAGCATGGTGGACGTTCGGCAAGATGGACCGATGAGCGTTGAGTTGATGGTCTGGGACGAGCCCGTGCCGATCAGCAGGGATCAGGCCCGGGCCACGTATCTGGCGGTGAAGCGGAGCGACCCCGTCGAGGGGGACGTGCCCGACGTCGCCAAGGAGCTGCCCGGGGAGGTCACCCTGTATCCCGGGCACGTCCTGGTGACGATGGACCTGGACACGATGGACGAGACCTCGGCCCAGGTGTTCACCACCGCCCGCGCGCACGGCATGGTCTGCTACGACCCCCAGCGCGACCTGGTGCAGAACGTGGCCCCGCTCGGCGTGTACGAGGGCATGCAGCTCCACACCGGCGACGGGATGGTCGTCCACGACCCCGACCTCGGCCTGGTCCACGACGTCCTGGCCACCCTGTCGCCGCAGAACCCGTTCGTGGCCCTGGTGAACTTCGGCCACCACTTCCTCCAGGTCTCCCCCGGCTACGAGCTGGAGTACAAGGAGGGCACGATGGTCCGGGCGGTCGTGCCCGAGCTGGAGGAGGTGCGGCAGGCGTTCACCGAGTACGCCACCGGCGAGCGCGGGTTCCTGACCCGCCACACCTGGGCTCAGGCGTAGACCTGGGCGAACAGCTCCGGATCGACGTTCCCCCCGGACAGCACGGCCACCGTGCGCCCGGCGGGGACGCGGCCCGACAGCAGAGCGGCCGTGGTCGCCGCGCCGCTGGGCTCGGCCACCAGCCGGGCCGTGCGCGCGATGTGCCGCACCGCCGCCCGCAGCTCCTCCTCCGACACCGTGACGATGCCTTCGAGGTGCTCGCGCAGGTGGGCGAAGGTGAGCTCGGACACCTTGTTCACCCGCAGCCCGTCGGCGATGGTCCGGAACGTGCGGGTGGTCTCCCAGGCCACCACGTGCCCGGCCGCCAGGCTCTCGGCGGCGTCGGCGGCCAGCTCGGGCTCCACGCCGTACACGCGGACGTCGGGCCGCAGCGCCTTGACCGCCGCCGCGACGCCCGCGGCCAGCCCGCCGCCGCTGATCGGGACGAGCACCACCTCGACGTCCGGCAGGTCCTCGACGATCTCCAGGCCGATCGTGCCCTGCCCGGCGATGATCGCGCGGTGGTCGTAGGGCGGCACCAGCGTCAGGCCGCGCTCGCCCGCCAGCCGCTCGGCCGTCACCTCGCGCTGGTCGGGAGGCACGACCACCAGCTCGGCGCCCCACCCCTCGATCGCCGCCGCCTTGACCGCGGGCGTGCCCTCGGGCACGACGACCACGCACGGCACGCCGAACTCGGCCGCCGCGAACGCCAGCGCCTGGCCGTGGTTGCCGGAGGAGTGCGTGACGACTCCGGAGGGACGCAGGGCGGCCAGCGCGTTGTAGGCGCCGCGGATCTTGAACGAGCCGACCGGTTGCAGGCTTTCGGGCTTCAGCCACGCCTCGCCCATCGGCAGGAGCGGGGTGCGCACCGCGATCCCCTTGATGCGCCCGGCCGCCGTGCGGATGTCGTCGATCGTCACCAGGTCCATGTGATGACTTTAGGCTTCAGAACGGCACAATTCGACGAGTGCCTGGTCCATGGCAGGATCGCAAGACATGAGAACTCTGTACCCGCCCATCGAACCCTACGAGTCCGGCCTGCTCGACGTGGGCGACGGCAACCAGATCTACTGGGAGGTCTGCGGCAATCCCGACGGGAAGCCGGCCGTCATGCTGCACGGCGGGCCGGGCGCCGGGTGCAGCGCCGATCACCGCCGGCAGTGGAACCCCGAGCTGTACCGGATCGTCCTGTTCGACCAGCGCAACTGCGGTCGCAGCCTGCCGCACGCCAGCGAGCCGGGCACGTCGCTGGCCGCCAACACCACCTGGAACCTGGTGGCCGACATGGAACGCCTGCGCGAGCACCTGGGCATCGAGCGGTGGCAGGTGTTCGGCGGGTCGTGGGGCAGCGCGCTGTCGCTGGCCTACGCCCAGACGCACCCCGACCGTACGACCGAGCTGGTGCTGCGCGGGATCTTCACGCTGCGCCCGCACGAGCTGCGCTGGTTCTACCAGGAGGGCGCGAGCTACCTGTTCCCCGACCTGTGGGAGTCGTACGTGGCGCCGATCCCCGCCGAGGAGCGCGACGACCTCATGGCCGCCTACCGCGCCCGGCTCGAAGGCGACGACGAGGCGGTCCGGCTCGCGGCGGCCAAGGCGTGGTCCCAGTGGGAGGGCGCCACGATCACGCTGCTGCCCGACCCGAGCCTGGTGGCGGAGTTCGGCGAGGACAAGATGGCGGTGTCGTTCGCCAGGATCGAGAACCACTACTTCCACCACGGCGGCTGGTTCGGGCCCGAGCAGCTCATCAGGGACGTCGACCGCGTCCGGCACATCCCCGCCGTGATCATCCAGGGCCGCTACGACGCCTGCACGCCCATGGCCACCGCCTGGGACCTGCACAAGGCGTGGCCCGAGGCCGACTTCCAGGTCGTGCACGACGCCGGGCACGCGGCGAGCGAGCCCGGCATCGTCGACCGGCTCATCGCGGCGACAGACGGCTTCGCGCGAGCCTGACCGCGGGCGTGACCGCGCCCACCAGCAGCAGCGCGAACAGCGGCGCGAGCACCAGGCCGAGGAGGAAGCCGCCGGCCACGTCGTGCGGGTAGTGCACGCCGACGAACACCCGGGTGAAGCCCATCAGGGCGGCCAGCGGCAGCACCACCCAGGCCAGGGCGCGCCAGACCAGGATGAGCGTGCCCGCCGCCCCGGCGGCGATCACGGTGTGGTTGCTGGGGAAGGACCAGTCCGTCGAGGGTGGGCAGGCCGCGATCGTGGCGATCCCGCCACGGCACGGCCGGTCCTCCCGGACCAGCAGCTTCACGCCCTCGCTCACGATGTACGCGCCCACCACCCCGGCCGGCCCGGCGATGGCGAGCGCGAGGTCGCGGGCGGGGGCTTGGCGCGCCCGCCACCAGCACACGAGGAACAGCGCCGCGAAGATGAACAGGCCGGCGTCCGTGCCGAACTCGGCGAGGGCGTGCAACCACCCGGGCGTGGTCAGGGCGAAGTCGACGATGTCGCGGTACACAGGTGTCCAATCCGTGAACGGGTAGTGGACACGACCTTATGAACTTTGATCGTCAAATGCTTCGACCGAAAGGGTGATTCCGGGTTTTACGCAAGATACTGGCGTACGAGCAGGCTGCGCTTCTGCTCCAGCTCGCCTTCGGTGATGAGCCCGCGGTCGAACGCCTCGGAGGTGGCGTCCCGCTCGGCCACGAAGTAGGCGGCCATGATCTCGCTGCGCAAGGGGGTGAAACCGCGCTCCACGCAGTCGGAGAAGACGGTGACCTTCTGCTCGACGACGCCGGCGGGGACGGTGCACGTCAGGTCGTGCTCTTTGAGTTGCTGAACCGCTTCACGAAGGGTGACGGGGCCGAGTGACCCGTTGAAACGGGTGTCAAGGGTGATCTTCACTGTTTTTACGCCTCCAATCGTTTCAAACGCATCGAGAGAGACCGCGTATTCCCAGGTCAGAGCGGGTAAGAGGGCAAACGTGATCGGAGAGCACGTGATCGTCGGCTACAGCAACGACCCCGGTGGGCGCGATGCGCTCGCGCTCGGGGCCGCCATCACCCGGCTCACCGGGGGCGAGCTCACGGTGGCGTCGATCTATCCCCCGGGCAGCCCGGGGCTGGCCGTGGAGGCCCAGGCCAACCTGGCGCACGCGGGCGAGGAGCTGGGCGTCGTCCCGGCCGAGTACATGGCGTTCGAGAGCCGGGGCCCCGGGCGCGGGCTGTCGGTGCTGGCCAGCAGGATCAGGGCCGACCTGATCGTGGTCGGCTCGGCGAGCGGCGGCCAGTACGGCCGCATCGCCGTCGGGAGCACCGCCGACCACCTGCTGCACCTGTCGCCGGAGGCGGTGATGCTGGCGCCCTCGGGCTACGTGCCGCCCGACGAGCCCGCCCGGCTCACCCTCGCCTACGTCCACCGGCCGCAGTGCGACGCGGCGGTCGAGCGGGTGGCGCAGGCGGCACTGCGGCTCGACGTGCCGCTCCGGCTGATCACCCTCGACCTGCGCACCGAGGACCAGGGCAAGCTGCGCGACGACCTCGCCCTGGCCGTGCGGCTGGCCTGGGAGAGCACCGGCATCGAGGCCGAGTCGGAGGTGGCCGAGGGCCACGACGTGCAGGCCGCGCTGAAGGACGTCGAGTGGCTGCCCGGCGAGCTGCTGGTGTGCGCCGCGGGCGAGGACGCCCAGCCCCACCGGGTGTTCCTGGGCGAGCTGGCGATGAAGGTGCTCAGGTCGTCGTCCTGCCCGGTCACCGTGCTGCCGAGGGGTTTCTCCTAAGCTTCTGGGCGTGCGTGTCGCCCGGTTGATCGTCGTCGTGGTGCTGGCCTCCCTGGCCGGCGTCTACGTGGTGGCCGGCGCGTGGGGGGCGCTGGCGGTGTTCGCCGCTCAGTGCGCCTTCACGCTGCGGGTCAGGAAGGGGTGGCTGCTCGCCGTCCAGGGCGTGCTGGTCTACGCGGCGACGCTGGGGCAGGGCGCGTCCGTGGCGATCCTGGGGTTCCTCGCCGGCTCGCTGCTGGTGACGCGCTGGTGGGCGGTAGCGCCCGCGGTGGCGTTCAGCGGCGTCGTGATCCACCACTGGCGGTACGCCGGTGACGCGGTCTCCACGACGGACCTCGCGATCACGACGATCCTGATGGCGCTGGTCGTGTTCGGCCTCAACCGGCTGGTCGAGCGGGTGGCCGAGATGGAGGCCACCCGTCCGGCGCTGGCCGCGGCGGCGGTGGCCGAGGAGCGGCTGCGCATCGCGGCCGAGCTGAGCGACGGCCTCGGGCGCGGCCTGACCGCGATCGGCACGGGCGCGCGGCGGGCGCTGGCCGCGCCGCAGAACGCGGCGCGGCTGCTCGGCGAGGTGGTCACGACGGCGCGGCTGTCGCTGGCCGACGCCCGCGCCGCGGCGGCGAGCTACCGCGCGATGTCCCTGGCCCCCGAGCTGACGACCGCCCGCGCCCTGCTGGAGGCGGCGGGTGTCGGCGTGGAGGTGCGGGCCGCCCACACCGAGCCGCTGGGCCCGGCGGGCGCGCTGCTCGCCTCGGTGCTGCGCGAGGCGGTCACGGACGTCGCCCGCCGCGGCACGGCCACGGTGTGCGTGATCGAGACCTGGGAGGAGCCCGAAGGAGCCCAGGTACGCCTGAGAGTGGCCGACGACGGCCGCCGTACGGCCGAGGACGACGGCCTGGGCGGACTCGGCGACCCGGCCGGACTCACGCGCCAGGTGGCGGCGGCGGGCGGCACGCTCACCCGCGGCCTGTCCGGGCGGGGCCGCTACACGGTGGAGGCCGTGCTGCCCACGACCCGCCCGCCCGCGGCCGCCCGGCGCGAGCCGCCCGATGTCTCGGTGGTCCTGCTGGCCGCCGTGCTGGTCGGGTTCAGCGTCAAGGCGCTGCTGCAGATCCCGGCCGGCCTGCTGGCCCCCGCGGTCGCGGCGCTGGCCGTGATCGTGGTCATGCAGCTGCGGTCGGTCACCGGCCGCCACATGGTGGCGCTGGGGGTGATGGCGGCGCTCACCTTCGCCCCGATCCCGGTGTTCGGGCCGATCTGGCTGGGGACGGCGGGGTTCCTCGCCGGTCCGGTGCTGCTCGCCTTCCGCCCGCGTACCGCCTGGCCCCTGACGGCCGCGATCCTGGCCGCGGTCTGGACGGTCGCCTCCCTGTACGCGCTGCCCGCCCGGGTCAACATCACGGTGAGCACGCTGACGACCGGCCTGGTCGTCTACAGCCTCCTCAGGCTGGCCCAGCTCGCCAAGGAGCTGCACGCCGCCAGGGAGAGCCTGGCCCGCTCGGCCGTCGTGGAGGAGCGGCTGCGTGCCGCCCGCGACCTGCACGACCTGCTCGGCCACAGCCTGGCCGCCATCCTGCTCACCTGCGAGCTGGCCCGCCGCCTGCCCGACCCCGTTGCCGAGCTGGAGAACGTCGTCACCATGGCCGAGCACGCCCATCACGACCTGCGCTCGGTCACCGGCGAGCACCGCGAGCTGTCCTTCGACGCCGAGGCCGAGTCGGCCGGGAAGGTGCTGGCGGCGGCCGGGGTCGAGGTGACCGTACGGCTCGCGCACCCCGAGCTGCCGGCTGAGGTCGAGACCGTGCTCAGCGCCGTGCTGCGCGAGGCCGTGACGAACGTCCTGCGCCACAGCGCCGCCCGCGCCTGCGTGATCTCCACGTCCGCCACGGGCGACGAGGTCGGGCTGCTCGTCCGCAACGACGGCGCGGCCACGGCGGCTCCCCGTCGCGGCTCGTCGGGCCTGGGCAACCTCACCACCCGCCTGGCCACGCTGGGCGGCCGGCTCACCACCGCCGCCGAGGACGGCTGGTTCCGGCTCGACGCGCGCGCCCCGCTAGATCCAGCCGGCCTCGGTGGCGATGCGCACGGCGTCGGTGCGGTTGCGCGCGTTTAGCTTGGCCACGATGGCCGTCAGGTAGTTGCGCACGGTCCCGGCGGTCAGGTGCAGCCGCTGGGCGATGTCGGTGGCCTCCGCGCCGCCCGCCACCAGGCGCAGCACGTCGGCCTCGCGCGGCGTGAGCGGGTTGTCGGCCAGGTCCCAGGCGGTGACGGCGAGCGAGGGGTCGAGCACCCGGCCGCCGCGCGTGACCTCCCTGATCGCCGAGACCAGGTCCTCCGGCGGGGCCGTCTTCAGCAGGAAGCCGTCCACCTGGGCGGCCAGGGCCCGCTTGAGGTGGCCGGGCTTGCCGTACGCGGTGAGCATGAGCGTGCGGCACGACGGCACCCTGGCCCGGATCTCCGCGGCGGCGGCCAGCCCGTCGAGGGTGCCGGGCATGTCGATGTCCAGGACGGCCACGTCCGGCCGGTGCACGGCGGCGGAGGCCACGGCCGCGTCCCCGGACTCGACGGCGGCCACGATCTCGAAGTCGGCCTCCAGGCCGAGCAGGGTCGCGAGCGCGTGCCTGATCACGGCTTGATCCTCGGCCAGAAGTACGCGAATCACGGGGACATGTCTATCAGTGTCCGAATCATGATGACGTCATGGGCCATCGGTGATCGTGTCTCTGGTGGGCGTACGCGCAGTTCAGCAGGCTTGGAGCCATGACGGACGTAGTGCGGTTGGACGCGGTGAGCAAGGTGTACGGGAAGGGCCAGGGCGCGGTGGCGGCCCTGCGCGAGGTGTCCGTGGGCATCCCGCGCGGCTCCTTCACGGCGGTGATGGGCCCCTCGGGCTCGGGCAAGAGCACGTTCCTGCACTGTGCGGCGGGGCTGGACGTGCCCTCCTCCGGATCGGTCCGGCTGGGCGGCACGGAGCTGGCCGGCATGGACGAGACCCGCCTCACCGAGCTGCGCCGGGAGCGGATCGGTTTCGTCTTCCAGGCGTTCAACCTGATCCCCGCGCTCGACGTGATCGAGAACGTCACGCTCCCGCTGCGCCTGGCCGGGGCCCGCGTGGACCGGGCCTGGCTGACCGAGATCCTGAGCCGGGTCGGTCTGGAGGGCAGGGCCGGGCACCGGCCCGCGCAGCTGTCCGGCGGCCAGCAGCAGCGGGTGGCCATCGCCAGGGCGCTGGTCACCAGGCCGGAGGTGGTGTTCGGCGACGAGCCCACGGGCGCTCTGGACACGATGACCGCCCGCGACGTGCTCAGGCTGCTGCGCGAGGTGGTGGACGGCATGGGCCAGACCGTGGTGATGGTGACCCACGACCCGGTGGCCGCCTCCTACGCCGACCAGGTGCTGTTCCTGGCCGACGGCCGGATCGTGGACGCGATGACCGCGCCGACCGCCGAGAAGGTCGCCGAGCGCATGACCCGGCTGGGAGCGTGGACGCGATGATGATCTCGCTGGCCCTGAGGACCCTGCGGCACCGCGTGGCCGCCTTCGCGGGCGCGTTCTTCGCCCTGCTGTGCGCCGCCGCGCTGGTGTGCGCGTGCCTGATGCTGCTGGAGACCGGTCTGCGCGGCGACGTCCTGCCCGAGCGGTACGCCGGCGCGCCCGCGGTCGTGGCGGCCGACCAGTTCGTCCGCCAGACCGTCGTCAAGGGCGACGGCGACGTCAAGACGAAGGCCAAGGCGCTGGCCGAGCGCGCCTGGCTGCCCGAGTCCGTCGTGGCCGGGCTGCGCCGCGACGGCCGCAAGGTCGTCACCGAGGTGACGTTCCCGTTCGGCGGCTTCACCGGGCACGGCTGGGAGTCGGCCGCGCTCACCCCGTTCACGATCGCCAAGGGCCGCGCACCGCGGGCCGACGACGAGGTGGCGGTGGACGCCCGCGCCGGGCTCGACGTGGGCGCCAGGCTGCGCGGATACCGCGTCGTCGGGGTCACCGCGCAGGCGCTGCCGAGTCAGGACACCGTGTTCTTCAGCACCGCGCAGGCCCGCCGCCTGGCCGGGCACCCGGGCAGGGTGAGCGCCGCCGGCGTCTTCCCCGGCCTCGACCGGGCTCCGGAGGGCACCGTGCTGTACACCGGGGACGAGCGCGGCAGGCTGGAGTTCCTCGACGCCGAGCAGGCCCGGATCAAGCTGATCAGCATGGGCGGCTCGCTGGCCGGCACCTCGCTGCTGGTCGCGATCCTCGTCGTGATGGGCACGTTCGCGCTCTCCGTCCAGCAGCGGCAGCGGGAGCTGGCCCTGCTGCGGGCGATCGCGGCCACGCCGAAGCAGGTGCGCGGGCTGGTCGGCGGCGAGGCGCTGCTGGTGGGCGCCGCCGCCGGGACGCTGGGGGCCGCGGCGGGCATCGGGCTGGGCTTCTGGCTGCGCGGGCAGTTCGTCTCGCTGGGGGCGGTGCCGGCGAACCTGCACCTGGTGGTGAGCCCGTTCCCGCCGCTGGTCGCGCTGACGGCCACCGTCGGCGCTGCCTGGGTCGCGGCCCGGGTGTCGGCCCGCCGCCTGACCCGGATCCGTCCGGTGGAGGCGCTGGGCGAGGCCGCTCTCGGCAGCCCGCGGCTGCCGTGGTGGCGGCTGGCGGCCGGGCTCGTGGCGGTGGCCGGGGCCGTGGTGCTGACGCTGGTCCTGTCGGGCCTGCGCACCGAGGCGGCGGCCACGCCGGTGACCCTGCTGACCACGCTGGTCTGGACGACGGCGTTCACGCTGCTCGGGCCCCTGGTGGCGCGGGTGACGGCGGCGCTGCTGGCGGTCCCGCTGCGGATCTCGCGGGTGGCCGGCTTCCTGGCCGCGCGCAACCTGCGCGCCGGGTCGGGGGCGCTGGCGTCGGTGCTCTCGCCGCTGACCCTGATGGTGGCGATGACGTGCACGATCCTGTTCGTCCAGACCACGATGGGGTACGCCGCCCAGGAGCAGGCCGACGCCGGCACCCGCGCCGACTACGTGGTGGCCGGGGCCTCCGGCCAGGCGGCCCGCGCGGTGCCCGGCGTGCTGTCGGTGACCGAGGTCCTGCGCACGTCGGTGCGGGTCGGCCTGGACAAATTCTCCGCCCAGGCCGTCGCCCACCACTCCGGCACCCTCGACCTGGGGGTGGTCGCCGGTTCCATGGACGGCTTCGCCGACGGCTCGGCCGCGATCAGCCGGACCGCCGCCGACCTGCTCGGCCTGCGGCCCGGCGACCCGCTGAAGCTCACGCTGGGCGACGGCACCCCCGCCGCGCTCACGGTCGCCGCCGTCTACTCCCGCGGCCTCGGCTTCGGCGACGTGACGCTGCCGTACGCACTGGTCGCCGGGCACGTGGACGACCCGTCCGCCACGCTGCTCGTACGGGCTCCGCAGGTGCCGAGGACCGCGCTGACCGCGGCGCTGCCGGGGGCGAGCGTGCTCGACCGGGCCACGGCGGCCGAGGTGAGCACCGCGAACCCGCAGGTCACCTTCGTGGCCCTGGGCCTGATCATCGCCTTCACCGCCATCGCCGTGGTCAACACGCTGGCCATGGCGACCTCGGCCCGGTCCGGCGAGCTGACCGCGCTGCGGCTGACGGGCACGACCCGGCGGCAGGTGCTGCGGACCCTGCGGCTGGAGACGCTGGGCGCGGTGCTGGCCGCCTCGGTGCTCGGGTCGGCGGTGGCCGTGGTGACGCTGGCCGCGTTCGGCGCGGGCATGACCGGGTCGGCGGTGCCGCACATCCCGCTGCCCGCCTTCGCCGGGGTGATCGCGGCGGCGGCCGTCCTGTCCCTGGTCGCCACCGCTCTGCCGGCCCGGCTCGCGCTGCGGTCAGCCGTCTGAGCCCAGGAGCCGGCCGTACAGCTCCAGGTAGCGGTCGGCCATCACGGCGGGCGAGAAGCGGCGCCGGGCCTCGCGGCGGCACTCCTCCGGGTCGATCTCGTCCACCCGCTGGACCCACTCGGCCAGCTCCTCCTCGGTGTCGGCGAGGAAGCCGGTGCGGCCGTGGTCGATGATCTCGGGGAGGCAGCCGCGGCGCAGGCCCACCGGCGGCACCCCGAGCGCCAGGGCCTCGACGACGGCCGTGCCGCCGGGCTCGTCCCACTGGATGGGGAAGAGCGCGGCGCGGGCCGAGGCGTACAGCTCGTCCCTGGCCTGGCCGCCGACCGCGCCGACCCACTTGATCAGGTCGCCGTCGAGGTAGCGGGACAACTGGTCGAGGTGGTAGCGCACGTCGGGGTGGCCGTGCAGCGGGTGGTGGGGGTCCTGGAGGACGACGTCCAGCTCGGCCTGGCTGTCCCGGCCGCAGACCGGCCCGGCCACGACCAGCGGCAGGCCGAGCTTCTGGCAGATCCCGGCGGCCACGTGCTGGCCCTTGAGCCCGCAGATCCGGCCCATGATCACCAGGTGCTCGCCCCGCTCGGCCCGGACGTCCTGGTCCGCGAGCGGGGTGGCCAGGTAGACGGCGCCGAGCGAGGCCGCGCGCAGCGCCTCGGGGGCGCGGGCCAGCTGCGACTCCGACACCCCGTTGACCGCGATCGACCCCGGGAAGTCGCCGTAGAAGGCCGGGTGTTTGCACAGGTCCCAGTGGAGGGTGTGCAGCACCGGCGGCCCGCCCAGCGCCGACAGCACCGCCGGCCCGACGACCTCCAGGTGGTCGTGGACGAGGTCGATGTCGTCGCGGGCGCGCAGCTCGTCCGCCACCCGCGCCTGGTGCGCGTGCGCGATCCCCATGACCTGGTTGTACGGCTTCTGCAGCTCGGCGAACCGGCCCTCGTCGTAGACGGCGATCAGCTCGTCGGCCTCCAGCGTGCTCGACGCCACGGAGGCCAGCACGATGTGCACGCCGCGTTCGCGCAGCGCGGGCACCAGCGTCGCGACGACGTTCTCGATCCCGCCGTAGCCGGGAGGCGGGACCGCCAGCCACGGTCCCGCGTTGATCAGCACCTTCACGCGACGTCCTCCTCCAGCATGAGGGAGGCGAGCGGCGGTCGTTCCGCCACGCCCACGTCCACCAGACCGGCCCGCCCGTCGAGCCCGAACTGCAGCAGCGTGTGTCCCGGGGGCTGCGACGACACCACGCGGCCCTGGCGTTCGAGCCGGGACCACGCGGTGAGCATGATCTGCCCGGCCATCCGGCCGAGCGCGTTCACGGACTGGTGCCCGTGCGCGCGGGAGCCCAGGTCCACCTGGGCCATCGCGTCCAGTCCCACGAGGTGGAGGAGATCGACGAGGAGGCCGAGCTCCACGCCGTACTCGGTGACGAAGGGCACCTGTTCGAGCACTTCGCGCCGGGCGGCGTACTCGCCGCCGAGGGGTTGGCCGAAGCCCGCCAGCTCCGGCCAGAACAGGTTGAGCAGGGGCCTGGCCACCAGCTCGGTCACCCGTCCGCCCGCGCCGCGCCGCGGCACGCCGTCCTCGCCCGTGAAGGGACGCTCGTACGTCGCCTTGACGAAATGGGTGTCGGAGTTCACCAGCAGCGGACCGACCAGCCCCGACACGAAGTGCGAGCCGAAGTTGAGCAGGTCCGAGTCGACGAACGCGACGATGTCGCCGTGGGAGGCGGCCAGGCCCTTCCACAGCGCCTCCCCCTTGCCCGTCATGCGCGGCAGGTGGGGCAGTACCTCGTTCTGCGCCACGACCCGAGCGCCCGCCGCGCGGGCCCGTTCCGCCGTCGCGTCGGTGGAGTTGGAGTCGACGACGAGGATCTCGTCGACGAGTGGCGACTCCTCCACCAGCTCACGCCTGATGACGGTGACGATGTCCCCGACTGTGCGCTCTTCGTCGCGCGCCGGTAGGACGACGCTCACCGTCGTGTTGCCCTTGGCCGCGATTAAGGCGTCCACCGGCCATTCGGACGCCGTGCTGGAATGCGGGCCATACCACTCCTGTGCCCTGGCCAAGGCTCGCACATCTGTATCCATGCAGTCAGCCCCATCTCATAGGGCCACGACCCCTGCCCGATCTATGCGCCTCTGAACATCTTTGTTTGTTAACCCCTAGACGTGGCATATGTCGGGTTGTGTCCCCAATTACCCGTGTCGGCATCATTGGTGCCGGAAATGTCGCCGCTCGCCACGCAGATGTCCTGGCCGGCTTCCCCGATGTGACGATCGCCGGGGTGGCCGACACCGATCTCCACAAGGCTGAGGCGTTGGCCTCCGCGTACGGCTCCCCCGCCTACGGCGACCATGCCGGCCTGCTGGAGGCCGGCGGTCTCGACGCTGTTTACGTCTGTGTGCCTCCTTTCGCGCACGGTAAACCGGAGTTCGACGCCCTATCCTGCAATCTCCCGATTTTCGTGGAAAAACCCCTTTCCATGGATCTCAAAACCGCAGAAAACATCGCAGCCGAAATCGAACGGAGAGGGCTCCCGTCCGCCGTCGGCCACCACTGGCGCTACCTCGACGTCGTCGACAGGGCCAGGGAACTGCTCGACGGCCGGCCCGTACGGCTCGCGCTCGGGCACTGGCTGGACAAGGTGCCCCCGGTCGGCTGGTGGCTGAACGCCGGGCTGTCGGGCGGCCAGATCCTGGAGCAGGCGGTCCACGTCCTGGACCTGGCCCGGCTGCTGGTGGGCGAGGTGTCGATGGTGCACGCCGTACCGGCCGGGAACCGGGTGGAGGGCGAGATCGACCGGGCCACGTCGGCCGTCATGAGCTTCACGGACGGCGCCACCGGCCTGCTGGCCACCTCCTGCCTGCTGCCCCGCAAGCACCGGGTGGGGCTGGAGGTGTGCGCCGACGGCATCGCCCTGGAGGTCAGCGAGACCCGGCTGCTCGTGGACGGCGAGGAGTCGATCGAGGACGCCGGGCACGCCAAGACCCTCGTGGACCGCGCGTTCATCGACGCGGTGCGGGGGAAGGACGCCGACGTGCGCGCGCCGTACGCCGAAGCCCTGCGAACCCACCGCCTGGCCCTCGCCCTCACCCGCTCCGCCGCCGAACGCCGGCCGGTGATGCTCGATGAGTGAGCCTGTGAACACCATTCTCAGTATCGAGGCGCCCGGTGAGGTGCGGATGGTGGAGGAGGAGCTGCCGGGCCTGGTCGACGGCGGGTTCATGGTCGCCACCACGCACAGTGGTGTCTCGGCGGGCACCGAGCTGACCTACGTCAAGGGCGCCAACCCCTACCTCAGCTCGACCTGGGACCCGGCGCTCGGCCTGTTCCTGCCCGGCACGCCGTCGGTGGGGTATCCCGTGCGCGGCATCGGCTACATGCAGGTGGGCCAGGTGGTCGAGACCCGTACGCGGGCCGTGGACGAAGGCGCGCTGGTCGCCATGGCGTACGGACACCGCACCGCGTACGCGGCCGACCCGATGACCGACCGGTTCGTCGTGCTGCCCGGCGACCTCGACCCGCTGCTCGGCATCTACGTCGCCCACATGGGCCCGATCTGCGCCAACGGCCTCCTGCACGCGGCCGCCGACCTGCACGGCCCGGCCGTCCAGCACCTGGGCGACGGCGTGCGCGGGCGGCGCGTCGCGGTGGTCGGCGCGGGCGTGGTGGGCCTGCTGACCGCGTCCTTCGCCCTGTCCTGCGGGGCCGCCGAGGTCGTGGTCGTGGACGAGACCCCGGCCAGGCTCGCGGTCGCCGAGGCGATCGGCGCGCAGGTCCTGGCCACCGCCGACGACGACCCCGCGGTGACGCTGAAGCGCCGCTGGCGGCACGCCCCCAACGACCGCGGCGCGGACCTGGTCTTCCAGTGCCGCGGTCAGCCGAGGGCGCTGGCCCTGGGGCTCAGGCTGCTGCGCCCGCAGGGCACGCTGATCGACCTGGCGTTCTACACCCAGGGCGCCGACGAGGTGCGGCTCGGCGAGGAGTTCCACCACAACGGGCTGACGCTGCGCTGCGCCCAGATCGGCCGGGTGCCGCGCGGTCTCGCGCACTCCTGGGACCGCGAACGCCTCTCGTACGAGACGATCGGCCTGCTCAGGGAGCGCGGGAGGCTGCTACGCGAGCACGTGGTCACCGACGTCGTCGGCTTCGGGGAGGCCCCCGAACTTCTGGCCGATCTCGCGGCCCGACGGCGGCAGACCGTCCAGGCCGTGCTCAGCGACGACGTCGAGGATGAGGGCGGCTGACCAGCTGAAGTCCCCGCACCCGTGACCGCGCAGCGTGAACGGGTTGAAGTACTCGCGGAAGCCGGAGTGGGCGACGGCGTGGATCATGCCCTCGGCGAGCAGGTCGGCCAGGTCGGGGCGGCGGTCCCTGAGCCCCTGCCAGACGAGCCAGGTCAGGTTGATCCAGCTCGGCCCGCGCCAGTAGCGCGCCGGGTCGAACTCGGCCGTGGCCGGGGCGTGGCTGGGCAGCACGCCGTCCTTGAGCGAGAACTTGTCGACGGCCGTGCCGATCAGCGCCTCGGCGATCTCCGGCGGCAGCCCGGGCAGCATGAGCGGCACCAGGCCGGCGGCGCTGCCCGAGCGGATCAGGCGGCCCGTGCGCAGGTCGCGGGGGCGGAAGTGGCCGTCCTGGTAGAGGTGGTCGACCATGGCGGCGGTGACGGCGGCGGCCTCGCGCCGGTGGGGCTCGGGGTCCTGGCCGCACACCTCGGCGATCTCGGCGAGCGCCGACTCGGCCACGCCGTACGCGGTGTTGAACAGCGGGTCCTCGATCTCGAACGAGCCGGCCCGCTGGTAGCCGCTGTCACGGTAGGCGCTCGCGAGCGCGACGTACCGCTCGTAGTCGCGGTCGGTGGGGCGTTCGTCGGCGCTGACGGTGTTGAGGTCTCTGCGGACGAAGCCCGTCACGCCGGGCTCGACCGCGCGCAGCGGGAGGTCCCAGGCCGGGCTGTTGTCCATGCCCGACTCCCACGGGTGGACGATCGAGATCAGCCCCTCGGGCGAGCGCCGCGAGGCGCGCAGGAACTCCTGCTGGGCGACGAGCTTGGGATAGATCCTGGCCAGGAACGCCGGGTCGGGCTCGGCCTGGTGCACCTTCCAGGCCGCCAGCGCGTGCACGGGCGGCTGCACGATGCCGGAGGTCGCCGAGCCGGACGGCGCGCGGGCGCCCCAGAACTGCGGGCCGGGGAAGTAGGCGCCCTCGGGCACGACGGGGTTGAACACGATGTGCGGCACCCGGCCGTCGCGCCACTGGGCGCCGAACAGCGAGAGCAGCTCCGCCCTGGCCCGCCGCGGCGACCAGCGGGCGTTGCCGATCGCGATGAAGGCGGAGTCCCAGCTCCACTGGTGGGGGTACAGGCGACGGGAGGGAACCGTGTAGCTGCCGTCCCAGTTGGCGACCAGCACGCGTACGGCGTCGCGGAGGATCACAGGTATTTCCTGATGAAGGCCGCCGTCTGCGGGAGCACGATCTCGGGCTCGCCCCGCAACCGGCATTCGAGGGCGAGGTAGCCGTCGAAGCCGACGGCGTCGAGCGTGGCGAGCTGCGCGCCCCAGTCGAGGTGGCCGGTGCCGGGCTGGTTCCTGTTGGACTCGCTGATCTGCATGTGCGCGAGGTACGGCGCCGCCTCCGCCAGGGCCTGGCAGGGGTCGTCCTCCTCGATGTTCATGTGGTAGGTGTCGCCGACGATCCTGATCGAGTCCATCGAGCAGTACGACACCGCGTCGGCCAGGGTGTTGACCATGTGGTTCTCGTACCGGTTGAGGGGTTCGAGCATGATCAGCACGCCGTTGCGCTGGGCGTGCTCGCCGAGGATGCCGAGCGCCTCGGCGAGCACCTCGCGGTCCTCCTCGGCGGTGCGCGGCGGCTCGAACGGCGGCAGCCTGAGCGAGAACTGGCCCCAGGAAGCCGGGGTCATGACGCCGATGCCGCCCAGCTCGGCGATCACCGTGAGCTGCGACCTGAGCTGCTGGATGGCGTCCTTGCGCTTGGCGGGGTCGAAGTCGCCGATGAAGTGCGGCATCTCGACGCACACCGTGGGCATGACGACGCCGTCGGCCAGCGCCCGCTTGAGCTCGGTCAGGCGGCCGGCGAAGTGGAAGTCGCCCTTGCCCCTCAGCTCGATGGCGTCGAACCCGGCCTCCACCGCGAACGCGAACTTCTCCTGCAGGCTCCGGCCGGGCAGAAGCTGCTCCTGGGCGGCGAGCTTCATCATGACTCCTCGAAGGTGAAGACGAGCTGGAGCACCTCGGACTGGTGCTTGTCGATCAGGTCGAACGCCTCGGCCGCCTGCTCGACCGGCACGCGATGGGTGACGAGGTCGGCGACCTCGACCTCGCCCCGGTGCACGAGCTCCATGAACGTGCGCTGGAGGCGTTCGACGTCCCAGCGGTGGGCCAGCCAGGAGGCGACGCCGCCGATCTGGGAGGAGACGAGCTGCACCTGGTTGTGGTGGAACTCCTCGCCCAGCCGCAGCCCGATGCCGTCGCCCTGGTAGAAGCCGGCCGCCACGACCCGGCCGCCCTTGCGCACGCTCCTGATGGCCTCCTGGAGGCCCAGGTGGTTGCCGCTCAGCTCGATCGCGGTGTCGGCGCCCTCGATGCGCTTGCGCAGGAACTCGGCCACCGAGCCGGACCGCACGTCGAACGTCTCGGCGGCGCCGAACTTCCTGGCGAGTTCGAGCCGGTCGGGGATGGCGTCGGCGGCGACCACCCGGGCGCCGCTGAGCACCGCCATGCGGGTGGCGAGCAGGCCGATGACGCCCTGGCCGAAGATCACGACCTGGTCGCCCAGGTGCACGTCGGCGGCGTGGACGGCGTTGAGCGCGATGGCCCCGACCCGGGCGAACACGCCCGCGACGGGGTCGGCCCCCGGCGGCAGGATGTGGCCGGCCAGCTTCTCGGCGGGGACGACCGCCTCGGCGCGGTGGCCCCAGATGCCCCACACGAGGCTGCCGACGGGCGGCTCGGCGACGTCGGGGGCAGCCTCCACCACCTCGCCCACCTCCTGGTAGCCCCAGCCGGACAGGGGGTAGGCGTGCGTCTGGCCTTCGAGGAAGATCCGGCGCTCGGTGTCCCACTTACGGGTGAGGTAGGGATTGGTGCCGCGATACGCGGTCAGCTCGGTGCCCGCGGAAACCCCGGAATACAGGGTCCGCACCCGGACGGCGCCCGGGACGAGTTCGGCGGGCGACTCCAGGCTGACGCTGACACGGCCTGGCTCTTGGAAGGTGATGACGCGCATACCCCACACTTACGCTTTTTGATCAAACAAAAGTCAGAGATTTAGTGTTTGTTTGCACACCATAGTTGCGCTCGAAACACGCGTAAGTCTACGACTTCCGTCGATCGCGGCCGATGGAATCCGGGTTTCCGGCAGGGCGCGTTCTGGAAAGAGATCTTATCGACATATCCCGCCCCGTCTGTCCACCTGGTCCGGAAGTGCCAGAAGTGCTTGGCCGGGCAGCATCCGGATGACCGAAATGACATCAGACCCGATCGTTTCGCGACGGGTGTCCGCGATCGGTTCTGGGGAAGATTTGCCGCGATGCCGACCAATCTTTTACGAAATCCCCCCAACTGGAGGAGCGTGCCATGCCGAAGAAGGTCACCGCCGTCCTCTCCGTCGCCCTGCTGGCCTCGGCCTCCCTCGCGGCGTGCGGCGACGGCGGCGAGCAGCGGTCCGGCCCGAACCAGATCACCGTCTGGACCGAGGAGAACCTCGGCGACCGGATGGCCGTGCAGAACCAGATCGTCGCCGAGTTCACCAGGAAGACCGGGATCAAGGTCAAGCTGGTCGGCGTCGGGGAGGACCAGTTCAGCCAGACCGTGACGGCCGCCGCCGCCGCGGACGACCTCCCGGACGTGATCGGCGCGCTGCCCCTCGCCTCCGTCCGCGAGCTGGAGGCCAACGACCTGCTGGACACCGAGACGCCGGGGCGGATCGTCGATCGGCTCGGCAAGGACTCCTTCTCGCCGCGCGCGCTCGAACTGGACTCCTCCGGCGGCAGGCTGCTGGCCGTGCCCAGCGACGGGTGGGCGCAGCTCCTGCTCTACCGCAAGGACCTGTTCGGCAAGGCCGGGCTGGCGCCGCCGGACACGTACGAGGCGCTGGAGGCGGCGGCGGCGAAGCTGAACACGGGTGGGGTGGCGGGCATCACGCTGGCGATCGCGCCCAAGGACTCCTTCACCGCGCAGAGCTTCGAGCACGTGGCGCTGGCGAACGGCTGCCAGCTTGTCGACAATTCCGGAAATGTCGCGCTAGACAGCCCACAGTGTGTGAAAGCCTTCGAGTTCTACGCGAAACTGGCGAAAAACTACTCAGTCAAGGGCAAACAGGACGTCGACTCCACCAGGGCCACGTACTTCTCCGGGAAGGCGGCCATGATGATCTGGTCGTCGTTCATCCTCGACGAGCTGGCGGGGCTGCGTAAGGACGCGCTGCCGAGCTGCGCCGAGTGCCGCGGCGACCCCGAGTGGCTGGCGAAGAACACCGGCGTGGTCACGGCGCTGAAGGGCCCCGACGGAAGCGCCCCCGCCCAGTACGGCGAGATCGTCTCGTGGGCGGTCGTCCGCGGCGCCGCCACCGACCCGGCCGCCACGTTCGTCGCCTACATGATGGACGAGGGCTACGAGCGCTGGATCGGGATGGCCCCCGAGGGCAAGTTCCCCACCCGCGAGGGCTTCGCGGACAAGTGGAACAAGCTGCCCGCGGGCGTGGACTCCAAGAAGCCGCTGTCGGAGGTCTACCCGGCCGACGTGCTCGACGCGCTGCGCAGGAGCCCGGACACCTTCGCCCGCTGGGGCATCCCGCAGGGCCAGGGCAAGCTCGTCGGCGCCACGATGGGCGAACTGCCCGTGCCCAAGGCACTGAGCCAGGTGGCCGACGGCTCGCTGACCCCGCAGGCCGCCGCCGCCCAGGCCAGGAAGGACGTGGAGACCATCAAGCGCGGGATCCGGCAATGAGCGCACCCCGGACCCTGCGGCAGCGGGAAGGGCGGGCCGGCCTGGCGTTGATCTCCCCCACGCTGGTCATCACGCTGGTCGTGGTGGTGCTGCCGCTGCTGTGGGCGATCATGCTGGCCTTCCAGGACGTCCGGCTGATCAACATCCGCCGGGCCGGCGTCTTCGGGCACTACACGCTGCAGAACTTCACGTACGTGATCTCCGAGCCGGGTTTCTGGACGTCGCTGGTCAACACCCTGGTCTACACGGTGGCCGGCACGGCGCTGTCGATCGCGGCCGGCCTGGTGACCGCGCTCGCCCTGCGCGACAGGTTCCGGGGCCGCACCCTGGTCAGGGCCTCGATCCTGATCCCGTACGTGGCGCCGGTCGTGGCCGTGGCCTTCCTGTGGGAGACCATGCTGAACCCCCAGTACGGCATCGTGAACACCTGGCTGAAGGAGCCGATCGCCTTCCTCACCCAGGCCCAGGGCGACTTCCTGGGCCTGAAGGTGCCGGTCGCGCTGCTCACGGTGATCGCGTTCGAGGCGTGGCGGTACTTCCCGTTCGCGTTCCTGTTCATCCTGGCCCGGTTGCAGGCGCTGCCCGCCGACCTGGAGGAGGCCGCGGTCGTGGACGGCGCCACCCCCACCCAGCGCTTCCGGTATGTGATCATGCCGCAGCTCTGGCGCATCGTGGCGCTCCTGGCGGTGCTGCGGTTCGTGTTCACCTTCACCAAGTTCGACGACGTCTACCTGCTGACCGGCGGCGGCGCCGGGACCGAGGTGGTCAGCGTGCGCGTCTACAACTTCCTGACCGCCCGCGACGACATCGGCGCCTCGGCCGCGCAGGCGATCGTGCTGGCCGTCTTCCTCGTCGTCTTCCTGACCGTCTACCTGCGCTTCTTCTCGGGAGGCGATCGTGAGCAGGGATAGGTTCGAGCGTGGGCTGTTCGCGGTGCTCAGGCCCGTGGTGATCGTGTTCCTCCTCGCGGTCACCGCGCTGCCGTTCCTCTACATGGTGACGTTGTCCGTGCGCGACATCCAGGAGCTCATCCTGGAGCCGGGGTCGGTGTGGCCGCGGCGTCTCACCCTGGACACGTACGTGAACGTGCTCACCACGCAGGGGTTCCTCACCTTCATCAGGAACAGCGCGGTCGTCGCGGCCGGCTCGGTGGCCGCGACGCTGCTGATCTCGATCCCGGGCGCCTACGCCGTCGCGCGGCTGCGCTTCTTCGGCCGGCGGCAGGTGCACTTCCTGTTCCTGGCGGTCTACCTGTTCCCGGCGATCGTCCTGGCCATCCCCTTGTTCGTGCTGTTCACCATGCTGGGGCTCAGAGGATCTCTCGCCGGACTGATCCTGGTTTATATCGCGCAGACCGTGCCCGTCACGGTATACATGCTGCGCAACTACTTCGAGACCGTGCCACGGAGCGTGGAGGAGGCGGCCGCGATCGACGGCTGCTCGCGGCTGTCGACCATCTGGCGGGTGGTGCTGCCCCTGTCCAAGCCCGCGCTCATGGCGACCGGACTCTACGCGTTCATGATCGCGTGGAACGAGTTCCTGTTCGCCCTGCTGTTCCTCGTGGAGCGGCGGGAGAGCTGGACGGTCTCCCTGGGGCTCTCGCAGCTGGCGGGGAGCATAGAGATCCCCACGACGGTGCTGATGGCAGGATCCGTGGTGCTGACGCTGCCCATCGTGATCGTGTTCTTCGCCAGTGAACGCCTGCTGACGGAGGGCCTCACGGCCGGCGCGGAGAAGGGATAGACATGCTGACGGCAGGGCAGGTCCTCCAGCTCGTCCGCGATGGCTCCTGCCGTACCCGCAAAGAGCTGATCGAGTTCACCGGCCTGTCCCGGTCGACCATCACCGACCGGGTCGACCGGCTCATCGCCGCCGGCTACCTGCACGAGTCCGGCGTCGGCGCCTCCGGCGGTGGCCGGCCGCCCTCCGTGCTCGACGTCGACGCCGCCCGGCGGCTGGTGCTCGTGGCCGACCTGGGCGCCACCCACGCCAGGGTGGCCCTCACCGACCTCGCCGCCCGGCCGTTGGCCGAGGAACGCGCCGAGATGCGCATCGACCGCGGGCCCGAGGCCGTGCTGACGTGGGTGCGCGAGGCGTTCCAGCGCATGCTGGACCGGGCCGGACGGCCGGCGAGCGAGGTGTGCGGCATCGGGCTCGACCTGCCCGGCTCGGTCGACCACACCAGCGGGCGGATGATCAGGTCGTTCCTGATGCCGGGCTGGGACGACCATCCGATCAGGGAGGCGATCGGACGCACGTACGACGTGCCCATCCTGGTGGAGAACGACGCCAACGCGATGGCGCTCGGCGAGTGGTGGTCGTCCTGGCGGGAGACGGACTCGCTGATCCTGGTCAAGGTGTCAACCGGCATCGGCACCGGCATCGTCCTCGACGGGCAGATCTACCGTGGCGTCGAGGAGGCCGCCGGGAACATCGGGCACGTCCGCATCCGGGAGACCGACGACCGGGTGTGCACCTGCGGCTCCCGCGGCTGCGTGGCCTCCCTGGCCAGCGGGCACGCCCTCGCGGCCGACCTCGGCCAGGAGACCAGCCGCGACGTCGTGCGCCTGGTGCAGGCGGGCGACCCGGCGGCCATCGCGCGCACCCAGGAGGCGGGCCGCACGCTGGGCGTGGTGCTGGCCACCGCGGTCAGCCTGCTCAACCCCGGCGTGCTGGTGCTGGCCGGGGACATGGCGCAGACGCGGGAGCACTACCTGACCGGGATCAGGGAGGTCGTCTACCGGCGAAGCCTGCCGTACACGACGCGCAACCTGGAGATCGTCCCCAGCCGGCTCGGCGACCGGGCCGGGATCACCGGCATGGCGGTGATCGTCATGGAGCACGTGCTCTCGCCCGCGGCCGTGGACGGCGCGCTGGCCGCCGCCGTCGGGTGATCAGGCGAGGGCTGCGGGCAGGGCGGTGGCGGCCTCGGTGAGCGAGGGGCCGTACCAGGTCAGCAGGCGGCCGCTGACCAGCGCGCAGGGCAGGCCGGGGAACGCCTCGGGGCCGTCGTCCGCGCTGAAGGCGTAGGGCTCGTCGGGCAGTACGACCAGGTCGGGGCGGTTGCCGGTCAGCTCGGGCAGCGGGATCTTGGGGTAGCGGTCGGCGTGGCCGGCGTACAGGTTGTCCACGCCGAGGTGCCGCAGCACGTCCCCGGTGAAGGTGTCGCGGCCCACGACCATCCAGGGGCGGCGCCAGATCGGGACGATCGCGGTGCGGCGCGGGCCGGGCGCGGGGGCGCCCCACGCCTCGCGGGCGGTTTCCAGCCAGGCCGGGCGGTCCGTACGGCAGGCGTGCGCGAACATGCGCTCCAGCGAGGCGAACGCCTGCTCCAGCGTCTCGATCCTGGTCACCCAGACCGCGACGCCCGCCTCGCGCAGGGCCTCGACGTCGGGCGCGCGGTTCTCCTCGACGTTGGCCAGGACGACGTCCGGTCGCAGGCGGAGCACGGCGTCGAGATCGGGGTTCTTGGTGCCCCTGACCCTGGCCACGTCCAGGCCGGCCGGGTGCGTGCACCAGTCCGTCGCCCCGACCAGCGCCTCCGGGACGGTCGCCGCCACGGACTCGGTCAGCGACGGCACCAGCGACACGATCCGCCGGACGTCGCGGGGTACCTTCACAGGCACCCCTGTGTCATCGTGGACCACGGCACCACCTTAGGTTGCGTTTTCCTGAAATATGCGTAGCACCACTCTTATGTCGGTATAGATCCGTAGAATCCCGGTAAAGATCGTTAAAACTCTGTGATCGGGGGCTCGACGGTTGGAGCACGAGGCATCGGATTTCGATCCGAACACGCCGAACGTGGCACGGCTCTACGACTACTACCTCGGCGGCAAGGATCACTTCCCGGTCGACCGGGAGGCGGCCGAGCGGATCCTCACGGTGGCGCCCGAGGTACGGGCGGCGGCGCGGGCCAACCGCGCCTTCCTCGGCCGCGCCGTACGCCACCTCGCCGAGGCCGGGATCAGGCAGTTCCTCGACATCGGCACGGGGCTGCCGACCCAGGGGAACGTGCACGAGGTGGCCGCCAAGATCGCGCCGGGCTCCCGCGTCGTCTACGTCGACCGTGACCCCGTGGTGCTGGTGCACGCCAGGGCGCTGCTCACCGGCCACGGCGACGACACCACGGTGGTCGAGGGCGACCTGCGCAATCCGGGCGACATCCTGCGCGACCCCGAGGTGCTGCGGGCCATCGACTTCAGCCGGCCGGTCGCCGTGCTGCTGGTGGCGATCATGCACTTCATCGAGGAGTCCGACGATCCCGAGGGGATCCTGAAGACGTTGCGTGAGGTCATGGCCCCGGGTAGTTACCTGGTCATGTCCCACGGCACCAGCGACGCCCGTCCCGACGCGGTCAGCACGGGCACCGAGGTCTACCGCAACGCCACCGCGCGGCTGGCGCTGCGCAGCCGGGCCCGGATCAGGGAGCTGTTCGAGGGTTTCGAGCTGCTGGAGCCCGGCCTGGTGTGGCTGCCCGAGTGGCATCCCGACCAGACGGACACGATCGACTTCATGGACCGTCCGGAGTCGTCGCTCATCGTGTGCGGCGTCGCCAGGAAGGTCTAGGACGCGCTCATGGACCTCGGCCTCGCCGTCCCGCAGTACGGCAGGTTCGCCGCGCTGCCCGCCGTGACCCGGGTGGCCCGCGAGGCAGAGGCGATGGGGTTCGCCGCCCTGTGGGCGGGCGACCGGCTGCTGACGCCGCTGCGCCCCAAGGACCGCTACCCCGGCGGCGACGGCAGCGTGCCCGAGGCCCATCGGGTGTTCCTCGACCCGTTCGCGGTGCTGGCCGTGGCCGCGTCCGTGACGTCGTCCGTGCGGCTGGGGACCAGCGCGCTCAACGCCTGCTGGTATCCCCCGCCGGTGCTGGCCCGCTCGCTCACCACGATCGACCACCTGAGCGGCGGGCGCCTGGCGGCGGGTCTCGGCCTCGGCTGGTCCTCCGACGAGTACGCCGCCGTGGGCGTGCCCTGGAAGGGCCGGGCCGAACGCTACGAGGCCACCCTCGACGCCCTGGAGGCGATCTGGGGCGAGGACCCCGTGACGTTCGAGCACGAGCTGTGGACGATCGCGCCCAGCCACATCGACCCCAAGCCGGCCCGCCGCCCGCCGCTGCTGCTGGCCGGGTTCGCCCCGGAGGCGCTGGCCAGGATCGGGCGCAGGGGCGACGGCTGGCTGACGGCCGCGCTGCCGATCCCCGCGCTCCTCGCGATGTGGAAGACGGTCAGGAAGAGCGCCGAGCAGGCCGGACGCGACCCGGACGCGCTGCGCATGATCCTGCGCTCCAACCCGGTCGTCACCGCCGACGGCACCCCGCCGAGGAGCGGCACGGTCGCCGAGATCTCGGCGTACCTGTCGCAGGCGGCGGAGGCCGGGGTCCACGAGGTCATCCTGGACCTCCAGCACACCGCCGCCGACGTCGACCACCTGCTGGAGCTGGCCGCCGAGTTCGGCGAGCGCCTTCGCGCCGCCTGAACCCGGGGCCACAGCCGGCTGCCTGAGCGTCGGCTACTTGAGCGCGGAGAGCGCGCCCTCGTAGTCGGGCTCCTGGGTGATCTCGGGCACCAGCTCGGAGTAGACCACGTTGTCGTCGGCGTCGAGCACGACGACCGCGCGCGCGGCCAGGCCGGCCAGCGGGCCGGACTCCTGGGCCACGCCGTAGTCGGTGAGGAACTCACGCCCGCGCATGAGCGACAGCATGGTCACCTTGTCGAGGCCCTCGGCGCCGCAGAACCGGTTCTGGGCGAAGGGCAGGTCGGCCGAGACGCAGAGCACGACCGCGTCGGGGTGCTCGGACGCGACCTGGTTGAAGCGGCGCACCGAGGCCGCGCAGACGCCGGTGTCGACGCTCGGGAAGATGTTGAGCACCTTGGTCTTGCCGGCGAAGTCGGCCAGCGTGCGGTCGGACAGGTCGGTGCCGACCAGCGTGAAGGCGGGCGCGGCGTCGCCGGGCTTCGGGAAGGCGCCGCCCACGGTGATCGGGTTGCCCTTGAAAGTGACGTCGGACATGAAAGCCTCCTGATAGCGATGTTCCCCGACCGCGATCCTAGCGGCGCGATCTCCCCCGCCAGGCAGCCCGGCCCCGGCGCCACGCACCGCTCGACGTCACGCCGGTACCGGGCCCGCGCATCACCGGTACCGGCCGCGCGTGATCGCTAGACGTTGCGCCGGTACTGGCCGCCCGCCTCGAACAGGGCGTCGGTGATCTGGCCGAGCGAGCAGACCCGGGCCGCGTCCATCAGCACCGCGAACGCGTTGCCGTCGGACATCGCGACCTCGCGCAGCCGCGACAGCTCCGCGGGCGCCTGTGCCCGGTTGCGCTCGTGGAAGTCGCGCAGGCGGTCGAGCTGCGAGCGCTTCTCCTCCTCGGTGCCCCTGGCCAGCTCCAGCTTGTGCGGGTCGGACTGCTCGGCGCCGGGGTTGCGGAAGGTGTTGACGCCGATGATCGGCAGGGAGCCGTCGTGCTTGCGCATCTCGTACAGCATCGACTCGTCCTGGATCTTGCCGCGCTGGTAGCCGGTCTCCATCGCGCCGAGCACGCCGCCGCGGTCCGACAGCCGCTCGAACTCGGCCAGCACCGCCTCCTCGACCAGGTCGGTCAGCTCGTCGATGATGAACGAGCCCTGCAACGGGTTCTCGTTCCTGGCCAGGCCCCACTCGCGGTTGATGATGAGCTGGATCGCCATCGCGCGGCGCACCGAGTCGGCCGACGGGGTGGTGACGGCCTCGTCGAAGGCGTTGGTGTGCAGGCTGTTGCAGTTGTCGTAGATGGCGATCAGGGCCTGGAGGGTCGTGCGGATGTCGTTGAAGGACATCTCCTGCGCGTGCAGCGACCGGCCCGAGGTCTGGATGTGGTACTTGAGCTTCTGCGAGCGCTCGCCCGCGCCGTAACGCTCGCGCATGGCGACCGCCCAGATCCGGCGCGCCACCCGTCCGAGCACGCTGTACTCGGGGTCCATGCCGTTGGAGAAGAAGAACGACAGGTTCGGCGCGAAGTCGTCGACCCGCATCCCCCTGGCCAGGTACGCCTCCACGTACGTGAACCCGTTGGCCAGCGTGAACGCGAGCTGGCTGATCGGGTTGGCCCCTGCCTCGGCGATGTGGTAGCCGGAGATCGAGACCGAGTAGAAGTTCCTGACCGCGTTCTGGATGAACCATTCCTGGATGTCGGCCATCATCCGCAACGAGAACTCGGTGGAGAAGATGCAGGTGTTCTGCCCCTGGTCCTCCTTCAGGATGTCGGCCTGGACCGTGCCCCTGACCGTGGCCAGCGTACGGGCGCGCAGGTCGCGGGCCTCCTGCTCGCCGGGCTCGCGGCCCTGCTCGGCGCGGAAGCGGTCGAGGGCCTGGTCGATCGCGGCGTTGAGGAAGAAGGCCAGGATGGTGGGCGCCGGGCCGTTGATCGTCATGGACACCGACGTGTTGGGCGCCGCCAGGTCGAACCCGTCGTAGAGCACCTTCATGTCGTCGAGCGTGGCGATGGACACCCCCGAGGTGCCGACCTTTCCGTAAATGTCGGGACGCAGGTCGGGGTCGTGGCCGTACAGGGTGACCGAGTCGAAGGCCGTGGACAGCCGGGTCGCGGGCTGGCCCTCCGACAGCAGCTTGAAGCGCCGGTTGGTGCGGAACGGGTCGCCCTCCCCGGCGAACATCCTGGTCGGGTCCTCGTCGTCGCGCTTGAACGGGAACACCCCGGCGGTGAACGGGAACGACCCCGGCAGGTTCTCCGAGCGCAGGAACCTCAGCAGGTCACCGTGGTCGCTGAAGCGCGGCAGGGCCACCCGCGGGATGCGGTTGCCGGACAGCGTCTCGCGCCAGAGCGGAGTGTGGATCTCCCGGTCGCGGATCTTCACGACCAGCTCGTCGCTGCTGTACGCCTCCTTGACCGCGGGCCAGCCGTCGAGCAGGCGGCGGCTCTCCTCGCTCAGCTCCCCCTCGGCCTGCTCGGCGAGCCCGGCCAGCCGGGCGTCCTCGCCGCCCAGGAGCTCCTGTACGGCGGCGAGCTGCTGACGGCGGCGCGCGACCTCCGCCTGGGCCAGCGTCTCGGCGTGGTAGGTCCGGACGGACTCGGCGATGTCGGCCAGGTAGCGGGCCCTGGCGGGCGGGACGATCGCCGCGGCCGCCTTGGAGGTGCGCTCGGTCACGACGGGCAGCAGCCCCGGCCCGACGTCCTCCAGCAGCAGGCCCTTGAGGTGCTGGTAGAGGGCGGTGACGCCGGCGTCGTTGTAGCGGGCGGCGATCGTGCCGAAGACCGGCATGTCCTCGGGCGACTGACCGAACGCCTCCCGGTTGCGCACGAGCTGGCGGCGCACGTCGCGCAGGGCGTCCTCGGCGCCGCGGCGCTCGTACTTGTTGATGACGACGGCCTCGGCGAAGTCGAGCATGTCGATCTTCTCCAGCTGGGAGGCGGCGCCGAACTCGGGGGTCATGACGTAGATGGGCACGTCCACGTGCGGGACGATGCCGGCGTCGCCCTGGCCGATGCCCGGGGTCTCCACGATCACCAGGTCGTAGCCGGCCGCGCGGCAGGCGGTGACCACGTCGTCGAGGCAGGCCGGGACCTCGTTGGCGGCCCCGCGGGTGGCCAGCGAGCGGAAGTACGTCTGGGGGCCCAGGCTGTTCATCCTGATGCGGTCGCCGAGCAGCGCGCCGCCGCCGCGCCGGCGGGTCGGGTCGATGGCGAGGATGGCGATGCGCAGCTTGTCGTCGTTGTCCACCCGGAAGCGACGGACCAGCTCGTCGGTGAGCGACGACTTGCCCGAACCGCCCGTCCCGGTGATGCCGAGCACGCGCGCCGGGCGCTCCTGGACGGCCACCGCGGCCTTCAGCCCCTCGACCAGCTCGGCCGAGGCGCGTCCGGACTCCATGAAGGTGATCGCGCGGGCCAGCGCCGCCTGGTCGCCCGAGAGCACGGCCTCCAGGGGCGGCGGGTCGCCGAGCTCGTGGTCGCACTCCTCGATCAGCTTGTTGATCATGCCGGGCAGGCCGTACCGCTGGCCGTCCTCCGGCGAGAAGATGCGCGTGACGCCCCGCTCGTGCAGCAGCTCGATCTCCTCGGGGACGATCACGCCGCCACCGCCGCCGTACACCTTCACGTGGCCCGCGCCGCGCTCGCGCAGCAGCTCGACCAGGTAGGTGAAGAACTCCACGTGGCCGCCCTGGTAGGAGCTGATGGCCACGCCCTGGACGTCCTCCTGGAGGGCGGCCGTGACGATCTCGTCCACGGACCGGTTGTGGCCGAGGTGGATCACCTCTGCCCCCTGCGTCTGGAGGATGCGCCGCATGATGTTGATCGCCGCGTCATGGCCGTCGAACAGCGCCGCGGCGGTCACGAAACGGACAGGGTACGCCGGAACGTGCACGCCTGATCACTCCTTTGTGAGGGGACCCCTCCTGCGAAAGATACTAGGACGTCCAACTATTTCGATAGTAGGACGTCCTCGTAGCTCCGTCCGGTCGGGGTAAGGACTGCCCCAGGGGGTGACGCCGATGCGCGCGTTGACATTCGAGCCGGGCCGGCCGGGGATGCTTGAGGTGGAAGAGGTGCCCGATCCGGAACCGGGCCCCGGGGAACTGCTCGTCCAGGGGCTGGCCCTGGGGGTCTGCGGGACCGACAGGGAACTGGCGGACGGCGAGTACGGCTGGGCGCCGCCCGGCCGGAGCCGTATGATCATCGGCCATGAGTCGCTCGGCCGGGTGCTCCAGGTCCCCGACGGGTCCGCCTTCTCCCCCGGCGACCTGGTCGTGGGCGTGGTACGCCGTCCCGACCCCGAACCGTGCGGCGCCTGCGCGCGCGGCGAGTTCGACATGTGCCGCAACGGCCGCTACACCGAACGCGGCATCAAGGAGATCGACGGCTACGCCGGTGAGCGGTGGACCGTCGAGGCCGGGTACGCCGTGCGCCTCGACCCCTCGCTGGAGAGCGTGGGCATGCTCGTCGAGCCGACGTCCGTGGTGGCCAAGGCGTGGGAGCACATCGAGCGGATCGGCTCGCGCGCCTGGTTCGAGCCGCGCACGGTGCTGGTGACCGGCGCGGGGCCGATCGGGCTGCTGGCGGCGCTGCTGGGACGGCAGCGGGGGCTGGAGGTGCACGTCCTGGACCGGACGGCGGGCGGGGCCAAGCCCGCGCTGGTGGCCGACCTGGGGGCGACGTACCACGTGGGCAGCAGCCTGGACGCCTTCGCCAACGCCAAACCGGACATCATCATCGAGGGGACCGGGGTGGGGCAGCTCGTCATGGAGTCCATGACCTGCACGTCCGCGGCCGGGATCGTCTGCCTGGCCGGGCTGGCTGCGGGCGGCCGCACCCACCGGCTGGACGTGAGCGAGATCAACCGGGACATCGTCCTGGAGAACGACGCGATCTTCGGCACGGTCAACGCCAACCTCCGCCACTTCCGGGACGCCGCGACCGCCCTGGCCCAGGCGGACCGGACCTGGCTCGAACGCCTGATCACCCGCCGCGTCCCCCTCAGCCAGGCCAAGGACGCCTTCGTCCACCACCCGGGCGACGTCAAGGTGACCCTCGACCTCACCACCTGACCCACTTCGAGGGCGGCCCCGACGGTTGCGCCCCTGGGAGGGGCCCGTCCCCGGGGAGGTCAGTCCTTGGGGGTGTAGGGCTTGCGGCGGGTGGTGGGGGTGCGGCCGGCCGCCGGGCGTCCCGCGCCCGCCGCGACCCGCTGCCGGGGCGGGGTGGTGCCCACGCGGATGCGGGAGGCGTCCTGCGGCGCCTGATCGGGCGCGAGGACGGTCACGCGAGGCGCCCAGTCCTCGCCATCCCCGATGCGCGCGGCACGTGGGCCATCAACGGTACGGCGGTCGTCCAGGCCGGGGCGGCCGGCGCTGCGGTCTTCTGGCGCGTTCCAGGGGCGGGGCCAGCTGAAGCGGCGGTGGGTGCCGCGGCGGCGGCCCGTCACGCGTAAGGAGAGCACGACGGTCACCAGCACCATCGCGACCAGCAGCGCGGGCGGCGTCCCCAGGACGTCCAGAGGCGAGGACCGCCCCACCTCCGTGCGCGGCGCGGGCACGAACGGACGCTCGGTCGACCGGATCTCGGCCGCCTGGTCGGCACCGGCCTTGACCAGCCGGGGAAGCCCGTAGCCGACGACCTTGTCGGTGTCCCTGACCTTGCGCTTGAGCCAGACACGGTCGACGTTGGCCTCGATGGTGTGGATCTTCTTGCCCTCGACCCGTTCCACGATCCCGACGTGGTCGACGCCCTTGTAGCTCTTGCCGCCGCTCCAGTCGTAGAAGACCAGAGCGCCGGGCTCGGGCCGCTGCGCCCAGGCCTTCTGCTTGATGAACCAGGCCGCGTGGGACGGCGTCCAGGCGAACTGCCCGACGTACGGACTGAGGCCGGTTCTGTCGGCTGCCCAGGCGATGAACATGTCACACCAGGGGGCGTTGCGGTATTGGGTGTCCTGGACGCGATCCGCGTACCACTGGCCGAACTTGGTGCTCTGGCCGCTCTTCTCCTTGTAGCCGACTTCCTGCCGTACCTGCTTCAGCAGCGCGTCCGCGATCGGGTCCAGGGTGACTCCTCCCCGAAAAACCGACAAATCACGATGGACTGTAGTAGCGCCATCGCGAATTTGCTCGAATCATTCAGAAAGTGTCTATCAATGGGCCCAAATTTCGGCATTGGGACGCATGTGACTGCTGTGACGGGCGATATCGCCCGTCAGGCCCCCGCACCCACGCGGTAGACGCTCACCTCACCCGCGCCCGGCGCCACCACGTCGGCCACGATCACGGTGACGTTGTCGGGCGAGCCGCCCTCGTTCGCCAGGTCGATGAGCCGCTGGACGGCGGCCGCCGGGTCTGCCACCGTGGTCAGCACCTCGTGCAGGACCTCGGGCCCGAGCACGGTCGTGAGCCCGTCGGAGCAGAGGAGGTAGCGATCATCAGGCTCGGCCTCGCGCAGCGCCATGTCCGGCTCGGCCCTGCCCTCGCTGCCCAGGACGCGCAGCACCATGGACCGCCGGGGATGTACGGCGGCCTGATCCTCCGTTATCCGCCCTTCGTCCACCATCGACTGCACAAGTGTGTGATCCTTGGTCATCTGATAGAGCGCGCCATCACGAAGCAGGTATCCGCGGGAGTCACCGAGATGAGCAAGGGCGAACCGGTAGCCGTCCCACAGCAGGGCGGTGACCGTGGTTCCCATCCCCCGGCGGGCCGGGTCGATGTCGGCCAGCTCGACCAGCCTGCGGGCCGCCTCGTGCACGGCGCCCTCCAGGGCCGCCTCCAGATCGGAGCCGGTCTCGGGAAGCGTGGCATCCAGCTCGCGCATGACGGCGATCGCCGCCGAGCTCGCCAGCTCGCCGGCCGCGTGCCCGCCCATGCCGTCGGCAACCACGAGCAACCGGCCACTCGCATAGCCGGAGTCCTCGTTCTGCTCCCTGCGGCGGCCCACGTCTGATCCGGCGGCATAGCGGATGTTGTGCTTCATACCCAGCAGTAAATCATTGGTTGAAAGACTTCACAAGCAGATGCGCTGAAGACTCTTGTGAACTACTGTGGGTTTCATGAGCCACGACCCGACCGTGAACGCCGGGGACATCGCCCGGCTCGCCGGTGTCGGGCGTGCCGCGGTGAGCAACTGGCGCCGCCGCCACGACGACTTCCCCCAACCGATCGGCGGAACCGCGAACCAGCCGCTGTTCTCGCTGCGGCAGGTCGAGTCCTGGCTGCGCCGCTATGGGAAGTCCTACCAGGTCTCGCTGGCAGATCGGGTGTGGCAACGCCTGAAAGCCGCCGGCGATCTGCGGCTGGGCCATCTGGTCGCCCAGGCTGGAACGCTGCTGACCAGCGGAGAGAGCGAGCTGGAGCCCGAGCTGGCCGGGCTCGTGACGGAGCTGGCCGAGCGGCACGACCCGCTGACGGCCTACGAGTTCCTCTGCGAGCGTTACCTGGAGGCCCACTCCCGCCAGCTCTCGGTCACCCGCGACGACGTGGCCGAGCTGATGCTGCGGCTCGTCCGGGCCGACGGCGCCACCGTCCTCGATCCCGCCTGCGGGGTCGGCACCCTGCTCCTGCCGCCGTCCGCCGTGCCGGAACGCGCCGAAGCCGTTCCCGGCGACCCCGCGCCCGCCGACGGCGACCCGCCCGCGGGCCGGGGCGGCCCCGCCCGCGTCCTCGGGCAGGAGCTCAGCGAGACCTCGGCCGCCATCACCGCGGCCCGCCTGCGGCTGCGCGGCATCCAGGCCGACATCGTGGCCGGCGACTCCATGCGGCTCGATGGCTTCCCCGAGCTCAAGGCCGACGCCGTGGTGTGCGATCCGCCGTTCAACGAGCGGGCCTGGGGTTACGAGGAGCTGACCGGCGACCCGCGCTGGGAGCACGGCCTGCCGCCGCGCGGCGAGCCCGAGCTGGCCTGGGTCCAGCACTGCCTCACCCACGTCAGGCCCGGCGGCCTGGTCGCGGTGCTCATGCCGCCGGCCGCCGCGAGCCGCAAGGCGGGCCGCCGGATCAGGGCCAACCTGCTGCGCGCCGGAGCGTTGCGCGCGGTGGTGGCGCTGCCGGGCTCCGACCTGTGGCTGCTGCGCCGGCCGCGGGCGGGCGAGCGGCCGCCGTCGGAGGTGCTCATCCTCGACGCGACGGCCGACCTGTCGCCGGTCGAGCCCGCCTGGCTGGCCTACCTCGACGACCGCTCCGACCAGACCGTGCGGATCATCGACCTGCTGGCCGACGAGGTCGACATGACCCCGGCCCGCCACCAGCGCCGCGACGACGTGGGCCGGGCCTTCGCGCAGGCGCGCGACCGCTTCCTCGCCGCCGCCGCCGTCCCGCCCGACCTGAAGGTGCTCGACCAGCCGCTCGACCAGCCGTCCACGACGCTGGGCGACCTGATCAAGGAGGGGCTGGTGAGCACGTCGCAGGCGCCGCCCAAGATGGCCGCCGACGGCGGCGACGTGGCCGTGCTCACGGCCGACGACGTGCTGACCGGCGGCGCGCCCTCCGGCCTGACCGGCATGCAGCCGGGCCTGATCGTGATCCGTCCCGGCGACGTGGTGGCCTCCTACTCGGGGGTGCGGGTGATCGCCGACGGCGGCGCGGTGCTCGGCCCCCACCTGACCCTCTACCGGGTCGACGCCCGCAGGCTCGATCCCGACTTCCTGGCCGGGTTCCTGCGGGCCGCGGGCGGCCGGGTGACCACCGGCTCCAGCAGGTTCGACGTGCGCCGCACCCGCGTGCCCAGGCTGTCGCTGAAGGAGCAGAAGGCGTACGGGGAGGCGTTCAGGCAACTGGCCGTGCTGGAGGACGCGCTGCGCGAGACCTCGACGCTGGGCCGTACCCTGATCAGGCTCGGCCTCGACGGGCTGGCCGACGGCCATCTGCACCCGCAGTCCTGACGGTGTAGTTTTTCCCGAAAGGCTGCGTGGAGGGGCGAATGGTCATCGGCGACCGCTATGAGCTCGACGACCTCCCCCTCGGGCAGGGCGGGATGGGCGCGGTCTACGCGGGCCACGACCGCCACCTCGATCGCAGGGTCGCGGTGAAGCTGCTCAGGCTGCCGAGCGGCCCCGACCACGAGCTGGAACGCCGGTTCATCCGCGAGGCGCGCATCCTGGCCAGGCTGGAGCATCCGGGCGCGCCCGTGCTGTACGACTTCGGCACCCACGAGCAGCGGCTCTACCAGGTCATGCAGTTCATCGAGGGCGTCACGGTGGCCGACGTGGTCAGCGAGCACGGCCCGCTGCCGGTGCCGTGGGCGGCGGCCATCGCGGCCCAGGCGTGCGCGGTGCTGTCGGCGGCCCACGCCCTGGCGATCTGCCACCGCGACCTCAAGCCGACCAACCTCATGCTCTGCCCCGACGGCAGCGTCAAGGTGCTCGACTTCGGGCTCGCGCTGCTGCGGGACGCCGACGTCACCACGTTCACCCGGATCGGCCAGATCCTCGGCACGCCGGCGTACATGGCTCCCGAGCAGATCCAGCACGGTGTGGCCGAGCCGCGCAGCGACCTGTACTCGCTCGGCTGCGTCCTGCACGAGATGCTGACCGGGCGGCAGCTGTTCACCGGGCCGACCGACTACGTGGTGTTCGAGCAGCAGGTCAAGGAGCGTCCGCCGGCCATCCCCGGCCTTCCCGACAAGCTGGGCGCGCTCCTGGCCGAGCTGCTGGAGAAGCAGCCGGAGAACCGTCCCGCCGACGCCGACGAGCTGTACGAGCGGCTGGCCCCCTTCGCCGTCGGGCTGCCGATGCTGCCCGGCTTCCTGACCGAGGCGCCGAGCCCCGGCCGCATGTACGCCCGCATGGTGGGCCGCGTGCTCAGCCCCCGGTCGTAGGGCCCCGGAATCCGGCGAAGGCGGCGATCAGGGCGTCCCCCAGGCGGTCGCGCCAGCAGTAGCGGTCGTGACCGCCCGCGAACTCCCGGTAGTCCGCCGCCGCGCCGAGGACGGCTCGCAGCCGTTCGGTCGGGCCGTGCATGGCGTCGTCCTCCAGGCTGCCGAGCTGGAGGTGCACGCGCGGCACCGGGCCCCTGGCCAGCTCGCCCGTCAGCCATTCGGGCTCGGGGCCGTCCGGCCACCAGAACGAGCCCGACTGCGACACCGCCGCGGCGAACCTGCCGGGATGCCGGTGGGCGGCGTAGACGGCGGTGAGCCCGCCGAGGCTCTGACCGGCGATCACGGTGAAGCCGTCGTGGGGCAGCGCGTCCACGAAGCCGGGGTCGCAGGTGAGCCGGGCCACGCGGTCGGGGCCCGACTCGACCAGCCAGGCCCGGACCGGCGGGATGCGGCCGGCCGCGATGAGGTTGTCGAGGACGACGGGCAGGTCCTCGGTCCACTCCTCGCCGTCGAGCGCGACCAGCGAGGCGACCGGCGGGAGCGCGGGCTCGTACCGGAACCCGGCGGGCTCGCGGACGAGCTCGTGACGGCGCCGGCCGGGGACCAGCCACGGTGACGACGGGGTCGTCTCGGCGATCGAGAAGCCGCGCCACCGGCGGGGGTTGAGCGGGTCGGCGACCTGCGCGCCGTCCACCTGGAGGTGGTAGGAGGCGCGCCAGCCGCGCCGCACGCGGAAGGTGCGGCTCCACAGGTCCGGCCCGAGCTCCAGCAGGGTGTCGGCGCCGTCGGGACGCAGCCTGCCGGCCAGGACGCGCACCTCGCCGGCGGGGCCGTGCCACCGGAACGTGACCGCGTCGTGCTCGTCGTCGAGCCGGCTGACGACGGGCGTGACGGTCGCGCCCGGGAGCGGGACCGGCAGGGTCTCGGGCGGAAGGTCGCTCGTCAAGGCGGGCTGCTCCTCGGTCCGGTCGGAGACGTTGCAGCACCCTACCCCACACCTCCAGGCTGCCCTGAACGCGCTCTCCTGGTAACGCCGATCGTTATGCAGACCCCGTTGACAGGGCGGCACAGAGGCCGCGAATCTGGCGAGAGAGCGCTCTCTCACATCCCCCGTTCTACCCAGGAGGGTTTCCATGACCCCTCGTATCCGGCGGCTCGCCGTGCCCGTGCTCACCGCGTCCCTGCTCGCGCTGGCGACGGCCTGCGGCAGCGGCGGCGGAAGCCCCGCCACGGAGGCGAGCGCCAAGCCCGGCGAGAAGATCAAGCTGTCCGTCGGCCTCTTCGGGGACTTCGGCTTCAAACCGCTCTACGAGGAATACAAGAAGACCCACCCGAACATCGAGGTCGTGGAGGCCGTCACCCAGTTCAACGACCACCACAACAACCTGGTCAAGCGCCTGGCCACGAACGCCGGCGCGGGTGACGTCGAGGCCGTCGAGGTGGGCTACGTCAGCACGTTCACCTCCCAGCCCGGCAAGTTCGTCGACCTCAAGCAGTACGGGCTCGACAAGCGCCAGGGCGACTACCTCGACTGGAAGTGGCAACAGGGCCTCAGCAAGGACGGGCAGCAGCTCCTCGGCCTCGGCACCGACGTCGGCGGCCTGGCCATGTGCTACCGCAAGGACCTGTTCAAGAAGGCCGGGCTGCCGAGCGGACGAACCGAAGTGAGCGCTCTCTGGCCCACCTGGGAGCAGTACATCGAGACCGGCAAGAAGTTCGGCGCCGCGAAGGTCGCCGACGCCAAGTTCGTCGACTCCCCCGGCGAGATCTTCCGCGCGATGGTCAACCAGGCCCCCGTCGGCCTGTACGACGCCCAGGACAAGATCATCGTGGACAGCAACCCCGACGTGAAGAAGGCGTGGGACCTGTCCAACCAGCTCACCCAGGAAGGCCTGACCGCCAAGCTGGCCGCCTTCACCCCGCCGTGGAACACCGGTTTCGCCAAGGGCTCGTTCGCCACGATCATCTGTCCGGCCTGGATGACCGGGTTCATCCAGGAGCAGGCCAAGGACGCCTCCGGGAAGTGGGACATCGCGACCGTGCCGGGCGGTTCGGGCAACAGCGGCGGCTCCCACCTGATGGTGCCCAAGCAGAGCAAGCACCCGAAGGAGGCGGCCGAGCTGATCGACTTCCTGACCTCCAAGGAGAACCAGGCCAAGGTGTTCAAGGAGGAGGGCACGTTCCCGTCGATCCCGGCGCTGTACGACGACCCCTCGATCCAGAACTTCACCAAGCCGTTCTTCGGCGACGCCCCCATCGGCAAGATCTACTCCGACGCCGCCAAGGCGCTCAAGCCGCAGCACCTCGGCCCGAAGGAGGCCGACGTCCGGGTGGCGATCGGTAACGGGCTCGGCCGGGTCGAGCAGGGCAAGCAGACGCCGGAAGAGGCGTGGGCGCAGGTTCTCCAGGACGTCCAGAAGATCAGATGAGCACGCTCCCGCTGTCGGTGCCGACCCGGCGCCGGCGGCGTAGCGTCCGGCACACCCTCGACGTGAGGGTGTCGCCGTACGCCTACGTCGCCCCCTTCTTCCTGCTGTTCTGCGCCTTCGGGCTGTTCCCGCTCATCTACACGGCCTGGGTCAGCCTGCACGACTGGACCCTGCTGTCGGAGGAGCACACGTTCGTCGGCGCGAAGAACTTCCAGACGCTGCTGGCCGACGGCTACTTCTGGAACGCCACGTTCAACACGCTGTCCATCGGCGTGCTGTCCACCGTGCCGCAGCTCCTGCTGGCCGTCTGGCTGGCCCATCTGCTGAACCGGCGGCTGCGCTTCCAGACGCTGCTGCGCATCTCGATGCTGCTGCCCAACGTCACCAGCGTGGTGGCCGTGGTGGTGATCTTCAGCCAGCTCTTCGGCCGCGACTTCGGGCTGATCAACTGGGTGCTGTCGTGGTTCGGCATCGGGAACATCGACTGGGCGGCCGGCACCGCGACCTCGCACATCGCGCTCGCCGTGATGATCATGTGGCGCTGGACCGGCTACAACGCGCTCATCTTCCTGGCCGCCATGCAGGCCGTGCCGCGCGAGCTGTACGAGGCCGCCACCCTCGACGGCGCGAGCAGCTTCACCCAGCTCCGCCGGATCACCATCCCGATGATCCGGCCCACGATCATCTTCGTCGTCATCGTCTCCACGATCGGCGCGATGCAGATCATCGCCGAGCCGCTGCTGTTCGGCCAGAGCAGCGGCGCGGGCGGCGGCGCGGCCAGCGGCGGCCCGGACCGCCAGTACCAGACGCTCGCGCTGTTCGTCTACGAGCAGGGCTTCACCAAGTTCGACTTCGGGTACGCCTCGGCGGCGTCCTGGCTGATGTTCCTGGTCGTGGTGGCCGTCGCCGGGATCAACTTCCTGATCAGCCGCCGGGTGAAGGGCGGCACGACATGAGACTGCGCTACCTGACCCTCATCGCGGTCGCCTTCTTCTCCGCCTTCCCGCTCTACTACAGCGTGGTGGTGGCCTCGCGGCACAACTCGGCGCTGGCCGAGGTCCCGCCGCCGCTGCTGCCCGGCGGGAACTTCCTGGCCAACGTCTCCCGCGTGTTCGACACCGTGCCCTTCGGGCTGGCGCTGCTGAACTCGGTCATCGTGGCGGGCTCGATCGCGGTCGCGGTGATGTTCTTCTCGACGCTGGCCGGGTTCGCCTTCGCCAAGCTGCGGTTCCGGGGCAGGAACGCCATGCTGGTGATCACCGTGGCCACCATGATGGTCCCGGCCCAGCTCGGCATCATCCCGCTCTACCTGCTCATGGTGAAGCTGGAGTGGACCGGCACGGACTACGCGCTGATCGTGCCGGCGCTGGTCAACGCGTTCGGGGTGTTCTTCATGACCCAGTACCTCACCCGGGCGCTGCCCGACGAGCTGCTGGAGGCCGGGCGGGTGGACGGCTGCACGACGTGGGGCCTGTTCTGGCACGTCGTGCTGCCCGCCGCGCGGCCGGCGGCGGCCGTGCTGGGCATGCTGACGTTCATGTCGGCCTGGAACGACTACTTCTGGCCGCTGGTCGTGCTGAACCCGGACAACCCCACCGTCCAGGTGGCCCTGTCCACGCTGGCCAGCGGATACGTCAACGACTACGTGCTGGGCCTGGCGGGCACGGCGGTCGGCGTCCTGCCGCTCGTGGCGGTCTTCGCCCTGTTCGGCAGGCAAATCATCGGTGGAATCATGCAAGGAGCTGTTAAGGGATGAAGTTTCCCGAGGAATTCGTCTGGGGAGCCGCCACGGCGTCCTACCAGATCGAGGGGGCGGTCAAGGAGGACGGGCGGGGCCAGTCGATCTGGGACACCTTCTCCCACACCCCCGGGAAAGTGGCCGACGGCGACACCGGCGACATGGCCTGCGACCACTACCACCGGTACAAGGACGACGTCGCGCTGATGCGCGAGCTGCGGCTGCGGGCCTACCGGTTCTCGGTGGCCTGGCCGCGCGTCCAGCCGGACGGCAGGGGGCCGATCAACCCGCGCGGCCTAGCCTTCTACGACAAACTCGTAGATGAACTACTAGCCGCCGAAATTTCGCCTTATGTCACCCTCTACCACTGGGACCTCCCCCAAGCCCTCGAAGCCCACGGCGGCTGGACGGACCGCGACACGGCCTACCGCTTCGCCGACTACGCCCAGGCCGTGCACGACCGGCTCGGCGACCGGGTGACCCACTGGACGACGCTCAACGAGCCCTGGGTCTCGGCCTTCCTCGGCTACGGCAACGGCGTCCACGCCCCCGGCCGCCGCGACCCCGGCGAGGCCATGCGCGCCGCCCACCACCTCATGCTCGGCCACGGCCTGGCGGCGCGCCGGCTGCGGGCGGCCGGGGCGCGCAGCATCATGCTCGTGGTCAACTCCGCGCCGGTGCTCACGCCGGCCCAGGTCAACGACCCCGCGGCGGTCGCCGGCGAGGCGGACGCGGCCGCCGCAGAACGCGTCCATGCCCTGCTGACCAGGCAGTTCCTCGACCCGGCGGTGTACGGCACGTACCCGGAGGAGGTCCTCGCGGCGGCGGCGCGCAACGGCGGGACCGCGCACGTCCAGGACGGCGACCTGGAGCTGATCAACGCGCCGATCGACCTGGTCGGCGTCAACTACTACAACCCGTGCGTGGTCGAGTCGGGCCCGGGGCTGCCCGCCGACGCCGCCTGGCCGGGCTCGGAGGACGTGCGCTTCACGACGGCGGACGCGCCGGTCACCGCGATGGGCTGGCCGATCGTGCCCGACGGCCTGTCCCGGCTGCTCGTCCGGCTCTCCAAGGACTATCCGCAGGTCGGGCTCATGGTCACCGAGAACGGCGCGGCCTTCGACGACCGCGTCGAGGACGGGCGGGTGCACGACGACGAGCGCGTGGCGTACCTGGACGGGCATCTGCGCGAGGTGCACCGGGCCGTCGAGGCGGGCGCCGACCTGCGCGGTTACCTGGTGTGGTCGTTGCTCGACAACTTCGAGTGGGCCGAGGGCTACCGGCGCAGGTTCGGCATCGTGCACGTGGACTACGCGACGCAGACCCGGGTGCCCAAGGACAGCGCCCTGTGGTACCGCGACGTGATCAGCAGGAACGGCCTGTAGATTTTTTCCGTGCTCTCCCTCTTGGTGCAGTCATGAGACGCCCGACGCTGGAGGCGGTCGCCGCCCGCGCGGGCGTCTCCCGCGCGACCGCCTCCAGGGTCGTCAACAACCAGACGACCGTCGCGCCGCACATCCGCGACGCCGTGCAGCGCGCGATCGACGAGCTGGGCTACATCCCCAACTCGGCGGCGCGCAGCCTGGTCACCCAGCGCACCGACTCGATCGCCCTGGTCGTCAGCGAGCCGGGCACCCGGGTCTTCTCCGAGGACCCGATGTTCTCCACGGCGATCAGGTCGGCCAGCTACGAGCTGGAGGCGGTCAACAAGCAAGTCGTGCTGATGCTGGCCTCCTCGCCCAAGAGCCACGCCCGGGTGGAGCGGTACATCTCGGGCGGCCACGTCGACGGCGTCATGCTGATCTCCATGCACGGCGCCGACCCGCTGCCGTCCGCGTTGTCGCGGCTGCGCGTCCCCGTGGTCTCGTACGGGCGGCCGGCCGTGCCGGTGGACATCCCGTTCGTCGACAACGACAACGTGGGCGGGGCCGAGGCGGGGGTGCGGCACCTGGTCGAGTCCGGGCGGCGCAGGATCGCCACGATCGCCGGCCCGCAGGACATGATCGCCGGCCAGGACCGCCTGACCGGCTACCGCAACGTGCTGCGCGACTCCGACCGCCGCTCGATCGTGGCCGTGGGCGACTTCACCAGGGAGTCGGGCGCGATCGCGATGCGCCAGCTCCTCGGCGACGACCCCGCGCTCGACGCCGTGTTCGTGGGCAACGACCTGATGGCCGTCGGTGCGCTCCAGGCGTTGCGCCAGGCCGGGCGGCGGGTGCCCGACGACGTGGCGGTGGTGGGGTTCGACGACATCGAGGCGGCCAAGTACACCGAGCCGCCGCTGACCACGCTGCGGCATCCGATCGCCGAGCAGGCGGCGGCCATGGTCCGGCTGCTGCTCGGCCTCTTCGAGGGCGGCTCGCGGGAACCGGTGATCCTGCCGACCGAGCTGGTGGTCCGTGAGTCGGCCTGAGCGTGCCGGGGCCGCGCGGGCGATCTCCGCGGGCGAGGCCGTGGCCGCCGCCGTCGCGGTGGCCGAGGAGCACGGCATCACGGTGCGCGAGCCCGTCGTGCTGACGGACTCCTACAACCTCAGGATCCACCTGCGGCCGGCGCCGGTCGTGGCGCGGGTGCCCACGGTCACCGCCCTGGCCCGGCTCCGGCCCGAGGAGGCGATGCGGCGGGAGCTGGCGGTCGTGTCGTTCCTGCACGGGCGGGGGGCGCCGGTCGTGCCGCCGAGCGACCTGCTGCCCGCGCGGGTGCACGAGCACGGCGGGACGCCGGTGTCGTACTGGCAGTACGTCGAACACGTCGAACACGCCGAACACGTCGAGCACGACGGGTCTCCGGTGACGCCCGAGGCGTTCGGGCGGGCGCTGCGCGAGCTGCACGAAGAGCTGCGCGGCTTTCCAGGCGCGCTGCCGCGCCTGGGGCCCGTCCTCGACGAGCCCCGGCACCTGCTCGGGCTGCTCTCCGGCGAGCTGGAGCCGGACGTGCTGGCCCGGCTCGCCGAGGCCCGCGACGGGCTGGCCGCCCGGCTGCCCGACGGCGGTCAGGCCGTGCACGGCGACGCGCATCCGGGCAACCTGCTGGTCACGCCCGGCGGCCTGCTGTGGAACGACTTCGAGGAGACCATGTCCGCGCCCGTGGGCTGGGACCTGGCCTGCCTGCTGAGGACCGTCCGGCTCGACGGGCGCGCCGCCGTGCGGGCCTACGGCGCCGATCCCGACGATCCGGCCCTGGCGGTGTTCACGGAGGCGCGGACCTTGCAGGCCGTCCTGTGGACGCTGGTCAGGGCGCTGCGCTTCCCCGAGGAGCGGGCCGCCGCCCGCGCCACCCTCGACGGATGGCTGCGCGACCCCACCCGCCGCACCCGCTGACCGGCACCACGCCCTCCGCGGGGCCGGGGCGGGTCCGGGCGTGGTCAGGCGGGGATGATGGCGCGGGCCTCCTCGACGTGGGCGGCGATGCGGCCGGCGCCGCACGACTCGGCCAGCGCGCGGGCCTCGTCGGCCAGCGCCAGCGCCTCGGCGTGACGTCCCTGGGCGACGGCGATGCGGATCAGCCCGACCTGGTTGGACGCGACCCCCGCCGGATGCCCGAGCTCCCGCCGCAGCCGCGACGACTCCGTCAGCCTCTCGCGCGCCTCGTCGAGCCGCCCGGCCCGGTGGGCGACGATCCCCTGGTGCCTGAGCACCTCCGCGAGCGTGGCGAGGTCGCCCGTCTCCGCGGCCAGCTCCCCGGCGCGCTCGAACAGGGGAACGGCCCGGTCGAGGTCGCCTTCGACGACCTGGTGGAAACAGCCCTCCCAGAACGCCGCCTCGCCCTCCCCGCGCCGGTCGCCGAGCGCCCTGAACAGGGTCGTGGCCCGCTGGAACAGCGGCAGCTCGCGCGGGTCCGCCTCATCCCCTTGCAGCACGCGCCCGTGCAGGACCCGGCCTCTGGCCAGGCACAACGCCGCCTCGACCGCGTCCAGCTCGCGGTCGGACGTCGCGAGCGCCGCGTCGTCCCCGGCGTAGATCCCACGTTCGTAGAGCTCCTGGGCCCGCTCGATCCACATTTGCCCGAACCTAATGGAGGCCGACGCCGCAGACAACGACATCCGGGGCATATGCCTAGCGCGGGAGCGGTCAGCCGCGCGCCCGCGCCGTCGAGGCCCTGACCACCAGCTCCGGCTCGAACAGCAGCTCGTCGGCGGGCACGACCGCCTTGTCGATCTGGGCCACCAGCAGGTCGACGGCGGCCCGGCCCATCGCGTCGATCGGCTGGCGGACCGTGGTCAGCGGCGGCTCGGTGCAGTTCATCAGCGCCGAGTCGTCGAAGCCGATGACCGAGACGTCCCCCGGCACGGTGAGCCCGGCCCGCCTGGCCGCCCGGACGGTGCCGAGCGCGAGCAGGTCGCTGGCGCAGATCACGCCGGTCACCCCCTGCCTGACCAGCCGGGCCGCGGCCGCGTGCCCGCCTTCCAGGGAGAACATCGTGTGCTCGACGAGTCGTGGATCGCCGCCCCCGGCCTCGAACGTCTCCAGCTTGCGCCGGGAGGGCATGTGGTCCTTCGGGCCGAGCACCATGCCGACGCGTTCGTGGCCGAGCGCGCGCAGGTGGGACAGGGCCATCTCGGCGGCCACCACGTCGTCGCAGGAGACCTGCGGGAAGTCCAGCCGCTCGACGGCCGCGTTGACCAGGACGGTCGGCAGCTTGCGCTCGTGCAGCAGCTCGTAGTGGTCGTGCGAGGCGTCGGCCTGGGCGTAGAGGCCGCCGGCGAAGACCACGCCGCTGACCTGCTGCTGGAGCAACAGGTCGACGTAGTCGGCCTCGGAGACGCCGCCGACCGTGCGGGTGCACAGCACCGAGGTGAAGCCCTGCTGGGCCAGGGCGCCGCCGACGACCTCCGCGAAGGCGGGGAAGATCGGGTTCTGCAGCTCGGGGAGCACCAGGCCGACCAGGCGGGCCCGGTCGCCGCGCAACTGGGTGGGACGCTCGTAGCCGAGCACGTCGAGCGCGGTCAGCACGGCCTCGCGCGTGGCGTCGGACACACCCGGCTTGCCGTTGAGCACGCGGCTGACCGTCGCCTCGCTCACCCCGACCTTCTTCGCCACCTCTGCGAGTCGTCGCGTCATGGGCAAACTATACGGCCTCCCACGCAAGCGCTTGCGATCACTTACGTAGCCCGCGCCCGGCGATCCCACTCCCGCCCAGGACGGCCTTCCCGGCAATTTCGGCGTATCGGCCGGACGAAATGCGGGGTGCCGCACGACAATTGCCCGTCAAATGTTTGCGCAATCACGTCAAGCCGTTGCGAAATTCTGCGTCACAGCTCCGCCCTGGTCGGCAAACCCTGCCAGTCGCTCACGCTCGTCATCGCCGCCGCGCCCAGCAGCGCGCCTCGCTGCAACCGCTCCTGCGGGGTCAGACCGTCGAGCGCGGCGCTGATGTAGCCGGCCGCGAACGCCTCGCCCGAGCCCGCCATGTCCACCACGGGAACCTGCGGGACGGTCACGTCGTAACGCATGCGGTCGGCGCGCACGCTGGCGCCCTTCGCACCCCGGTTGACGACGACCTCGCGCTCGGGGGTGAGGGCGGGTTTGACCAGGTCCAGCTCGTCCTGGGCGAGGAAGAGCAGGTGGGAGCGGCAGGCCAGCTCGCCGAGCACCTCCTCGGCCTCCCGGACGGAGGGCCACAGCTCGGGCACGTAGTCGACGGAGAAGGAGATCATGACGCCGGCCGTCCGCGCCGCGCTCATGGCGGCGTGCACGGCGTCGAGCGCGTCCATGCCCAGGGCCGCCGTGACGCCGGTCACGTGCAGCATCTTCGCCGCGCCCACCCGGTCCACCGGCACGTTGCCAGGCGACAGCCGCGACCCGGCCGAACGGGTGCGGTACTGGGCCGTCACCGGCTCGCGGCCGACGCGCACCTCCCTGAGCACCATCCCGGTACGCGCCCCTTCGACCACCCGCACGTCCCCGACGTCCACGCCCTCGCCCTTGAGCACGGTCAGCGCCCTGGCGCCCAGCTCGTCGTCCCCCACCCGGCCGGCGTACGCGCAGCGGTGACCCAGCCTGGACAGGGCGATGACCAGGGTGAACTCGGGACCGCAGACGTCCAGCCTGGCATCGTTCTCGTGCCGCACCCGGCCGCTGGAGACGACGCCGAGCGGCTCGCCCAGCGCGTAGACGTCTGTCATGGGCCAGACTGTAGTTGGTCACGGCAGTGCTGAATGATTTTTTTGCATAGGTCCTGGTTAGGACCGTGATCAAATATTTTCTGTATCTTTAGCGAACCTTTTTCCCAACTCGTGCCTCAAAGTAGTAGAGGAAGCCGGCGCGCCCCGGTGCCGGCTTCGAGTCGATACGGGGAGAGGAATCAGCACCCTCATGAGAAAGATCGCAGTAGGAATCATCACCGCCTTCGTCGGCGGGGCCATGTTGGTTTCCGGCGCGGGCGCCGCCTCCGCCACCGCGACCAAGCACGCCACGGAGCTCAAGATCCGTGACATCACCCCCAACCCGGTCGTGGTGAAGGCCGGCAGCGAGACCACCGCGTACTTCGACATCGGGGCCAGCTCCGACGTCCAGAAGGTCACGCTGAGCGTGGCGCCGGAGGGCGACGTCCGCACCTTCCGCGCCAAGGACGTCAAGGACCTTCAGGGCTGGCGCTTCGCCGTCCCGTTCAACGAGGGCGACTTCGCCGGCAAGTGGAAGGCCACCGCTGTGGCCTTCGACAAGGACAACAAGCAGGTCGCCACCGACTCGGCGTTCTTCAACGTCGAGATCCAGAAGGGCAAGGCCGACACCCGCGTCTCGCGCTTCACGGCCGACCCCTACAAGGTCCGTCAGGGCCGCTCGATCTACTTCTCCGGTCGCCTTCAGGTCGATGACGAAGGCTGGGAGGGCCTGCGCGGCGAGAAGGTCAGCGTCTACTACCGCGCCGACGGCTCCAGCGGCTGGAAGTGGGTCGCCTCCACCACGACCAAGTGGGGCGGCAAGTTCTCCGCCAAGACCCGCGCCTGGAAGAGCGGCACGTTCAAGGCCGTCTACGAGGGCAACGACGAGCTCAACGGCTCCGAGAGCCGTCGCGACTACGTCAAGGTCTACCGTTCCTGGCACCACCGGTAATTGATCGTCTGAGGCCCGGTTCCCCTGGTGGGAGCCGGGCCTTCGGCTTTTCCGGATTCCTTTACCCGCACCGGGGTTTATCGATCACCGGATCGCCGCATGGACTGTCCCATTTGCAAAGGAGGCGGCACGCCGCCTCACGGACAGCGCGTCGATCCGACAGGAGCCCTTATATGCCCAACCCCCTGATCGCCCTCGTCCTGAGCCTGACGAGCACGCTGGGGGCGGCGCCTTCGGTGCGTTACGAACCCGCCGGCACGGCCCGCGAGCAACACGCCAGGAAGCTCCTGAAGGACAGCGGCGCGCTGCGGCCCCGGCTCGGCGGGGTCCAGGTCGTGACCCGCGGCTGCGACGCCCCCCGCGCCCGCTGGGACGGCGGCAAGCGGCGGATCACGATCTGCTACTCCCTGGTCAACAAGATCGACCGGACGCTCACCGGCATCTCCGAGACCGAGGAGGCCGACCGGCGCACCACCGCCGGCCGCGTGGACGGCGCGCTGGCCGCCCTCTACCACCACCAGCTCGGCCACGCCCTGGCCGCGCTCAACGGCCTGCCCGCCGACGAGCAGCAGGCCGACCGGTTCGCCGCGCTGACGCTCGCCGCGCGCGACGGCGGGCACGTGGTGGCCGCCGCCGAGGCCCGCCACCTGCTGGCCGCCCACACCGACGCGGACCACCTGTCGGGGACGGCCGCGTCCGCCACCTTCGCCTGCCTGCTGTACGGCGCCGACCCCGTCAAGTACGCCCGCATCGCCAAGGGCGGCTGGGTTCCGGCCGAGCGCGCCCCTTCCTGCCGCGCCGAGTACGAGCAGGCCAGGTCGGCTCTGGGCTCCCTGGCCGTGAAAGTCGAGGCGTGAGGGGTACGTCCGGTGTATGGCTGAGGAGCTGCTCCGAGAGTTCGACCCGTTCGACATCTTCGACACCGAGGCGGCCCGGCTCGACCGGTTCTTCGACGGGCTCGACGAGGCGGGCTGGGCGCGTCCGTCCCGCTGTGCCGGGTGGTCGGTCCGGGACGTGCTCGCCCACCTGGCGGGTGAGGAGGCGTACAACCACGCCTGCCTCGACGGCACCGTGCAGGAGCTGCTGACCCGGGTGGCCGCCGAGGGGGTGACCGGGTTCAACGACTTCAACGAGTGGTCCGTACGGCAGCGTCGTGACGTGCCCGTCGAGACGGTGCTCCAGGAGTGGCGCACCAAGAACGGCGAGACGCGCGAACGTATGCGGGCACTCGGCCGCGACGCGACGATCGACACGATGGCGGGCCCGTACCCGGTGGGGTTGCAGACCTTCCACTACGACTCCGAGTACGCCACCCACGCCGATGACGTCGGCGCGCCGGTCTCGCAGGAGGAGATCGACCACCGGACGTTCTGGCGGGTGGCCGTCGGGCGGTTCGTGCTGGCCGAGCAGGACTCGAAGGCGCAGGTGGAGCAGACGGCCGAGCAGATCTGGGTGAGCGTCGACCAGGGCAGCGCGTCGCTGTCGTACCCGGAGTTCGTGGAGGCGACCGTGGGGCGGCTGCCGACCGACGGGCTCGACCCGCGGGTCGCCGCCGCGCTGCGGTGCCTGGCCTGAGAGGAGAGCGGCATGTGGCTGCGTGACCGCGAGGGCTCCGAGCCGGTGACCGCGCGCAGTCCGCTGCGCGCCAGGCGCATCCTGTCGTGGATCGCCCTGGTGGTCGCCGTGGTCGCGGCGGTCTTCTTCGTGACCCGCGCGATGTCCACGGGACAGCAGGTGTGGGTCTGGGAGGCCGCCATCGCCGCCGCGGTGGCCGTGGTGGCCGCCGTGGACCTGGCGGTGCTCAGACGCCGCCGCGCCCGGCCGTCAGGTGGTGAGCACGGCCAGCAGGAGCAGCAGGATCACGGCGGCGGCCACCCCGAAGATGATCCAGACATGGGTCAGCGCCCACACTCGTAGCCGGTCACCGCAGGCATGCGGATAGTCGATTCCGTCGGACTCGATCCTGTTGATCGCCGCCACGCGCCGGGCCAGCTCGGGGTCGTCCCGTTCGAGGCCCTGCTCGATCTCAGCGAGGAGGCGGCGTTCCCTTCCAGAGAGACCCATCGCGATCACCATTGCTCCCACGCCGGTGAAAGCCTTGTACCCACCAGTAGCCCCAGCATGCCCGCCTCGCGCGTCCTTGGCATGACATGCCGAAACCCCCGGCCGCTCCGGCCGGAAGGCAGGGAGCGGACAGGGGCGGGTCAAGCTTCGGCTGTCATTTCCTGCCGTAGCGCTGGTTGAAGCGCTCGACGCGGCCCTCGGTGTCGAGGACGCGGCTGCGGCCGGTGTAGAACGGGTGGCTGGCCGACGACACGTCGACGTCCACGACCGGGTAGGTCCTGCCGTCCTCCCACTCGACGGTCCTGCTGCTCGTCAGGGTCGAGCGGGTGAGGATGGCGAAGCCGGCGCTCGGGTCGCGGAAGACGACCGGACGGTACGAGGGGTGCAGGTTCTTCTTCATGCCCCTCTCAACCGGGTGACAATGGTTTTCATTCCCTGGCTTCCGGGTCGATCCCGAGGACGGTCCGGCCGCCGTCCACGGGGATCGTCGCACCGTTGACGAAGGAGGCCTCCGGCGACAGCAGGTGCGCCACGACCGAGGCCACCTCGTCCGGGTGGGCGACCCGGCCCAGGGGGTGCACCCTGGCCATCTCGCGCTCGACCTCCACGACCTCGTCCGCGGTCCTGGAGGCCAGGAAGTCCTCGTAGCGTTCGGTGGCCACCGAACCCGGCGCGACGGCGTTGACCCTGATGCCGTACCGCCCGTACTCGACGGCCAGCGACCTGGTCAGGCCCTCGGTCGCGGCCTTCGCCGTGGCGTAGGGCAGGCTGCCGGGCACCGCCCTCGTGGCCTGGTGCGAGGTGACGTTGACGATCGCCCCGGGCGTGCCCGCCGCCAGGAACCGACGGACGGCCACCGCGCAGCCCACCAGCGCCAGGTCCAGGTTGGCCGCGACCAGCTCCCTGACCTCGGCGATCGGGGCGTCGTGCACGGAGGCGTCACGGAAGATCGCCGCGTTGTTGACCCAGCCCGCCAGCGTGCCGGCCTCCTGGGCCCGGTCGGCGGCCCAGGCGGCCAGCTCCTCGTCGGCCGCGTCGCCCACCACGGGGATGACGCGGGGGCCCGTCCAGGACAGCGAGCCGCCGTCGCGGTCGATGACGACGACGGTGTCCTTCTCCCCCAGGAGCCGCTGGACCACGGCCTTCCCGATGCCACGCCCGCCGCCGGTCACCACATAGGAAAGACTCATGCGTCCGACGCTACTCGGTCCCGGAGTGACCCTTGTCACCGTATTTCCGGCTGGTGAACGGGAACGAACCAGTGCGTGATCGCCGTACCCGGTCCGAGGTCGCCGGCTTTCGTGGTCGGGGCGCTCGCGATCACGCAGACGGCCGGCTACGGCGTGCTCTACTACGCGTTCTCGGTGCTCATCCCGCCGATGGCCCGCGACCTGCGGACCGGGATCGCCCAGCTCACCGGGGCGATCACGGTGGCGGTGCTGGTGTCCGCCCTGTTCGCGCCGCTCGTCGGACGCCGGCTCGACCGGCACGGGGGCCGCGCGCTGATGACGGCCGGGTCCCTGCTGGGCGGGCTCGCGGTGCTCGCGTGGTCGCAGGTGCGCACGGTGACGCAGCTCTACCTGGTGTGCGCGGTGCTCGGGGCCGCCTCGGCCATGGTGCTCTACGAGGCCGCCTTCGCGGTGATCGTCGCCTGGTTCGACGCGGCCCGGCGGGCGCGCGCGCTGCTGGCCGTGACGGTGGTGGCCGGGTTCGCCTCCAGCATCTTCCTGCCGCTGACGGGCCTCCTCGTGGACCGGTACGGCTGGCGGCGGGCGCTGGTCGTCCTGGCCGCCGGGTACGCGCTGACGGCCGTGCCGCTGCACGCTCTCGCCCTTCGGGGGCGGCGGGCGTCCGCGCCGCGGGCCCGGCGGCGCGAGATCGTCGGCTCCGCGCTGCGCGAACGGCCGTTCTGGCTGCTCGTGGCCGCCTTCCTGGCCCAGACGGGGGCGGTGGCGGTCATGGGGGTGCTGCTGGTGACGTACCTGATCGCGCTCGGGCATCCGCCGGTGTTCGCGGCGAGCGTGGCCGGGCTGCTCGGCGTGCTGTCGGTGACCGGGCGGCTGGTCACGACGGGGCTGCGGAGCCGGTGGCCGGTGGCGCTGGTCACGGCGGCGATGTTCGCCGTCCAGGGAGTGGCCGCGCTGCTGCTGCCGCTGGCGGGCGACAGCGTCGCGGGGGCGGTCGCGGGGGTGGTGCTGTTCGGGCTGGGGTTCGGGGTGGCCACGATCGCCCGTCCCGCGCTGCTGGCCGACCGGTACGGCACGACCGCGTACGCGACGCTGAGCGGCGCGCTCGCCCTGCCCGTCACGGTGGCCAAGGCGGTGGCCCCGCTGCTGTCGGCGGCGGTGGCGCAGATCGCCGGATATCCGGCGGTGATGGCCTCGGTGGCGGCGGCGTGCGTGCTCGGAGCGCTCTCGCTGGTGGCCTACGATCGGTACGGGCGGGCGCCGGAGCAGGAGGCCGCGCTGCCCGCCGAGCCGGCCTGAGACCCGCGGTCCGCCGTCGGCGGAACTGACGGAACGTCGATCGACGACCACGTAAGGTAGCCGCATGGATACCCCCACCGAGGTTCTCCACCGCGTCTTCGGTTACGACTCGTTCAGGGCGGGTCAGCAGGAGATCATCGACCATGTCGTCGGCGGCGGCGACGCGCTGGTGCTCATGCCCACCGGCGGCGGCAAGTCCCTGTGCTACCAGATCCCGGCCCTCGTGCGCCCCGGGGTGGGGGTCGTCGTCTCGCCGCTCATCGCGCTCATGCAGGACCAGGTCGACGCGCTGCGCGCGCTCGGCGTGCGGGCCGGTTTCCTCAACTCCACCCAAGACTTCGACGAGCGCCAGCTCGTGGAGGCCGAGTTCCTGGCCGGCGAGCTCGACCTGCTCTACCTCGCGCCCGAGCGGCTGCGCGTCGAGGCCACGATGCGGCTGCTGGCCAAGGGCGAGATCTCGATGTTCGCCATCGACGAGGCCCACTGCGTGTCGCAGTGGGGCCACGACTTCCGCCCCGACTACCTGGCCCTGTCGGAGCTGCGCGAGCGCTGGCCGCAGGTGCCGCGCATCGCGCTGACCGCCACCGCCACCCCGGCCACCCACGCCGAGATCTCCACCCGGCTCGGCCTCGACGAGGCCCGCCATTTCGTGGCCGGCTTCGACCGGCCCAACATCCACTACCGCATCACGTCCAAGAGCGATCCCAAGCGGCAGCTCCTCGACTTCCTGCGCACCGAGCACCCGGGCGACTCCGGCATCGTCTACTGTCTGTCGCGCTCGTCGGTGGAGAAGATCGCCGCGTTCCTGGCCGATCACGGCATCGCGGCGGTGCCGTACCACGCGGGGCTCGACGCCCGCACCCGCGCCGCCCACCAGTCCCGCTTCCTGCGCGAGGACGGGCTGATCGTGGTGGCCACCATCGCGTTCGGCATGGGCATCGACAAGCCCGACGTGCGGTTCGTCGCCCACCTCGACCTGCCCAAGTCGGTCGAGGGCTACTACCAGGAGACCGGCCGGGCCGGGCGCGACGGCCTGCCCGCGACCGCCTGGATGGCCTACGGCCTCCAGGACGTCGTCCAGCACCGGCGCATGGCCCTGGAGGGCGACGACGCCCACCGCCGCCGCCAGGTCCTCCACCTCGACGCCATGCTGGCGCTGTGCGAGACGGCCGGCTGCCGCCGGGTCATGCTGCTCGACTACTTCGGGCAGAAGGGCGCCGAGCCCTGCGGCAACTGCGACACCTGCCAGAGCCCGCCCGAGTCCTGGGACGGCACGATCGCCGCCCAGAAGGTGCTGTCCACCGTGCTCCGGCTCAAGCGGGAACGCGGCCAGAATTTCGGCGTCGGCCAGGTGGTCGACATCCTGCTCGGCAAGAAGACGGCCAAGGTGCTCCAGCACGGCCACGACTCACTGACCGTGTTCGGCGTGGGCACCGACCTGGGCAACGCCGAGTGGCACGGCGTGGCGCGGCAACTGCTGGCCCAGGGCCTGCTCGCGGTGGAGTCCGACCACGGCACGCTGGTGCTCACCGACGCCAGCGCCGACGTGCTGCGCGGGCAGCGGGAGGTGCCGCTGCGCCGGGAGACCGCCCGTCCGGCGTCCCGGGCGTCCAGGTCGTCCGGGTCGTCCGGGGCGAAGGGGCAGCCGGTCGCCGAGCTTTCCGCAGAGGCGGCGCCGCTGTTCGAGCGGCTGCGGGCCTGGCGGGGCGCCGTCGCCAAGGAACAGGGCGTGCCCGCGTACGTCATCTTCCACGACGCCACGCTGCGGGAGATCGCCACGTCGGCGCCGTCCTCACTGGCGGAGCTGAGCCGGGTCAACGGGGTCGGGGAGAACAAACTCGCCAAATACGGTGACCAGGTTCTGGAGGTCGTCGCGGCGGCGGCCGCCGAAGACGCCTGACACCGTTTCCGCCTCCGGCCTCCGTGGAGGTGCGGTTCGGGGTGATGGCGACGGCCGCACGAAGAACGGTCGTCGCCATCACGTGGGCCGGCCCGGTCGAGGTGTCTGGCCCGCGACCGGCCGGACGGCTGTCGGGCCCCGTGTCCCTCTTTGATCGTACGGGGTGCCGCCACCGAGTGGGGGGCCGGTCATGCCGTCAGTGCGGGGCGCGGCCGAGGTAGGCGAGGAGGTGTTCCTGGGCGGTGGCCAGCGGGGGCGGCCGGAGCCGGGCGGCGAAGCGGAACGGGCGGTCCTCGTCGGTGACGAACAGGTGGGCCAGGTCCAGCAGTTCTTCCGCCAGGGCGTGCGGGATCGGGCGGTGTTCGCCGCAGGCTCGCGCGATGTCCCAGCCGTGCACGGTGATCTCGATGGCGCCCGCCGCGGCGACCATCGGCGTCGTCATCGGCACGTTCCCCACGGAGATCATCTCGGCCTGGATCGTACCCGTCCAGGTGCCGAGCACTTCGGTCGCGCCGTCCCTGAGCAGCAGGGCCGGGTTGCCGGGCGCGGGGCCGCCGACGGTGACGGGCCTGCGGGCAGGGGCGATGTGGCCCAGCGCGGCCTCGTTCAGGGCCTCGAAGGAGTCGTGCATGTGGTCCAGGAGCGCCTGGAGGCTCCAGTGGGAGCACGGGGTGGGGCGGCACAGCACGTGGGGGCTGACTATGCGGAGGCTGCCCAAGGTGTAGTCGATGGCCCGCTCAAGCAGCGCCACCCCTGCCGTCAATGCCCGTGCCCGTTCGTTCATGTCGCCTCCTCGGTTCATGCAGACCTTGGGGATGGCGGAAATTCATCGGCCGTCGCGGCCGGGAGCCGAGGGTCAGGGCCGGGAGCGCCGCGAGCCGGGGCCGGGAGCGCCGGGCGCCGAGGGGCGGGGCCGGGAGTGCCGGGAGCCGCGGGCCTTCCGGTGCTTGGGGAGCAGCGCGTTCCACTGCACAGGCCCCCCACGCACACAGCCCCGCCCCCACAAGGCCCACAGTGCCGAAGGGCCGGGGGCCGCGGGGTCTTCCGGTGTTTGGGGGACAGTCCGTTCCACTGCACAGGCCCCCCACACACACAAGGCCCGTGTGCTTGCGGGGGTGGGGCTCAGGTGGCTCTTGGGTTGGGATGTGGGTGGCGCTTGTTTCGCTGGAACCTTTGGGCGGGTGGCGGGGTATGTGAGGGCATGAGGAAGATAGCGACGTTTTCGGTGGTGGCGCTCCTGCTGGCGAGCGGGTGTGCGGGGTGCGGTGGTTCCGGAGGGTCGCCAGTCGCGAGTGGTGGTGGCGTTGGGGCTCTGTCCGGGGGCGAGGGGAGCTCATCCCCGGGGCTCACCCCGAGCGGGAGCACGCCGAGCGGGAGTGGAAGCCCGGAGACGGATGGGCGGCCGGACGGAGGCCCGAGCCCGGAGACGGGTGGGAGGCCGGACGGAGGGCCGAGCTCGGAGACGGGTGGGCGGCCGAGCGGGGGGCCGAGTCTGAAGGTTGGTGGGAAGCCGAGGTCTGGGGGTGGCGGCGGCGGGGGTTGTGCGGAGACGCCTGTGGTGGAAGGGGAGGGGTTTCCGGAGGTGCGGGGGGTGTCGGGAGATGTCGAGCTGTGGGGGTTGTTGTTCGTGTCCGGGGTGCCGCTGCCGCGGGGCGAGACCGTCAAGATCGTGTGGCGGATGACCGGGGAAGGACCGCTGACGGTCAAGGCGGCCCTTCCCGACGGCACCGCCGCCCGGCTCGCCTGGGGGCCCGAGGAGCACGGCGGGTCGACCTGGCACCGGCCGGGGGACGAATGGGGCACCGGGCTCGTCTTCCCCGAACGCGGCTGCTGGAGGATCGACCTCAGCCGCACCCACGGCACAGCCCACCTCTGGCTACCGGTCGCCTGACACACGACCGCCGAAACACCGTGCACGTAGACCCGACCACCGAAAACACCGGCCGCGTCGCATCCGCCCCCCGGAACTCCGGTCGCACGACAACCGACCACTGACGCGTCGGCCACGCAGCAACCGTCCACCGAAATACGGATCGCACAGCACCCGGCCACCGACACGCTGGTCGCGTGGCGCCGGGTCAGTGGGGGTTCAGTGCGCGGTCCACGAATGCTTCGACGTCGGCGAGCACCTCGTTCTTGTTGGTTTCGTTGAACACCTCGTGGCGGGCTCCGGCGTAGATCCGCTCGGTCAGGTCGCTGCCCTTGACCGCCTCCACCCCGGCCCGGCTCCCGGCCAGCGGTACGAGCTGGTCGTCGTCGCCGTGCACCCACAGCGTGGGCAGGTCGCCGAACGTGCCGCCCTTGGCGATCGTGTCGAGCATCGCGGCGAACGCCCGCACCGTGGCCCGCTTGAACGGCCCGTGCCAGACCAGCGGGTCCTCCGCGTACGCCGCCCCCACGGACGGGTCGCGGGAGAGCGTGGCCGGGTCGATGGGGACGTCGGGCAGCTCGTCGAGCGCCATCAGCGCCGGGATGACCTCCCACTCGCCGATCACCGGCCCCGACAGCACCAGCGCGGTCAGGCCCTCGGCGTAGCGCTGGGCGTACCGGGCGGCGATCATGCCGCCCATCGAGTGGCCGATCACCACGACCGGGACGCCGGGATGGTCGGCCCTGGCGCGTTCCTCGACGGCGTGCACGTCGGTGACGACGTCCTCGAAGTCCTCGACGAGCACGCGTTCGCCCGCCGACCTGCCGTGGCCCATGTGATCGAGTCCGTAGACGGCCGCGCCGTGCCGGACGAGGCGGTCGGCGACGTGTTCGTAGCGGCCGATGTGCTCGCCGTACCCGTGGACCAGGAGGGCGAGGTAGCGGGGCCGGGCGTGCGGCCATTCGCGGACGACGTTCGGCCCCCGCGTCCCGGTGAAGGTGTGCTCTCGCGATCCGGCCATGAACTTCCTCTCCTCCAGCCACGACGTCCGAAAACCGCTGACTTCCGCGGACGCTCCGGTGTTGTAGAGACTATGGACATCCACAACATCATCGACAGCCCGCTGGGCGAGATTCTGCTCGCCGGCGACGGCGAGGGGCGTCTGACCCGCGTGTCGTTCGACGTGGGCGCGCCGCCCGGACGCCGGGAGCCGGCCGCGTTCAGGGAGGCGGAGCGGCAGCTCGGCGAGTACTTCGCGGGCGAGCGTACCGTCTTCGACCTGCCCCTGGCCGCCCGCGGGACGGCGTTCCAGCAGCAGGTGTGGGAGCAGGTGGCGGCGCTGCCGTACGGGACCACCGTGAGCTATGGCGAGCTGACCGCCCGCGCGGGCGCGGCACGGGACCGCATCCGCGCGGTCGGCGCGGCGATCGGCGCGAACCCGCTGCTCGTCGTGGTCCCCTGCCACCGGGTGGTCGCCGCGGACGGCGCGCTGACCGGCTACGCGGGTGGCCTGGAACGCAAGTGCGACCTGCTCACCCTCGAAGGCGTGCTCCAGCCGCAGCTGTGGAGCGTGCTGCCATGACGGGGTTCCCGCAGGTCGAAGGGGCCGACTGGAAGCTGCTGGCCGGGGAGCTCGACGCCCACGGCTGCGCGCTGACGCCGCAGCTGCTCTCGCCGGCGGAGTGCGCGGAGATCTCCGCCCTGTACGACGAGCCGGGCCGGTTCCGCGCCACCATCGACATGGCGCGCCACCGGTTCGGCTCCGGCCAGTACCGGTACTTCCGCCGGCCGTTCCCGCCGCTGGTCGAGGCGTTGCGGGCGGCGTTCTATCCCCGGCTGTTGCCGATCGCCCGCGACTGGGCGGCCCGGCTCGGCCAGCCGGCGCCCTGGCCGGACGACTTCGGCGAGTGGCTGGACATGTGCCACGCGGCGGGACAGACCAGGCCGACCCCGATCCTGCTGCGTTACCGCGAGAACGACTGGAACGCCCTCCACCGCGACCTGTATGGCGACCTCGTGTTCCCGCTCCAGGTCGTGATCGGCCTCGACCGGCCCGGCGAGGAGTACACCGGGGGCGAGTTCCTGCTGGTGGAGCAGCGGCCGAGGGCTCAGTCGCGGGGCACGGTGACCGTCCTGCCGCAGGGTCACGGGCTGATCTTCACCACCCGCGACCGGCCGGTGCGCTCCTCGCGCGGCTGGTCGGCCTCGCCGGTGCGGCACGGGGTCAGCACGGTGCGTTCCGGGCTGCGGCACACCCTCGGCCTCGTCCTGCACGACGCGACATGACGGGCGAGCCGATCGCCGAGCTGGAGGGGGTGCTCGCGCTGGTACGGGCCCAGCGTCCGAGGGCGGCGGCGGTCGTGATCGGCCACGGCCGGGACGGCGTCCACCTGGCCGAGGCGTTCGCGGACGCCTGGGAGGGGACGGTGCTCGCGGTGGTCGCCTGGCCGGAGACGGCGGCGTCGTGGTTGCGTCAGGCCAGGCGGTTCACGGCAGGAGCCCCCGACGCCTGGGTGGTCGCGGGCGAGCCGGCGGGATGGGCCGGGATGAGCGGACGCCTGCGCCGCAGCACCGACTGGGACCCGAACCGGACGTACGGTTTCGCGGCCACGGCCCCCGCGGTCGCCCTGGCCGCCCCTGGGACACTGGAAGGCATGCGCGGAGCCGACACCGACGGCACACCATGGCGAATAGGACGAAATCTGATATTTCGGGAAGAATTGTGATCCCTTTGCCCATGCGGGAGATCGCCCCCGGCGCGGTGCACGTCCCCGGCTGGCTGTCCCTCCGCGAGCAGCAGGACCTGGTGCGCGCCTGCCGCGCCTGGGCCACCGGCCCGGTGCCGATCCGGCACACCGTGCTGCCCGGAGGCGGCGTGATGTCGGTGCGGACGGTGTGCGTCGGCTGGCACTGGCAGCCGTACCGGTACACGCGGCTGGCCCACGACGTGAACGGGCAGCGGGTGGCCGCGTTCCCCGGCTGGCTCGGCGACCTCGGCCGCCGCGCGATCGCCGACGCCTACGGCCGCCCGGACGACGGCTACGAACCGGACACCGCGCTGGTCAACTTCTACGACGGCCAGGCCAGGATGGGCATGCACCAGGACAAGGACGAACGCTCCGACGCCCCGGTGGTGTCCCTGAGCGTCGGCGACACGTGCCTGTTCCGCTTCGGCAACACCGAGACGCGCGGGAAGCCGTACACGGACGTCGAGCTGGCCTCGGGTGACCTGTTCGTGTTCGGCGGCGCGTCCCGGTTCGCCTATCACGGCGTGCCGAAGGTCCATCCGGGCACCGGCGACCCCGCCACGGGCCTGGCCGCCGGACGCCTCAACGTCACGATGCGGGTGACTGGTCTTCGATGAAGTAGTCGAACTGGTCGTCGGTGAGGGTGCGGCGCAGGATGCGCAGGACCTTGCCGGGGTCGTCGTGCGGGCCCGGCACGTAGAAGGGCTTGCCCTCGCGGCCGAAGGTGATGGCCGAGCCGCCCTCCCACTTGCCCAGCAGGTCGCTGACCGGCGAGAAGTCCTCGTGGGGCTCGAAGCCGAGCGTGCGCGCGTAGTCCATCGAGCCGAAGACCAGGTTCTGGGCCAGCTCGATCGGCACCTCCTGGTAGCCCGCGTACTCGCCGAAGAAGTACTCGCGGAACCTGCGCAGGTCGCGATCGTCGAGCACGTCGGGGCCGATGGTGTTCTTCACGCCGAGGCAGTAGACGTCGGCGAGGTAGCCGCAGACGGTCATCCGGTCCCAGGTGTGACGCCGGGCGACCAGCACGCACACCATGCCGCCCGCGCCGGACTCCGGGGCCTCGTCGGTCCAGCCCTTGGACGGGTCGACGCCCAGCCCGGCGCTCCAGCCGACGTTCGTCCAGCAGCCGACCACCTCGGCCTCGCCGGTCGTCACGTTCTCGGCGGCGATGGCGCGCACGAGGGGCGCGACGACCGACGGCGACACCTTGAGCGCCCGGGCGATCTCCTTGGGGGACCTGCCCTGGGCGCGCAGCTCGCGTACCTGATCCTTCAACTCCACACGCGGCAGCCTAGCGCCCGGCGTCCCGTCAGGCCGACAGGCGGCGGGTGAGCCACGCCAGGGCGAGGGGATAGCGGTACTCGATCGCGCCGTGCCCGGCGTCGAAGAGCTCGAAGTAGACCCGCTCGTCCGGTACGCCCGCCGCCTCCAGAGCGCGGCGGAACGCCGTGGCCCCGAAGTCCAGGTAGTACTCGTCGCGGCTGCCGGCGTCCACCCAGATCGCTCGCATCGAGCGCAGCGCCTCGGCGTAGCGGGGCTCGGCGGCCATGACCACCGGGTCGCGGGCCAGCCAGCGGCTCCACACCTCGGGGATCACCGCCCCGGTGTCGTCGAACGGGACGTGTACGGTGCCGTCGTCGTCGGCCGAGTAGGCCGCGGAGTAGGCGTACATCTCCAGGAGCTCGAAGTCGCCCTCCCTGGTGCCGGCCAGACGGCCGCGGAAGTCGGCGAGGAACGTGTCGTAGGAGCCGTCGTACATGTCGCGCAACCTGCGGGCCAGGCCCGGGAACGCGTTCCTGTTGCCGACCTCGAACAGGGCGTCGCCGGCGTGCGTGGCGAGCGCGCCGAACACGTCGGGGGCCAGCATCGCGGTGACCATGGCCCCGTAGCCGCCGCTCGACTTGCCGGTGACGGCACGGTGGTCGCGGTCGGCGATCGTCCGGTAGTGGGCGTCCACCCACGGGACGACCTCGTCGCGCAGGTAGGAGTGGTAGCGGCCGGTGCCGGGCGAGTCGAGGTACTGGCTGCCGCCGAGCGCGGTCCAGGCGTCGACGTAGACGACGATCGCGGGCGGCGCCTGCCCGGCGGCGAACACGGCGTCGGCCAGCTCAGGGTACGGCTGACGGAACGGCGTCCGGTTGAGCCACATGCCGACGTGCCCGGTGTAACCGAGCAGCACGTAGACGGAGGGGTAGCGGCGGTCGGGTTCGGAGTCGTAGCCGGGCGGCACGTACACCAGGAGGGGCCGTTCGTGCGGGTCGCCAAGGGGGTTGCCGCGCAGCAGGGCGCTGTCGACGACGTGGTGGTCGAGGCGTCCGGCCAGTTCGGCGGACCAGGGCAGCATGAATTCTCCTTCGGTTCAGCCGACCGACTCAGCCGACCGACTCAGCCGACCGACGGGGTCACGGTGTCCACGTGCTTCTGGGAGACCGAACGCCCTGACACCAGGACGAGTTCGAGCGCGCGCAGGTCGGCCAGGCGGTCGAGCGGGTTGCCGCGGACCGCGATGACGTCGGCGCGCTTGCCCGCCTCCAGGCTGCCGGTCTCGGCCCCGGCCCCGCACGCGTCGGCGGCGCGTACGGTGGCCAGCTCGATGATCTCGGCGTTGCCGAACCCGGCCTCGGCGAAGACCTCCAGCCCCGACACGTAGTCGTCGGTGCGCTTGTCGAGCCCGGCGATGGCGAACCCGGTGTCGGTGCCGGCGACGAGCCTGATCCCGGCCTCGCGCATGGCGGCCAGGTTGCCCAGCCAGCGGTCCATCGGCTCGGCGCCGACGAGCGCGCGCAGGTTCCAGAACTGCCCGTGGACGGTGGGGCACACGTACGTGCCGCTCTCGGCGATGCGGTCGGCCAGCCGCGCGTCGTAGGCCGGGCCCGCCGGGGTGTGGAACGTGCAGTGCTCGATCGTGGTGACCCCGGCCTCCAGCGCGTTGCGGATCGACTCGGGGGCATGGGCGTGGGCCGCGACGGTCCTGCCGCGCGTCGCCGCCTCCTCCACCGCGGCCCTGATCAGCGCGGCCGGGTACTGGGCCCGCCAGCTCGGCACCGAGCCGGGCGACATCTCGCCTCCCGAGGCCATCACCTTGAGGCAGTCGGCGCCGGCCCGCAGGTTCTCCCTGGCCACCCGTCGGACGGACGGCTCGTCGTCGGCCTCGCCGCCCATGTACCAGCAGTGGCCGCCGGTGACCGTGATCGGCCGGGTCGCGGCGATCAGGTGCGGGCCGACAGCGAGGCCGCCCTCGATCGCGTCGCGCAGGGTGAGGTCGAGGAAGCCGCGTCCGCCCAGGTCGCGGGCGGTGGTGACGCCGGCGGAGACGAGCTTGCGGGCGTTCTCGGCCATGCGCAGCAGCAGGTGGCCGTCGCTCACGGCGCTGCGGCCGGTCACCGGGTCGACCGTGCCGTCGAAGCCGAGGTGCACGTGCGCGTCGACCAGGCCGGGCAGGAGGGTGTGGCCGGGCAGGTCGAGCGTCTCGGGGGCGTCGCCCGCGCTGCCGCGGGGGCCCACCGCCAGGATGCGCGAGCCGTCGATCAGCACCTCGCCGTCCGTGATGACCTCTCCGGGGCGCCCAGTGAGCACCGTGCCGGCACGGATGATCCGCATGTCCTCCACCCTGTCACACACCCCGGACGCCGCCCACCCCACGCCGCTCCGACCGCGCTCGCGTGCGGGGCGAAGGGGTTCGGTGTGGGCCCGCGCCGGACCACCCTTCTGATAGGAAGGTTTCCTTATTAGGGCATGATGGCCGTCCATGTGGACGCGCGACTTCGTGCTCTTCTTCACCGCCCGCACGGTGTCGATGCTCGGCTCGGCGATGATGCCGGTGGCCACCGCGCTCGGCATGCACGACGCCGGTTACGGCGCGACCGGCGTCGGCCTGGCGCTGGCCGCCTGGATGGTGCCGATGGCCGGGCTCATCCTGTTCGGCGGCGTGCTCATGGACCGTTTCACCCCCCGCCGCATGATGGTCGGCGCCGACCTCACCAGGACGGCGACGCAGGCCGGCATGGCGGTCCTGTTCGGGCTGGGCCGGCCGGAGTTGTGGGAGGTCCTGGCGCTGTCGGCGGCGGCAGGGGCGGCGGCCGCCATGTACACGCCGGGCGTCGCGGGCACGATCTCGCGGATCGCGTCCGACGTGCAGCGGGCCAACGCCACCCTGCGCATGTCCGAGGCGATCATGCAGTTGCTCGGGCCGGGCCTGGCCGGCGCGCTGGTCGGGCTGGCCGGGGTGGGCGTGGTGTTCGCCGCCGACTCGGCCGGGTTCGCCGTCAGCGCGGCCTGCCTGCTGCTCATGCGGGTGCGGGTGGCCGGCTCGGGTGAGGAGCCGGTGCTCGTGCGGCTGCGGGAGGGGTGGCGGGAGTTCCGGTCCCGGACGTGGATGTGGAGCGTCATCATGATCTGGGTGGTCTTCGGGATCACCCTGTTCGGGCCGCTGATCCCGCTGGGCTCGGTGATCGTGACCGACGCGTTCGGGGAGACCGCGTACGGGCTGGTCATGTCGGCGAGCGGGGCGGGCACGATCGTGGGCGGGCTGGTGGCGCTGCGGATCAGGCCGGCCAGGCCGCTGGCGGCGGGCGGCGTCGGCATGTTCCTGTTCGCGCTGGAGCCGCTGAGCTTCGCGGCCGGCGTGCCGCTCGGCGTGATCATGGCCTGTCACGTGCTGGGCGGGGCCGGGTGGGCGTTCTGGTCGGTGATGTGGGCGACGAGCGTGCAGACGCTGGTGCCGGCCGAGGCGCTGAACCGGGTCAGCGCGTACGAGATCGGCGGCTCGACCATGTCGCTCCCGATCGGGCAGGCGCTGGCCGGGCCGGTGGCCGCCCTGGTGGGCTCCCGCGAGGTGCTGGCCTTCTCCGCGCTGGTCGCGGTCGCCGGCTGCCTGGTTCTGCTGTCCGTACGGCCGGTGCGGCAGATCACCGTAAGGCCGTGAGAAGAGGACCGTAAGGCCGCCCGCGCATCGTGGAGACATGACAACGACGCAGACCGCACAGTACGAGATCGTCCGCACCTTCGACGCCCCCCGCGAGGACGTCTACGCCGCCTGGACCGAGCCCGAGCGCTTCTCGCGCTGGTTCGGCCCCCGCATGCTGACCACGCCGGTCGGCCGGATCACCCTGGACGCCCACCCCGGCGGCCGGTGGCGCGCGACGCTCGTCGGCGAGGACGGGTTCGAGGCCACACTGGAAGGCTCCTACCGCGAGGTGCAGGCGCCCGCGCGGCTGGTGTTCACGACCGGCGACCCCGACAACCCCGGCGACGGCCCCGCCTCCGTGGTGACGCTCGACCTGCTCGACCGGGACGGCGGCACCGAGATGCGCTTCCACCAGTTCGGCGTCAACACCGACCAGGCCCACGCCGACCAGGCCAGGGCCGGCTGGGACGAGTTCTTCGACCGCCTGGCCGAGCATGTCGGGCGCTGACCGTCAGAACAGCCCCAGGGCGTCGTCCAGCTTGTACGTGCCGCCCCGCTCGTACGCCTCGGCGAAGGCCCGCTCACCGAGCGCGTCGCGGACCCGGGCCGTGACGCGCTCGTCCTCCTCGCGTTCGGAGGCGGTCGCCGGGGTCTGGATCTGCTCGCGGATCGCGGCGGCCAGGCCCAGCAGCACCGCCGCCGGCTCGGTCGGCCCGGCCGCCGACGCCGCGCCCGCGACGCACGCCGCCGCCGTGCGCGGGTCGCCGATCCTGACCGCCGCAGCCAGCGCCTCCCGGTGCAGTTCCATGGCCGCGGCCGGGTCGCCGCGCAGCTCGGTGACGTGGCCCAGCTCTACCAGCAGGTCGGGCAGGTGCAGCGGGGGCTCGACGCCGGGGTCGCGCGGCAGGCCCTCCAGCAGGTGGTGCAGGTGCGACTCGGCCAGGTCGAGCAGCCCTGCGCGGCGCGCGGCGAACGCCAGGCCCATCTCGGCCATCGTCTCGCCCATCTTGTAGCCCTGGCCGAGCGCCAGCTTCATCGCCCGTCCGCACAGCTCCATGGCCTGGTCGTACGCGCCGCTGTGCAGCGCCGTCCAGCCCAGCCAGGCGATGCGCCCGGCCACCTCGGGCCACAGGCCGAGCTCCTCGGCCATGCCCAGCCCCTCGGCGAACAGCCGGCGCGCCCGCTCGTGGTCGCCGGCCATCTCGGCCGCGCCCGCCAGCCATTCGGTGGCCTGCAACATGCCCCAGCGGTCGCCCAGCTCGCCGAACAGCCGCGCGCTCTCCCCCGCGTCGCGCTCCAGCGCCTCGGTGTCCCGCGTGGTGAACGCGTCCCGCGCCTGCCTGGCCAGCGCGACCGCGACGCCCCACGTGTCGCCGAGCTCGCGGCAGGCCGCCAGCGCCCGTCCGGTCAGCTCCTGGCCGGTGACCATGTCGGGCACGCCCACGCCGACGAACAGCTCGGCCCTCGCGCGCTCGCCCGGGTCGGCGATCCGGTCGATCAGCGGCTCCCACGCGACCTGCTCGCCCAGGATGAGCGCGAACCCGGCGTGCCAGGCCGCGGCCCGCTGCCGGGCCGGGTCGTCCGGACCTTCGACGGCCAGCGCCGCACCCAGCGAGCGCCTGCCCTCGGCCAGCCGGCCGCGCAGGAACCAGTACCAGGCCAGCGCGTTGACCAGACGCGCGGCGGCGTCGGCGGCACCCTCGGCGATCGCGGTGTCGAGCGCGGCCCGCATGTTGGCCGACTCGGCGTCCAGGCGCAGCAGGCGGTCCCGCTGCTCGCCGCCGTACAGGCCGGGTTCGGACTCGATCGCCAGGTCCAGGTAGTGGCGCAGGTGCGCGTGGCGGACGCCGGCCAGCTCACCGGCGTCGGCGAGACGGCCTGCGCAGTACTCGGACACCGACTCCAGCAGCCGGTACCTGACCCCGGTCGTGCCCTCGGCGACGACCACGAGCGAGCGGTCGACCAGCCGGGCCAGCAGGTCCAGCACGTCGAGGCCCGGCTCGGCGCACACCGCCTCGGCCGACTCCAGGGTGCAGCCGTCGGCGTGCACGGCCAGGCGGCGCAGCACCACCCGCTCCTCGTCCGACAGCAGGTCCCAGCTCCAGTCGATCACGGCGGTGAGCGTCTGCTGCCGGGCGGGCGCGCCCCGCCGTCCGGACGCCAGCAGCCTGAACCGGTCGTCCAGCCGGTCCACCACGCCCTGGACGCCGAGCGCCCGCACCCGCGTCGCGGCCAGCTCCAGGGCCAGCGGGATGCCGTCGAGCCGCCGGCAGAGCTGGGCCACCGCCTGCGCGTTGCCCGCCTCCAGGGCGAACCCGCGGGCGGAGGCGGCGGCCCTGGCGACGAACAGGCGGACCGCGTCGGAGCGGGCCATCTCGGTCAGGTCCGTGCCCGTAGGCAGGCCGAGCGGCGGGACGCTCCACAACACCTCGCCGTCCACGCCGAGCGGCTCCCGGCTGGTGGCCAGCACGGTCAGCCGCGGCGCGGCGGCCAACAGCACCTCGGCCAGCTCGGCGACCTGCTCGATCACGTGCTCGCAGTTGTCCAGCACGAGCAGCACGCGCCTCGGCCGCAGCGCCGCGGCCAGCCGCTCGTGGACGTCGCCGCCCGACGGGTCCTCGCGGATGTCCAGCGCCGCCATGATCGCCTCGGCGGGCGAGTGGGTGGCCTGGTCGAGCGCGACCAGCCAGACGCCGTCGGCGAACCCGTCCAGCAGCCGGTGCGCCGCCTCCAGAGCGAGCCTGGTCTTGCCGACGCCGCCGGTGCCGGTCAGCGTGACCAGCCGCTCGGCGGTGACCAGCGAGCAGACCTCGGCCAGCGCCTCGTCCCTGCCGACGAGCCTGCTGACGGACGCGGGCAGGTTCGTCGTGGGCCGCTCGGCGGGCAGGCTCAGCGCCGGGTCCTGGCCCAGGATCGCCTGGTGCAGCGCGACCAGGTCGGGGCCGGGGTCGAGGCCCAGTTCGTCGGCCAGGCGCTCGCGCAGCTCGGCGAAGCCCGCCAGGGCGTCGCTCTGACGTCCGGCCCGGTAGAGGGCGCGCATGTGGGCGGCGCGCAGCCGTTCCCGCAGCGGATGCCGGGCCACCAGGTCGCCCAGCTCGCCCACGAGCAGCCCGTGCTCGCCCAGTTCGAGCCGGGCCTCCGCGCGCTGCTCCAGCGCCGTCAGCCGCTGCTCCTCCAGCCGGACGATGGCCGACCTGGTGTACTCCTCGTCGGCGAAGTCCGCGTACGCCTCCCCCCGCCACAGCGCCAGGGCGTCGGCCAGCAGCCCCGCCCTGGTCCGGGGGCTGTCGGCGGCCTCGGCGCGGGTCAGCAGGTCGGCGAAGCGGGCCGCGTCGAGCGCTCCTGGATCGGTGCGCAGCAGGTAGCCGGGCGCCCGCGAGACCACCAGGTTCTTGCCGCCCGGCTCGGCGTCCTCCAGCGCCTTGCGCAACTGCGAGACCCGCACCTGGAGCGCGCCCGCCGGGTTGCCCGGCGGCTCCTCGCCCCACAGGTCGTCGACCAGCCGGTCGGCCGAGACCGGATGGCCCTCGTGGACGAGCAGGTCGGCGAGCAGCGCCCGTACCTTGAGCCCGGGGATCGTCACGGGCTCCCCCGCGTCGGTCCACACGGCCAGCGAGCCCAGCACCCCAAAACGCATGTCCGTCACCTTATGTGCCGCCGTAAGCCGGCGAGAAGCACACCTGAAGCGCCCTCCGGCACCGTGAAGCCATCGAAAAGCGGTGAAGCCCATGGAAGGGGCAAACGACATGAAGACCGGCACCCTCGCGGGACGGCGTGAATGGACCGGACTCGCGGTCCTGGCCTCGGTGGCCCTGCTGCTCTCCATCGACCTGAGCGTGCTCTACCTGGCGCTGCCGCACCTGAGCGCCGGTCTCGGGGCCTCCGCGCCGCAGCAGTTGTGGATCCTGGACATCTACTCGTTCATGCTGGCCGGCTTCCTGGTGACCATGGGGACGCTGGGCGACCGGATCGGGCGGCGCAGGCTGCTGCTGATCGGCTCGGTGGCCTTCGCCGCGGCCTCGGTGGCCGCCGCGTACTCGGTGAACGCGGAGATGCTCATCGTGTCCAGGGCGCTGCTCGGGATCTCGGGGGCGACGCTGCTGCCGTCGTCGCTGGCGCTGATCCGCACGATGTTCACCGACGGCCGGCAGATGGGGACCGCGATCGGCCTCTGGTACGGCTGCTTCATGCTCGGCATGGCGGTCGGCCCGCTGGTGGGCGGGCTGCTGCTGGAGCACTTCTGGTGGGGGTCGGCGTTCCTGATGGGCGTGCCGTTCATGGCGGCGGTGTTGGTCGCCGGACGGCTGCTGCTCCCCGAGTACCGCGACCCGGACGCCGGCCGCCTCGACCTGGCCAGCGTGGCCCTGTCCCTGGCGACCATCCTGCCGGCCGTCTACGGGCTCAAGGAGATCGCGCGCGGCGGCTGGCAGACCGTGCCCGTGGCCGCGCTCGTCGCCGGGACGGCCTTCGGCGTGGTGTTCGTCCGGCGGCAGCGTAAGCTCGCCAACCCGCTGCTGGACCTGCGGCTGTTCGGCAACCGCGCGTTCGCGGCGACGCTGGGGATCATGTCGCTCGGCGGGATCGTCATGGCCGGGACCACGCTCATGACCACCCAGTACCTGCAGGCCGTGGAGTCGCTGTCGCCGCTGGGCGCCGGGTTGTGGCTGGTGCCGCAGAACCTGGCGATGATCGTGGCCCTGACGGCCGCGCCGCGGCTCGCCGCCCGGATCGGCACCGCGTACGTGATGGCCGCCGGGCTGGCGCTGGGCGCCGTCGGACTGTTCCTGCACACCCTGGTCCCGAGCGTCGGCGGGACCGGGCTGGTCGTCACCGGGCTGGTCCTGGCCTCGGCGGGCATCGCGCTGCCGATGGGCGCGGGCAACAGCGTGATCATGACGGCCGCGCCCGCCGAGAAGGCCGGGTCTGCGGCGTCCCTGACCGAGACGAGCGGCGAGTTCGGGGTGGCGCTGGGGGTGGCCGCGCTCGGCAGCCTCGGCACGGCCGTCTACCGTGGCCGGCTCCCCGAGCACCTGCCGGTGGAGGCCGTGCGGGAGAGCATCAGCGCGGCGGTGACCGCCGCCAAGGACCTGCCCGACCTGCTGGACCTGGCGCGGGCGGCGTTCACGGCGGGGCTGAACACGGTGGGGGCGGTGAGCGCGGTGGTCTTCGCGGGGCTGGCCGTCTTCGCCCTCCTCACCCTCCGCGACCACCGCCCCACACCCTGACCGCCCCTCCCCCTCGGACCGCCGGCCCGGCCGGCGGTCCTTCGTGGTTCCGGCGGGTTCCGGCCGTACGCCGGTCAGGTGGACGGCGGCGCCTTGCGGGCCGAGCCGCGGTAGCCGGCCGCGTCGTAGCGGCGTTCGTTGTCCGCCAGCTTGGCCGTCGCCGCCTCCACCAGGTCGACCCCCAGGACGTCGGCCAGCCGGACCAGGTACAGGGTCACGTCGCCGAGCTCGGCACGGACGCGGGCGAGCGTGTCGGCGTCGGGGCTCGCGGACTCCTCGGCGGTCAGCCACTGGAACTCCGCGACCAGTTCCCCGGCCTCCCCCGCCAGCGCCATCGCCAGGTTCTTCGGCGTATGGAACCTCTCCCAGTCACGGGCCCGCGCGAACTCCCGCAGCCGTACGGCCAGCCCCTCCAGCTCCTCGCTCACGCCACCCGACCCTACTGGCCCCGCCCCCCGATTCATCACCACCGGTGATGACAGTGCGGACGAACCCCGTCTGGTTCCCCGGCCGCTTCCGCGATCGACTGGCCGCCATGATCTCCCACCTCAGCGGACCGGCACTCGTCCCCGGCGACCCCGGATACGACGACGAGACCGCCCGCTTCAACACCGTCGCCACCCCCGCCCGCCCCGCCGTGGTCGTCGGCGCACGGGACGTGACCGACGTCCGGAAGGCGATCGCCCACGCGCGGTCGGCAGGGCTCAGGGTGGCGATCCAGGCGACCGGCCACGGCCTGTCCACCCCCACGGACGGCGCCCTTCTCATCAACACCCGCCGGATGACCGGCCTGTCCGTCGACCCCGCCACCCGCACGGCCCGCGTCGAGGCCGGAGTGCGCTGGGGCCAGGTCGTCGACGCCGCCGCCGAGCACGGCCTCACCCCGCCGAACGGCTCCTCCCCTCTGGTCGGCGCGATCGGCTACACGCTGGGCGGCGGCCTGCCCGTGCTCGGCCGCACGCTCGGCTGGGCCGCCGACCGGGTCAGGTCGCTGGACCTGGTCACGGCCGACGGATCCCTGCGCACGGTGAGCCCGTACGAGAACCCGGACCTGTTCTGGGCCCTGCGCGGCGGCCGGCCGGGCGTCGGCGTGGTGACCGCGATGGAAGTGGAACTCGCCGCCGTCCCCCGTTTCCACGGTGGCATGCTGCGCTTTCCCGCCGAGCGCGCGTCCGAGCTGCTGGCCGCCTGGCTGGAGTGGAGCCGCGACCTTCCCGACACGATGAACACCTCCATCGCCCTCCTCCGCCTGCCCCACGCCCACCTGGTGGCCATCCGCCTGGCCCACGCCGCCCTCTCGCCCCTCTCGTCCTCGCACCCGGCCCCCGAGACCCTGATCGCCCCTCTTCGCGCCCTGCGTCCGGTCGAGGACACCGTCAGGGACCGCCCGTGCACCGAGATCGCCGCCGTCCACGACGACCCCACGGAACCCGCCGCCTATCACGAGCTCTCCCTGATGCTGCACACCCTCGACCCCGGCCTGTTCGACCATCCCGACCCGGGCTTCGCGACGGTCGAGATCCGCCGGCTCGGCGGCGCCCTGTCCGCCGCCCCGGACGTCCCGAACGCGATCGACCACCGCACGGCCGCCTACAGCCTGAGCACGATCGCACCCGCCGCCACGACCGCCTTCACCACCACGAACACCTTCACCACCACGAACACCTTCACCACCACGAACACCTTCACCGCCCCGAACGTCTTCACCGCCCCGAACGTCTTCACCGCCCCGAACGTCTTCGCAGCCACGAACCCGAAACCGCCCCTGGACCTCGCCGACCCGTCCAGCACGGGCCTCCGCTTCCGCAACTTCCTGGCCGGCCCGGAAGCCCCGGCCTTGGCCGCCGAGGCGTACACCCCAGCCACGTGGAGCAGGCTCACCTCCCTCAAGACCACCCACGACCCCCACAACCTGTTCCTGTGACCGCGACGCCAAGAACTCGAAAGGGGAGCTTGCCGTTTCTCCGAGAGGCCTTGCGGCCTGGGATCGGCCGACCGGGGTTACGGGCTGCCTCAGATGTAGCCGGGTGCTGGCGTCCCGGGCCTCGCGGGGCAAGCGCTGGGGCCAGGGCGCCGCAGGCGCGGGGTGCGCCGGAGGCGCCGAAGGAAGGGGGCCTGAGCCCGAAGGGCGAAGACCGCTCGGGCCGGGGTGCCCGCTCCCGTCATTCCACGGCGGCCGTGCTCTCCCGGACGATCAACTCCGTGGCCAGTTCCACCCGCTTGGTCTCCGGCACCTCACCCTTCCCCATGCCCAGCACCGTACGGGTGGCCAGCGCCGCCATCTCCTGCAAGGGCTGTCGTACCGTCGTCAGCGGCGGCCAGGCCGACTTCGACAGCGGCAGGTCGTCGAACCCCACGACGCTCAGGTCCTCGGGTACGCGCAGCCCCCGCTGCCGGGCGGCCTCGAACACGCCGAACGCCATCAGGTCGCAGCCGGCGAAGATGGCCGTGGGCGGTTCGTCCAGGGACAGGAGCGCGTGGCCCTGGTCGTGGCCGGAGTCGACGAGGAAGGTGCCGCGCCGGATGAGCTCGGGGGCGAGCGGCACGCCGGCCGTCTCCAGGGCGGCCCGGTAACCGTCCACGCGGGCCTGGCTGCAGAGCATGTCGGCGGGGCCGCTGATCATGCCGATGCGACGGTGGCCGAGTTCGAGCAGGTGGCGGGTGGCGGCGAGGCCGCCGTTCCAGTTGGTGGCGCCGACCGAGACGACGCCGGGCGCCGGCTCGCCCTCGGGGTCGACCACGACGAACGGCAGCGACCGCGCGCTGAGCTGGGCCTGCACGCCGGTGGACAGGCGGGAGGCGACGATCACCACGCCGTCGGTACGGCGGGCGGCCAGCCGTTCGAGCCAGTCGCGTCCGGGGCCGGCGTGGGTGTGCAGCACCGAGATGACGACGCTGGCCCCGGCCTCGTGGGCCGCGCTCTCCGCGCCGCGCACGATCTCCATGGCCCACGGCGACTCGATCTCGGCGAACACCAGGTCGACCAGGCCGGCGGGGCTGTCGTCCTGGCTGACGCGCCGCTGGTAGCCGTGCTCCTGGAGCAGCCGTTCGACCTTGTGACGGGTCGCCGGCGCCACCTCGGGCCGGCCGTTGATGACCTTGGAGACCGTCGGGATGGAGACTCCGGCCTCTTCTGCGATCAGTGCGATCGTCACGCGCCTCTTAGCTGACACGTTCGGGAGTGTATCCGAAAGTTTCGGACTGGGATCGCTCCCACGACAGCTATTGACGCCCTGGGCAGCACATACCTATGCTCCGACCAACGAAATTATCGGGGGATATACGAAACTTTCATACCGCTCGTGCCCGATGAAGGGACCCCTGGATGAAACGCGGTCTGATCCTCATGGCCACCGCCGTACTCGTCGCCGGATGCGGCAGCGGCGGGAATGACGGCAGTGGCGCGCAGCCCGGCAGCTCGCAGCAGGGCCAGAAGCCCGCCAAGGTGACGCTGGAATGGTGGCACCTGTCCACCTCCGAGCCGCTGAAGTCCCTGTGGGCGCAGCGGGCCAAGGACTTCGAGGCCGCGCACCCGAACGTCACCATCAAGGCGACGGTGCTGGAGAACGACGCCTACAAGGCCAAGCTCACCACGATCACCCAGTCCGGCAAGGCCCCGGACGTCTTCGTCACCTGGGGCGGCGGCGTGCTCCAGCAGCAGATCGACGCCGGCCTGGTCAAGGACGTCTCCGGCGACGTCGCCCCCGTGCTGGACACGTTCACCCCGGCGGCGCTGAGCGCGTACCAGTTCGACGGGAAGACGTACGGGCTGCCCACGGACATCGGGCTGGTCGGGTTCTGGTACAACAAGAAGCTTTTCGCCAAGGCGGGCATCTCGGCCCCGCCCGCCACCTGGACGGAGTTCCTCGGCGACGTCAAGAAGCTGAAGGCGTCCGGCGTCACCCCGATCGCGCTGGCGGGCAAGGAGAAGTGGCCGGGCCACTACTACTGGGCCTACCTCGCCATGCGCATCGCCGGCCTGCCCGCGCTCCAGCAGGCAGGCGTGGACCACGACTTCACCAAGCCCGACTTCGTGGCCGCCGGGCAGCAGGTCAAGGCGCTGGCCGACCTCCAGCCGTTCCAGAAGGGCTTCCTCGGCGCGGGGTACGGCACCCCCGACGGACAGGCGGCCACGATCTCCAACGGCAAGGCCGCCATCGAGCTCATGGGCCAGTGGGCGCCCGCCGTCCAGAAGGACGCGGGCAAGGGCCTCGGCGACGACCTGGGCTTCTTCCCCTTCCCCGCGGTCGAGGGCGGCAAAGGCGCGATCGGCGACGCCTTCGGCGGCGGCAACGGCCTGTCGGTGGGCGCGGACGCGCCCCCGGAGGCCGTGGAGTTCGTGAAGTTCATGACGCAGATGGACCAGCACACCAAGGCCGTGGAGGCCGGCGGCGTGCTGCCGGTGCTCAAGGGCGAGGAGAACGCGGTCAAGGACGCCAACCTCAAGCAGGTCGCGACCTTGCTGGCCGGAGCCTCCGGCTACCAGCTCTACCTGGACCAGGCCTACCCGCCGGCGGTCGGCCAGCAGGTCAACGACAGCGTGGCCGAGCTGATCGCCGGGACCAAGACGCCGGAACAGATCGGCCAGGACATCAGCGAAGTGGCCAAGAGCGAATGACGACCCTGACCCGAGGGCCGGAGGCGGTCACGCTTCCGGCCCCTGCCCCGGCGGGGCGGGGGCGCGGGCGGGCGGTCACGATCGCCCTGTTCCTGCTGCCCGCGCTGGTGCTCTTCCTGCTGCTGGTGGTGGCCCCGATCCTGGTGGCCGGCTACGCCAGCGCGTTCAAGTGGAACGGATTCGGCGGGCTGCCCACCGACTTCGTCGGGCTGGACAACTTCACCAGGCTCTTCTCCTCCGACATCTTCGCCACCGACCTGGCGCACCTGGCTGTCCTGGTCCTGTTCTCGGTGGTGATCCAGCTTCCGTTCTCGCTGGCCGTCGCGATGCTGCTGAACCAGCGCATCCGGGGACGGGCGGTCTACCGGCTGGTGTTCTTCGCGCCGTACGTGCTGTCCGAGGTGATCACGGGCGTGCTGTTCTCGCTGATCCTCGCCCCGGACGGCGGGATGGCGAACCAGTTCCTGTCGGTGTTCGGGCTGGAGTCGGAGTTCCTGGCCGACCCGGACACCGTGATGCCCGCCCTCTTCCTGGTCATGACCTGGAAGTACTTCGGGTTCCACATGATGATCTACCTGGCCGGACGGCAGGGCATCCCGAACGAGCTGATCGAGGCCGCGCAGATCGACGGCGCGACGCCCTGGGAGACGTTCCGGCACGTCACGCTGCCGCTGCTCGGGCCGACGATCAGGATCAGCGTGTTCCTGTCGGTCATCTACACCATCCAGCTGTTCGACCTGGTCTGGATCCTCACCGGCGGCGGCCCGTCGCACTCCTCGGAGACGATGGCCGTCACCATGATGGAGTTCGGCTTCAAGCGCTCCCAGGTGGGTTACGCCAACGCGATCAGCGTCGTGATGTTCGTGCTCAGCCTCGTCTTCGCCCTCGTCTACCAGCGCGCGGTGATGCGCCGGGACCTGGAGGGCGCGACCACGTCCATGGGAGGCCGACGATGAACCACGGAAGGCCGCCCGCGCGGCGGCGCCGCCCCACCCTGCCCCTGCACGTGATCGCCTGGATCGTCGGCGCGTTCATCCTGGTGCCGATCGTGTACGCGCTGCTCGGCGGGTTCAAGAGCAACAGCCAGCTCTCCGGCAACCCCTTCGGCCTGCCCGATCCCTGGGTGACCTCGAACTACACCGACGTGCTCGGCTCGGGGTCGTTCTGGCGGCAGGTGTGGAACAGCACGTTCATCGCGGTCGCCACGACCGTGGTGATGGTCGGGCTGTCGGCGCTGGCCGCGTTCGTCTTCGCCAGGTTCGCCTTCCGGGGCAGGGAGGCGCTGTTCACGCTGTTCACCGCCGGGCTGATGTTCCCGTTCGCGGTGGCCATCCTGCCGATCTTCGTGTTGCTGCGCACGTTCGGGCTGCTGGACGACCCGCTCGGCGTGATCCTGACGCAGGCCGCCTTCGGGCTGCCGCTGACGATCATCATCCTGCGAGGCTTCTTCCGGAGCATCCCGGGTGAGGTCGAGGAGGCCGCGATCATCGACGGCTGCTCGCCGTTCGGGTTCTTCTGGCGGATCCTGCTGCCGATGGCCCGCCCGGCCATGGCGACGGTCTCCGTGCTGGCCGTCGTGGGCAGCTGGAACAACTTCATGCTGCCCCTGGTGGTCTTCAGCGACGAGACGAGCTGGACGCTGCCGCTCGGCATCCAGCAGTTCCAGGGCCAGTACGCCGCCGACACCGCACGCATCCTCGCCTACCTGATCCTGGCCATGCTGCCGGCGCTCGGGTTCTACGCCATCGCTGAACGTCACCTGGTCGGTGGGCTCACCGCAGGTGCGACGAAAGGGTGAACATGCTCCACGTCTCCGGAAGCCGGCTCCTCACCCCCGAAGGCACCCAGGTACGGCTCAGGGGGGTGGGTCTCGGGGGCTGGATGAACATGGAGAACTTCATCACCGGCCACCCCGCGAACGAGACCTCGATGCGCGCGGCCGTGAGCGGCGTGCTGGGCGAGGAGCGGGCCGAGCTCTTCTTCGACCGGCTGCTCACCTCGTTCTTCACCGGCGGCGACGCCGGCCTGCTGGCCGAGCTGGGCATGAACTGCGTGCGCATCCCGGTCAACTACCACCACTGGGAGTCCGACGCCCGGCCCATGGAGATCGACCCTAGGGGCTTCCGGCACCTCGACCGGGTGATCGGCCTGCTGGGCGAGCGCGGCATCTACAGCGTCATCGACCTGCACGCCCTGCCCGGCTCCCAGAACCAGCACTGGCACAGCGACAACCCGACGCACGTGGCGGCGTTCTGGCAGCACCGCCACTTCCAGGACCGGGCCGTGCACCTGTGGGAGGCGCTGGCCGACCACTACCGGGGGCATCCCTGGGTGGCCGGGTACAACATGGTGAACGAGCCGGGCGACGTCTCGGGCAAGGTGGTCGGCCCGTTCTACGACCGGCTGGTCAAGGCCGTACGGGCCGCGGACCCGGACCACGTCCTGTTCCTGGACGGCAACACGTACGCCACCGATTTCTCGATGTTCCGGGAGATGTACGAGAACACGGTGTTCGTCATGCATGACTACGCCCTGGCCGGGTTCGCCCATGGCGGTCCGTACCCGGGGCTCACCAGGGGCGAGTGGTGTGACCGGGGCCAGCTGGAGGAGACCTTCGCCCGGCGGTCGCAGTTCCAGCGCGAGACCGGCACGCCGTTGTGGGTGGGCGAGTTCGGCCCGGTCTACACCGGCGACCCGGAGCGGGACGCGCAGCGCTACCAGGTCCTGCGCGACCAGCTCGACATCTACGACGCCCATGACGCGGGCTGGTCGCTGTGGACGTACAAGGACGTGGGCCTCCAGGGGCTGGTGCACGCGTCGGGGGCGTACCTGGACCGGTTCGGCGCGTTCATCGCCAAGAAGCGGCGGCTCGGCGCGGACCGGTGGGGCTCGACCATGGAGGAGTGCGCCGACGTGCTCGGCCCGCTGCACCGGCTGGTCGAGACCGAGTTCCCGGGCTGGGAGCCCTACCCGTGGGGCGCCCGCTACCAGACCGACGACCTGATCAGGCACATCCTCTTCGCCCAGGCCCTGCTGCCCGAGTACGCCGAGCTGTTCAGGGGGCTCGGCGACGACGAGCTGCTCGCCCTGGCCGACTCGTTCGCGCTGGAGCGGTGCGTCCGGCGCGAGCCGCTGCTCGACCTGCTGGCCGGCAACCTCATGGGGTGACAAACCACTCATACAGTCGGGTGCGTCACACCACCGGGCAAACTATCGCCATCACTGCTTGCGCTAGGTATGCTTCGGCTGCCCTAATTTAGGTAAGCCTTTCCTCAGCGAGCGGGAGTGACGGTGTTCGCCAGCTACCTCATCGGACTGCGCGAGGGACTGGAGGCGACTCTCGTCGTCTCCGTCCTCATCGCCTTCCTCGTCAAGAGCGACAGGAAGGACAAACTTCCCCAGGTCTGGACGGGAGTCGCCGCGGCGATCGCCCTGTCCGTCGGCTTCGGCGCACTGCTGACCTTCACCGCCGCCAACCTCGGGCACACCGGGCAGGAGCTGTTCGACGCGATCACCTCGCTGCTCGCCGTCGTGTTCGTCACCTGGATGATCTTCTGGATGCGGCGCACCGCCCGCGCGCTCTCCGGTGAGCTGCGGGGCAAGCTCACCGACGCGCTCCAGATGGGCTCGCTCGCGGTGGTCGTGATGGCCTTCCTGGCCGTGGCCCGCGAGGGGCTGGAGACGGCGCTGCTGTTCTTCGCCGCCGTCCGGGGCGCGACCGCCACCGCCGAGCCGCTGATCGGCATCGCGCTCGGCCTGCTCACGTCCGTGGTCATCGGCTGGGGGCTGTACAAGAGCGCGTTGAGGATCAACCTCACCAAGTTCTTCACCTGGACCGGCCTGCTGCTGATCCTGGTCGCCGCCGGCATCTTCAAGTACGGCATGCACGACCTCCAGGAGGCCAACATCCTGCCGGGGCTGAGCACGTACGCCTTCGACATCAGCGCCGCGCTGCCCGCCGATTCCTGGTACGGCGCACTGCTTTCCGGCATGCTCAACATCACGCCCCAGCCGAGCGTCGTCGAGGCCGTGGCCTGGATCGTCTACCTCGTGCCCACTCTCATTTTCTTCCTGCTGCCCCAGCGGGTGAAGACCACTCCCGCCGCCACCGCACCCGCGGCCTGAACAGGAGCATCATGCGTACCGCCATCAGCCTGTCCTTCGGCGCGCTCGCCCTGGCGACCCTGACCGCGTGCGGCTCGGGCACCACCGCCACGGACACCGGCAAGGGGTCGGCCGCCGCGCCCGGCAAGATCAATGTGGCCGCGTCCGACACCGAGTGCAAGGTCGCGACCGCGGAGATCGCAGCGGGCACGAGCACGTTCGCGATCACCAACGGCGGGTCCAAGGTGACCGAGTTCTACGTGTACGCCCCCGGTGACCGGGTCATGGCCGAGGTCGAGAACATCGTGCCCGGCCTGACCAGGGAGCTGGTCGCCGAGCTGCCGGCCGGCGCGTACGAGACCGTGTGCAAGCCCGGCATGGTGGGCAAGGGCATCCGCAACGCCCTGAAGGTGACCGGCGAGCACAAGGCGCTCAGCTCCGACGCGCAGCTCGCCGGCGCGGTCACCAGCTACAAGCGCTACATCAAGTCGCAGAGCGACACGCTGCTGGTCAAGACCCAGGAGTTCGTGGACGCCGTCAAGGCCGGTGAGATCGCCAAGGCCAAGGAGCTGTACCCGGTCGCGCGGACGTACTGGGAGCGCATCGAGCCCGTCGCGGAGATCTTCGGCGACCTCGACCCGGCCATCGACGCCCGCGAGGCGGACCTGGCCGACGGCGAGGAGTGGACCGGTTTCCACCGGATCGAGAAGGATCTGTGGATCAAGAAGGACGTCAGCAAGGACGGCCCGGTCGCCGACAAGCTGATCGCCGACGTCAAGACCATCGTCGAGAAGTCCAACACCGCCGAGCTGACCCCGCTCAACCTGGCCAACGGCGCCAAGGGGCTGCTCGACGAGGTGGCCTCCGGGAAGATCACCGGCGAGGAGGACATCTGGTCGCACACCGACCTGTGGGACTTCGACGCCAACCTCCAGGGCTCCAAGGCCGCCGTGCAGTCGCTCCGCCCGGTGCTGGAGGAGCGCTCCCCCGACCTGGTCAAGACGCTGGACGAGAAGTTCGCCGCCGCCGACGCCGCGCTGGGCGCGCACCGGAAGGGCGACGGCTGGAAGCTGCACGACGAGCTGTCCAAGGCCGAGCTGAAGGCGCTGTCCGACGCGATCAACGCGCTGGCCGAGCCGATCAGTAAGATCGCTCCGGTCATCGCCAAGTAACGGGAGGTGGGGGCGATGTCGCAGGCCGGCGGGCGGATGAGCCGCCGCAAGCTGTTCGGGCTGGGGGCCGCGGGGGCGGCCGTGCTCGGGGCCGGGGCGGTGACGACCAGGTCGCTGCTGGAGGAGCCGCCGGTCGCGCACGCCGCCTCGACGTCCGATCCGTACCCGTTCTACGGCGGGCATCAGGCGGGCGTCGTCACGCCCGCCCAGGACCGGCTGCACTTCGTCGCCTTCGACGTCATCACCGACAAGAAGGCCGAACTGGTCGACCTGCTCCAGGAGTGGACGGCCGCGGCGGCCCGGCTGACGCAGGGCAAGGAGGCCGGGGCGTTCGGCGCGGTGGGCGGGGCGGCCGAGGCGGCCCCCGACGACACCGGCGAGGCGCTGGGCCTGCCCGCCTCGGGGCTCACGCTGACGATCGGGTTCGGCCCGTCGCTGTTCGACGACCGGTTCGGGCTGGCGAGCAAGCGTCCGGCCGCCCTCGCCGACCTGCCGAAGTTCCCCGGCGAACAGCTCATCCCGGAGATCTCGGGCGGGGACATCTGCGTCCAGGCCTGCGCGCACGACCCCCAGGTGGCCGTGCACGCCATCCGCAACCTGGCCAGGATCGGGTTCGGCAAGGTCTCGGTGCGCTGGTCGCAGCTCGGCTTCGGCCGTACGTCGTCCACCTCGCGGGCCCAGGCCACGCCGCGCAACCTCATGGGCTTCAAGGACGGCACCAACAACATGAAGCTGGAGGACGCCGACCTGCTGCGCGACCACCTGTGGGCCGCCGGCTCGGACGGCACCGCCTGGATGGCGGGCGGCACGTACATGGTCACCAGGAAGATCCGCATGACGGTCGAGACCTGGGACCGCGCCCCGCTCGCCGAGCAGGAGCAGATCTTCGGCCGGGACAAGGGCGAGGGCGCGCCGCTGGGCAAGAAGGCCGAGTTCGACGCCGTGGACCTCGCCGCCAAGGGCCCCGACGGGCAGCCGGTGATCAAGGAGAACTCGCACGTCAGGCTGGCCCACCCGACCAGCAACGGCAACGCCCACCTGCTGCGCCGCGGCTACAACTTCGTGGACGGCTCCGACGGGCTCGGCCGCCTGGACGCCGGGCTGTTCTTCATCGCCTACCAGCGCGACCCGCGCAGGCAGTTCGTGCCCGTGCAGATGAACCTGGCCCGGCACGACGCGCTCAACGAGTACATCAAGCACGTCTCCAGCGGCCTGTTCGCCTGCCCTCCCGGCGTCCAGGACGCGGGCGACTACTGGGGACGCACCCTGTTCGCCTGACCTTGCCCGGCGCCCGCCGTCAGCGGTGGCGGGCGCGGGAGGCCTGGGCGTGGGCGCGGTTGGCGCAGCGGGTCGAGCAGAACTGCCGCTTGCCCGGCCGGCTGCGGTCGATGAAGGCGTCGGTGCACGGCGTGGCCGCGCATCGGCGCAGCCGTTCCCAGTCGCCGGACGCGGCGATCTCCAGCAGCTCGGTGACGGCCCGTACGGCGAGCCGTCCCGCCGGCGCCGCCCCGTCCGGCGCGACCAGCCGCAGCCGGGGCACGCCGCCCGCCGCGGTCACCGCCGGCCGCGCGGGCAGCCCGGCCACCCACTCCGCCAGCACCCGCGCCCGGTCGTCGGGCTCGGCGGCCAGCACCGCCCGCAACCGCCCCCGCACCTCCCTGACCTGCCGCAGGTCCTCCTCCCCGACCCCGCCCTGACCGCGCGGCGCCTGGTCGTTCTCGACCGGTTCGCCCAGTTCGCGACAGAAGCGGTGCAGCTCCGCCACGTCGGGCAATCGTTCGGGATCGTCCAGGTACTCGTCCCACGTGTTGGCCAGATCGACGGCCACGAGACCCGTCTCGATGAACTGGCGCATCCCTCACCCTCCTGCTACTGTCACGACTATGAGCACTATAACCCCTGACAGAAACCTGACCATCCTCGACGCGCCCTCGAACCTGGGCCTGCGCCCACTCGCCGAGGATGTCATCCCCGGCTGCTACAAGGCCCCCTGGGCGCTGCGGAACAACGGGCTGGTCGCCCGGCTCGGCGCGGCCGACGCGGGCACGCTGATCCCGCCCCGCTACGTGGCCACCTGGAAGCCCGGCGACGGCGTGCGCAACGGCGAGGCGATCGCCGCCTACACCCGGCGGCTGGCCGACCGCGTGGCCGGGATCAGGGCGTCCGGCGGGTTCCCCGTCCTGCTCGGCGGCGACTGCTCGATCATGCTCGGCCCCGCCCTCGCCCTGCGCAGGACCGGCCGCTACGGGGTGGCCTACCTCGACGCCCACGCCGACTTCCGCCACCTCGGCAACTCCCCGCACGTCGGCGCGGCGGCCGGGGAGGACCTGGCCCTGGTGACCGGCCGCGGCGACGACTACCTGGCCGACATCGACGGCCTGCGCCCGTACGTCCGGGACGAGGACGTCATCGTGCTCGGCGTCCGGGACAACGAGGACGTCCAGGACATCGCCGGCAGCGGGATCGCCTTCGTCACCGGGAACGACATCCCCTTGGAGGCCGCCGAGCGCGTGCTCATGCGCGACGACCTGGACGGCTTCTGGATCCACGTGGACGCCGACGTGCTCGACCCGTCCGTGGTGTCGGCCGTCGACTCGCCCTCCCCCGGCGGCCTGACCGGCGAGCAGCTCGCCGACCTGCTCCGCGGGCTGGTCGCGCTGCCCGGCGCGGCCGGGATCGAGATCACCATCCTCGACCCCGACCTCGACGAGGACGGCAGCCAGGCGGCCACCCTGACCGACATCCTCGTCTCAGCCCTGAGCTGACCCGTGGCCTTCCGGGGCGGAGCCGTCCGCCCTGAGGATGCGGAAGACGGGATGGCGAGGTGCGATCCGCCGGAAACCGTCCAGCGACGCCTTCGGGCCGAGGCCGAGATGGGGGCGCGCGCCGGGCGCGACGGCGGCGTAGCGGCGCAGGATCTCGGGGCGGCGCTCGACCGGCACCTCCTCCAGCCTGATCGGCACCCCCCGCCCGCGGCGGCGCAGCACGGCCCGGCCACCGGCGGCCCGGACGTTGCGCACCCAGTTCGCCTCCGGCACCAGCATGGACACGAGGAACTCGCCGCCCTCGAACCCCGCGACCACGACGGGCACCGACGTGCGGGCCCCGGTACGGCGTCCCACCACCTGGAGCACGGCCCCCTGGGGCAGCGGCAACCAGCGGGACGCGTACGTCAGCGCGTCGAGCCGGTTCATCGCACGCATGAGCGCGTTGGGCCGCCCGCCCCGGTACATCAGGCGTTTGAGCGCCGCCAGCCGCCGGACGACGCCCGTCCACGCCGGGGTCACCGCACCCTTCTCCACAACAGCACGACCGCCGCGAGCCCCGGGACCAGCGGAAGGACCTGCGACCAGCCGAGCAGCGGCACGAGACCGACCTCGCCGTTGGTGTCCCGGACGGTCAGCGCCGCCAGCACGAGGCACAGGGCCACCACGAACAGCCCGGACCCCAGCCACCGGGCCCACCCCTTGCCCGCACGGGCACCCCGGACGGTGACGAGCCAGCCGAGCAGCCCGAGTGCCCCCATGACGACGAGGATCACCGTGTACGCGGTGACGCCCTCGTCGATCTTCGCCGGGGCGAGCCCGGGGTAGCCGGTCCGGAGGTGTTCGGCCAGCCCGGACCGGTAGGCGAACACGAAGAGCGTGACGAGCAGCGTGAGCGCGGCGCCGCCGTACAGCAGGGCGAGGGCGCCCCGCGACTTCCCTGTCATGACATGGTCCTTTCGTCGGCACAACATTCTTACAACGTATGTTTCTACTATACTTACGCGGTAAGAATCGAGAAAGGGCACCATGTCCCCGAAGCGCACCCGCGGCCAGAACGCCGGCCTCACCCGGCAGGCCATCCTGCGGGCGGCTCTGGCGCTGGCCGACCGCGAAGGGCTGAAGGCGCTGTCCATGCGCCGCATCGGCCAGGAGCTCGGCGTCGAGGCCATGTCCCTCTACCAGCACGTAGGCAGCAAGGACGAGCTGCTCGACGGCCTGGTCGAGCAGCTCGTCACGCAGGCCGCGCCGCTGCTGACCGAGGCCGCCGCATGGCAGGAGGGCCTGCGCGAGTACGCCCACACGCTGCTGCGCGTCCTGCTCGCGCACCCGAACGTCCTGCCCCTGGTGGTCAGCCGGCCCGCGATCACCCCCCAGAACCTGCGCCTGATGGAGGAGGGGCTGCGCGTGCTGCGCTCGGCGGGCCTGCCGCCGGACCGCGCGCTGGACATGCTCTACGCCGTGACCGGATTCGTCGTCGGCCACGTCGCCCTCCTGGCCGCCGGCGGCGGACCAGCTCCGGGCGACGGGATGCGGGACATCCCCGAACCGGACCTGCTGGAGACCCCGCTGCTGGCCGAGGCCACCCGGGCGCGGCGCGCCCAGCCGTCCTCGGGCACCGACCCCCGCTTCGTCTTCGCGCTCGAAGCCATGCTGCACGGCTTCGGCGAGCCCTAGCGGAACACGTACCCGCTCGTGCTGGTCTGTCCGGCGGCGTTCGTGGCGGTGACGGAGGTCCAGGGGCCTGGCGGGACATAGGGGGCCCACGCCGACTCGGGGCGGCCCGGTCCGTGCCACTGCTGGGCGACGCCGACCTCGCGTCCGCCGGGCGAGGTGAAGCGCAGGGTGCCGCCGCGCAGGTTGTAGCCCTCGACCACGATTCCGGGCCGTCCGTCCCGGTCCTTCCGGTACGCGTTCACGATGATCGGCTGCCGCCTTCCGTCGGCGATGTCGTCGGCCAGGGAAGGGGTGGCCGGGCTCGCCTGGCAGGTGAAGAAGGGGTCCCAGCCGTAGGAGAGGATCTTCGCGGCGAGCCCGCCGGTCGCCATGATCTGCTGGTCCAGCCGGGCCTTGCTGGTACGCCCCCGGAACGGCAACGGCTCGACCCGGCCGCACTCGCCGTCCACCGGGGCGGGCTCGAAGCCCTCGACGTTCACCCACAGCTCGACCCCGGCGGGCACGCTCCGGGCCGCCGCCTCGATGTAGTCCCTGGTGGGCCCGTAGTAGCCGTCGGCGTTGCGCACCCGGCCGACCACCGGCACCAGCCTGGGGGCGACCATGGAACCGCCGTCCTCGATCCCGTGCACGGGGACCTTGCCGGTGCCCCGCCCGTCCTGCACGGCGACGGCCATGGGGGCGCCCGCGCGGGTGGCGGCGATGTCGGCGAGCCCGCCGGGCACCTGGCCGGGCGGGAATCCGCGCCCCCTGCGGGCGTCGATGTAGGGGCTGACCAGGATCTTCCTGCCGGGCAGCGCGGCGGCGACCACCGCGTGCTGGGCCGCGTACAGCGCGAGCACGGGGTCGCGCGGCCCCCGCTGGCGCATGGCCAGCTCGAACGACTGGTAGACCCCGCCGAAGGCCGACGACCCGCCGAACCGCTCCCGGTAGGCGGCCAGCACCCGCGCGGTGAAGGCGTTCAGCGCGGCGAGGTGCGCGAGGTCCGGCTCCCACGGCTTGCCGCGCCGCTGCGGCGCGGCGGGCAGCCCGGGGAACACCTTCATCCCGTACGCCGCCGCCTCCTCCACCAGATTGCCGACCCCGTCGCCGTCCGTGGAGACCAGCACGAGGTCCTGGACGCGATCGGCGCACGACGCGGCCAGCGACACCCGGTAGAAGACGCGGTCGCCGGCGTCGATCCGGCGGTCCACGCCGGGACAGCGCAGCAGCGAGCGCCCGAACTCCTCGCTGGTCACGTACGTGTACACGTGCCGGACGCGCTTGCCCGGCACCCGCGCGCAGGGCCGCCCGTCCACCCGGCAGGCGGCGAACTCCGGCTCCATCGGCCCGGCCTCGAACCGGGGCCCGAACGTGACGAGCGTGTCACCGCCGAGCGAGTGGATCGCCTCCACCATCCGCCGCGTCACGCACACGTCGGCCCGCGGCATGACCCAGTAGCCCGTGATCGCGTACGGGGAGCCCGCCCGCGTGTCCCTGGGCGGGCACCCGTCGTCGCCCGCGCCGGCCCCGGCCGGGACCACGACGAAGACCGCCAGGACCGCCACCACGACCAGCCACCGTAACCGGCGCACCCGTGCTCCCCTCGACGTACCGACCACAGTAGGCACCTACCCGATCCGCGGCCGTACGTGCCCCGGCACCGGGCGGCCGGGCGGCGGCACGGACAATGGAGTCATGGTGAGCATCGACCTCAGTGGGAAGACAGCGCTGGTCACAGGCTCGACCCAGGGCATCGGGGCGGCCATCGCGGCCGGTCTGGCGGGAGCGGGCGCGCGGGTCGGCGTCAACGGCCGCAGCGAGGGCTCGGTGGCCGCCGCCATCGAGCGCATGGACCACGGCGACCTCGTGGCGGCGCCCGGCGACGTCTCCACCGACGAAGGGCTCCAGGGGATCCTCGGCTCGCTGCCGCGGGTGGACATCCTCGTCAACAACCTGGGCATCTTCGGGGCCAGGCCCGCGATGGAGATCGACGACGCGGAGTGGCGGCGGTACTTCGAGGTCAACGTCCTGACCGCGGTGCGGCTGACGCGCGCCTACCTGCCGGGCATGATCGAGCGCGGCTGGGGCCGGATCCAGTACATCGCCAGCGACTCGGCCGTCGTCACGCCCGCCGAGATGATCCACTACGGCATGAGCAAGACGGCGCTGCTGGCCGTCTCGCGCGGGTTCGCCAAGGAGGCCGCCGGGAGCGGGGTGACGGTCAACTCGGTGATCGCCGGGCCCACGCACACCGGCGGCGTGGAGGAGTTCGTCTACCAGCTCGTGGACCGGGAGCTGCCGTGGGAGGAGGCGCAGCGGGCGTTCATGCGCCAGTACCGTCCGCAGTCGCTCATCCAGCGGCTGATCGAGCCCGAGGAGATCGCCAACATGGTCGTCTATCTCAGCTCGCCGCTCGCCTCGGCCACCACGGGCGGCGCCCTGCGCGTGGACGGCGGCTACGTGGACGCCATCCTGCCCTGATCCCGGCCGCCCGCCCGCGCTCAGTACGACTGGAGCTCGATCAGGTTGCCCTCCGGGTCACGCAGGTGGGCCGTGCGCAGGCCGGCCCCCCAGGCGGGACGGTCCTGGGGCGGCGCGGCGACCGTGGCCCCGAGCCGGACGAGCCGGTCGGTCTCGCCGTCCACGTCGTCGACCTTCATCACCAGCATCACCGTGTCCTGGGCGGCCGACGCAGGCAGCCCGGCAGTGCCGACGACCTCGGCGACGCGGTCGCGGCCGAAGAGCACCAGACCGGCCTGGCCGTCGATGTCCCAGTTGGCGTAGGCGGCCTCCGGCAGCACCTTGACCGGCTCCACGCCGAGGGCGGCCCGGTAGAAGGCGACGCTCGCCGGGAAGTCGCGCACCAGCAGCCGAGGGTAGAGGGCGTCCATCCTGGACCTCCAATATTAGTGGGTAACTACCAACTATTGGCAACAACCTACACTTCTGGATGAGATGGAACTGCCACCCACCTTGCTCGGGACGACCACCTTCGTGCTGCACAAGGTCGGCGTCGCCAACCGGCGCGCCCTGGCCGCGCGGCTGACCGCCGACACGGGGCTGAGCCTGTGGGAGTTCGCGGCGCTGGCCACGCTCGACGACTTCGGTCCGGCCGCCCAGCGGGAGGTCGGCGACCGGCTGGGCCTCGACCCGAGCGACATGGTGCGCCTGATGGACGGGCTCATGAACGAGGGCCTGGCCACCCGGGAGCGCGACCCCGCCGACCGCCGCCGCTACCGGATCTCGCTGACCGCCGCCGGCCGCGAAACCCTCGAACGGGCCCGCGCGGTGGTGGCGGACGTCGAACGCGAGACCCTCGCCCCGCTGACGGACGCCGAGCGCCGCCATCTCCACATTCTCGTCACAAAACTCTTCTCCCCTTGACAAATTCCATAACCCACGTCAACTGAATAGCAACAGTCACAACAACTGCCCTCTTTGCACAAAGAATCAGATCATGTTAGATGGAGGGCAAGCTCCGGGAGAGAGGACCGGGCATTGTGACGCTGATTCTCGATGGCGTCCGCGTACGGCAGCGCGGGGAGACCTGGCTCGACGACATCCACCTGGAACTACCCAACGGACTGACCACTCTCGTCGGCCCGATGAACTCGGGAAAGACCACGCTCATGCGGGTCGCCGCCGGGCTGCAGCCGCCTGATTCCGGGCGGGTGCTGGTCAACGGAAATGACGTCACCTCGATTTCCGTGCGAAAGCGCTCGGTCGCCTTCGTCTATCAGCAATTCATCAATTACCCGTCCCTCACCGTCCGGCAGAACATCGCCTCGCCGCTGCGGCTGGACCGGTCGTACCGGAAGGACGACATCGACCGGCGGGTGCGGGAGGTGGCCGCGATCATGGGCCTCGGCGACCTGCTGGACCGCAGGCCCGCGGAGCTGTCGGGCGGCCAGCAGCAGCGCACGGCGATCGCCCGCGCGCTGGCCAGGCCCGTGGACGTGCTGCTGCTCGACGAGCCGCTGGCCAACCTCGACTTCAAGCTGCGCGAGCAGTTGCGCGAGGACCTCAAGCGCATGTTCGCCGGCGCGCCGGGCGTCGTCCTGTACTCCACGGCCGACCCGAACGAGGCCCTGACCTTCGCCGCGCCCGCCGTGGTGCTCGGCGAGGGCCGGGTGCGGCACGTCGGCGACCCGGCCACCATGTACGCCGAGCCGCCCACGCTCGACGTCGCGGCCACGCTCAGCGACCCGCCGCTCAACCTGCTGCCCGGCACGGTACGGAACGGCCGGATCGAGGTCCTGGGCACGTCCTTCCCCGCGCCGCCCGCTCCCGCCTCGGGCCACGACGTCGTGCTGGGCATCCGCCCCCACCAGGTCACGATCACCAGGACCGGCCCCGGCGCGCTGGAGCTGCCCGCCGAGATCAGGCTGGCCGAGGTGACCGGCGGCGCGACGTTCCTGCACCTGCTGCTGGACGGACGGCGGCACCTGGTCGCCCACCTGCCGGGCACCCGGCAGTTCACCCCGGGCGAGCCGACCACCGCGTACGTGGACCCGCGGCACATCTTCGTGTTCGACGAGGCCGGCGGCCGATTACCGGCGGTCCCGGCGGCGGGGGCCGGCCCGCATGGCTGACATCCGCCTGGAAGGCGTGGGCCACAGCTACGACGGCGGCCGCACCTGGGCGCTCAGGCCGACGACCTGGACGTGGCGCGGCGCCAGGGCCTACGCCCTGCTGGGGCCGAGCGGCTGCGGCAAGACGACGCTGCTCAACATCATCTCGGGGCTGCTCACGCCCACCGTGGGCCGGATCTGGTTCGACGACCGCGAGGTGACCGGGGTCCCCACGGCCGGCCGCGACATCGCCCAGGTCTTCCAGTTCCCCGTCCTGTACGAGGAGATGTCCGTCTACGGCAACCTGGCCTTCCCGCTGCGCAACCGGAAGGTCCCGGCCGAGGAGGTCCACCGGCGCGTCCTGCGGGTCTCGGCCATGCTGGGCCTGGACGACGTGCTGCGCCGCCGGGCGCGCCGGCTCGACCCGGGCCGCAAGCAGATCGTCAGCCTGGGCCGCGGCCTGGTACGCGAGCAGGTGGCGGCCGTGCTGCTCGACGAGCCGCTGACCGTGGTGGACCCGGCGCTGAAGTGGACGCTGCGCAGCAAGCTCAAGGAGATCCACCGCGACACCGGCCACACCCTCGTCTACGTCACCCACGACCAGACCGAGGCGCTGACCTTCGCCGACGAGGTGGTCGTCCTCAACGACGGCCGGATCGTGCAGGCCGGGGAGCCGGCGGAGCTGTTCCTGTCGCCCGCGCACGAGTTCGTCGGCCACTTCATCGGCTCGCCCGGCATGAACGTGCTGCCCGCCGAGATCGGCGGCGACGGCGTGGTCAGGATCGGCCCCTCGGCGGTCGGCGCGGCGGGCGCGGCCGGCGCGATGGGGGGTGGGTTGCCGCCCGGGCCGGTGCGGATCGGGGTGCGGCCCGAGTTCGTCCAGGTCGGCGGCCCGGTGCGGAACCCCGGCGCGGCGGGCAGGGTGACCGGGGTCGACCGCATGGGCTCCCATGACCTGGTGCGCGCCGAGATCGGCGGCCATCCGCTGATCGCCAGGACCGAGGCCGGCTCCCCTTGGACGCCGGGCACGGTCGTGTTCCTGCATTTCCCCGCGGACCGCACGTTCCTGTTCCGCGACGAGGTCAGGTGCGGCTCGCTCGCACCCCTGGACGGAAGGGGTCAGGCATGACCGACCGGACCGCCGTCGCGGGCGGCCAGACAGCCGGCGAGGTCGTCCCGGACGCCGCGCCCGCGCCCCCGGCCGAGGCCGCCGGGTCGCGGGCCGATCCCCGTCCGCGGGACAACCGGGCCTGGCTGCTGGTGCTGCCGGTCGTGGTGTCGGTGGCCTTCACCGCCGTGATCCCGCTGATGACCGTCGTGAACTTCTCCGTCCAGGACGTCTTCAGCCCGGTGGACCGGGTGTTCGTCGGCCTGGACTGGTTCCGGCAGATCGCCCGCGACCCCGAGGTGCGCGCGGCGCTCGTGCGCACGCTGCTGTTCTCGGCCCAGGTGCTGCTGGTGGAGATCCCGCTCGGCGTGGTCATCGCCGTGTGCATGCCGCGCCGCGGGTTCTGGGTGTCGGTGGCGCTGGTGCTGGTGGCGCTGCCGCTGCTCATCCCGTGGAACGTCGTGGGCACGATCTGGCAGATCTTCGCCCGCGGCGACATCGGGCTCGGCGGCTGGGCGGTCAACAACGTGCTGCACGTCAACTTCAACTACACGCTCGACTCGGCCGACGCCTGGATCACCGTCCTGGTCATGGACGTGTGGCACTGGACGCCGCTGGTGGCGCTGCTGGCCTACGCGGGGCTGCGGTCGATCCCGGAGCCGTACTTCCAGGCCGCGCAGATCGACGGCGCGTCGGCGTGGGCGACGTTCCGGCACATCCAGCTCCCGCGGCTGCGCGGCGTGCTGACGATCGCGATCCTGCTGCGGTTCATGGACAGCTTCATGATCTACACCGAGCCGTTCGTGGTGACCGGCGGCGGGCCGGGGAACGCGACCTCGTTCCTGAGCATCCTGCTGTCGAAGATCGCCGTCGGCCAGTTCGACCTGGGCCCGGCGGGCGCGTTCTCGCTGCTGTACTTCCTGCTCGTCCAGGTCGCCTGTTACGTCTTCTTCACCGTGCTGACCAGGGCGGGGAGGTGAGCCCGATGCGCCACCGGCTGCCGTGGGCGCGCACGGTCTTCTGGCTGTACGCCGCCACGCTGATGTTGCCGCTGCTGTGGATGTTCGGCATGTCCATCCGCCCGAACGAGGACATCCTGGGCAGCTTCTCGCTGATCCCGCAGCGCGTGACCTTCGACAACTACGCCACGTTCTTCACCGATCCGTCGTGGTATTCGAGCTACCTGAACTCGATCGTCTACACCTCGATGAACGCGGTCATGTCGCTGGTGGTGGCGCTGCCGGCGGCGTACGCGTTCTCGCGGTTCCGCTTCGCCGGGGACAAGCACCTGTTCTTCTGGCTGCTGACGAACCGGATGGCGCCGCCCGCGGTGTTCCTGCTGCCGTTCTTCCAGATCTACCAGGCGGTCGGGCTGTTCGACACCCATCTGGGCGTGGCGATCGCGCACATGCTCTTCAACGTGCCGCTGGCGGTATGGATCCTCGAAGGCTTCATGTCAGGGATCCCGCGGGAGATCGACGAGACCGCGGCGATCGACGGGTACTCGCTGCCGCGCTTCTTCGTGCGGATCTTCCTGCCGATGATCCGGTCCGCGCTCGGCGTCACCGCGTTCTTCTGCTTCATGTTCAGCTGGGTGGAGCTGCTGATCGCCAGGACGATCACGTCCGTGGACGCCAAGCCCATCGCGGCCACCATGACGCGGACGGTGAGTGCGGCGGGCGTGGACTGGGGGCTGCTGGCCGCGGCCGGCGTGCTGACGATCGTCCCCGGGGCCGTCGTCATCTGGTTCGTGCGCAACTACATCGCCAAGGGGTTCGCCCTGGGGAGGGTCTGACCGTGCAGTGGATGGTGTGGACCGCCCCCACGGCCCTGGTGTTCGCCGGGCTGGCGCTGCTGCTGTGCGGGATGGCCGTGTGGGCCCGGATCTCCCCGCCCGTGGCCCGGCGCGGGTTCCTGCGCATCGAGACCGACCGGGGCGACCGGCTGTACATCGGCCTGATCAGCGCGGCCGTCGTGCTGGCCCTGTGGATTGCAGTCACCGACCTGTCCATGTGGGCGGCGCTCGGCGTCGCGCTGCTGGTCGTGGTCGTGATCGGGATGTGGGGCTGAGAGGAAGGAGCCAGGCGATGAGGCATGCGATGGGTGCTGCGGCGGCGGTCGCGGCGGCGCTGGCCCTGGTGGTGGCCGGTTGCACGAGCGGCGAGGAGAAGCCGAAGAGCGACTTCAAGGAGGCCGACGGCAGGGCGGCGGCGCAGCGCTGGGTGGCGGAGGAGTTCACGCCGAGCACGTTGTCGAAGGATCAGCAACTGGCGGAGATGGACTGGTTCATCAAGGCGGCGGCGCCGTACCGGGGCATGCAGATCAACGTGGTGTCCGAGACGATCACCACCCACGAGTACGAGTCCCAGAAGCTGGCCAAGGCGTTCACCGAGATCACCGGGATCAGGATCAAGCACGACCTGATCCAGGAGGGCGACGTCATCGAGAAGCTCCAGACGCAGATCCAGGGCGACCAGAACATCTACGACGCCTACGTCAACGACTCCGACCTCATCGGCACCCACTCGCGCGGCACGTACGTGTTCCCGCTGTCGGACTACATGGCCGGAGAGGGCAGGAACGTCACCTCCCCTACCCTCGACCTGAACGACTTCATCGGCATCAGCTTCACCACCGGCCCCGACAAGAAGATCTACCAGCTCCCCGACCAGCAGTTCGCGAACCTCTACTGGTTCCGCTACGACTGGTTCACCGACCCGGCAATCAAGAAGCAGTTCAAGGACGCCTACGGCTACGACCTGGGCGTGCCGGTCAACTGGGCGGCCTACGAGGACATCGCCGACTTCTTCAGCAACAAGGTCAACGGCGACGGGACCGTCGACGGCAAGAAGGTCTACGGCCACATGGACTACGGCCGCAAGGACCCCTCGCTGGGCTGGCGCTTCACCGACGCGTGGCTGTCCATGGCGGGCAACGGCGACCCCGGCATCCCCAACGGCCTGCCGGTGGACGACTGGGGCATCCGGGTGGAGAACTGCCGCCCGGTCGGCTCGTCGGTCACCCGCGGCGGCGACACCAACGGCCCGGCCTCGGTGTACGCCCTCACCAAGTACGTGGACTGGCTGAAGAAGTACGCGCCCCGCGAGGCCGCGGGCATGAACTTCAGCGAGGCGGGCCCGGTCCCGGCCCAGGGGAACATCGCCCAGCAGATCTTCTGGTACACCACGTTCACGGCCGACATGACCAAGAAGGGCCTGCCGGTCGTCAACGACGACGGCACCCCCAAGTGGCGCATCGCGCCCAGCCCGCACGGCGCCTACTGGAAGGACGGCAACAAGCTCGGCTACCAGGACGCCGGCTCGTGGACGCTGCTGAACAACACCCCCAAGGACCGCAGGGCCGCGGCCTGGCTCTACGCCCAGTTCGTCACCTCCAAGACGGTGTCGCTGAAGAAGTCGATCACCGGGCTGACCTTCATCCGCGACTCCGACATCAAGAGCGACTACTTCAAGGACAACGCGGCCAAGTACGGCGGCCTGATCGAGTTCTACAACTCCCCCGCCCGCAAGCAGTGGACCCCGACCGGCACGAACGTGCCCGACTACCCCAAGCTCGCCCAGCTCTGGTGGCAGAACGTGGCCACCGCCGTCACCGGCGAGACGACCCCGCAGCAGTCGATGGACAACCTGGCCAGGCAGCAGGACGAGATCCTGGCCCGGCTGGAACGCCTGTCGCGGGAGCGCCAGGGCTACGGCGGCCAGTGCGCGCCCAAGCTGAACCCCGAGCGTCCGGCCCAGTACTGGTTCGACCAGCCGGGCGCGCCCGCGCCGAAGCTGGCGGACGAGCGCGGCAAGCCCGCCACGCTCGACTACGACAAGCTCATCGCCCAGTGGAAGGCCGGCGGCTGACCAGCCCCCGCACCGTCCCGGCACCGTCCCGTCCCCGCGCCAACCCCCGCACCGGCGCGGGGCCGGTGTGGGGCCGTCAGGCCAGGCGGGTGCCGGTGTCCGTCAGGTGTACCGGGGTGCCTGACGCGGCCGACAGGTTGGCGGCGACGCCGGTCAGGACGCTGCGGATGCCGTCCCGGTAGCCCGCCTGCCGGGCCAGCGGGTCGTCGGCCGGGCCGCGGAACACGTCGTCCAGCAGCAGCCGGTCACCGCCACCGTGCCCCCCACCGTGCCCCCCACCGTGCCCCCCACCGTGCCCGCCCGCGCCCGACTCGATCGGCACCTCGCGGGGCTCCTCCCAGTGGGGGCGCAGGGTGAGCCGCTCCCAGGTCCCGGCGGCGTGCTCCTTGGACGCGGCGCTCGGGTCGATCGCCGCGTGCGGCGGCGTCCACGCCCGTTCGACGACCTCCAGCTCCAGCCGTCCCGCCGTCCCGTTGAACGCCACCCGGTAACCCTCGAAGGGCGCGTGGGCGTTCAGCGAGTACGTCAGCAGCGCCCCGCTGTCGTACCGGACCAGGACCGCCATGTTGTCGTCGATGGTGACGCCGTCGCCGAAGACGTCCTGGTCCCGGACGTAGCCGTCCTCGTGCTCGGCGTCCAGGTAGAGGCGCTTGAGCCGGGGATCGGCGGAGATGTCCAGGATGAACGGGTCGCTGCCGAGGCCGGGCGCGCCCTGGCCGCGTTCGGGACGGTCGGCCAGCCCCCGCGACCGCGCGTTGGCCGAGCCGTAGAACCGCAGCGACGTCTGCGCGAAGACGGTCTCCGGCGCCGCCCCGAGCCACCAGTTGACCAGGTCGAAGTGGTGGGTGGACTTGTGCACGAGCAGGCCGCCCGAGCTGCCCCGGTCGCGGTGCCAGCGGCGGAAGTAGTCCGCGCCGTGGATGGTGTCGAGCGTCCACTCGAAGTGCACGGACGTCACCTCGCCGACGGCGCCGTCCATGAGCAGGCGGCGCACGGCCGAGTTGCGCGGCGAGTACCGGTAGTTGAAGGTGACGATCAGCCTGCCGGTGCTGCGCCGGGCCGACTCGGCGATGGCCGCGCAGCTCTCGGCGTCCACGGTGAGCGGTTTCTCCACGATGACGTCGCGGCCGGCGTCCAGGGCCGCGCACACGTACCGGGCGTGCGCGGCGTCCACGGTCGCGACCACGACCGCGTCGGCGAGTTCGAGCACCTTGCCGAACTCGGCGGGGGCGAAGCAGGGCACCTCGTGGCCGATCCGCTCGACGTAGTAGTCCATGCGGGTCCGGTTGCCGTCGCACAGGGCGACGACGGTGCCGGTGTCGCGCCACTCACCGAGCAGGGCGTCGACGTACAGCTGCGCGCGGTGCCCGAGCCCGACGAACGCGTACCTCATGGTCGTCCTCTCAGCCGCCGAGGGCGGCGTTGGCCTCGGTCAGGAACTTCTGGGCGGCGGCGTCGGGCGCCATCCGGCCGAAGATGACCTCTTCGGTGTACCGCTTGAGCATGTCCTCCAGGGCGCTGGCGCCCTTCGGCGGCGCGGCGGGCGGGTCGGACAGCTCGCCCTTGATGGAGTCGACGAACTCCAGCGTCTTCTGGTCCGCGGGCGGCAGCTTGTCCTTGACCGCGGCCAGGACCTTCGAGCTGGCGGGCAGGCCGCGGTCGCTGAGGATGATCCCGCCGACCTCGGCGTCGTTGATCATGAAGTCGATGAACTTGGCGGCCTCGGCGGCGTGCTCGCTCTTGGCGGAGGCGGTGTAGAACATCGCCGGCTGGAGGAACATGCCGCCGCTGCCGGCGCCCTCCGCCTTGGGCAGGCGCAGCAGGCTCATCTCCTTGCCCGACGCCTTGACGACCGCGCCGAGCTGGTTGCTCCACCACATGCCGGACGCGCCGGTGTTGGTGGCCAGCAGCGACTGGTCCACGCTGGTCGCGCCGACCTCGGCGGTCTTGGCGGCGTCGGGGCTGCCCTTGGCCTTGATCGTGTCCAGCATGACCTGCCACCAGGCCACGATCGTCCCGGGCGTGACGGCGATCTTGTTGCCCTGGTAGAAGGGCTCGCCGCGCTGGGCGGCGAAGATCTGCAGGAAGGCGGGGTTCCAGTTGAGCTGGGTGCCGTAGACCGTGCCGCCGCCCTTGGCGGTGATCTTCGAACTGAGGTCGACGTAGTCCTGCCAGGTCCACTTGGTGTCGTCGGGCACCTTCTCCCCGGCCGCCTCCACCACGGACGGGTTGAGCACCACCGAGAAGACGTTCGCGCCGGTGGGGACGGCGAACTGCTTGCCGTCGATGTTGCCGGTGCCGAGCAGCTTGGGGTCGATGTCGCCGGTCTGGACCTTGCCGGTCAGGTCGGCCAGCGTGCCGCGGTCGGCGTACTCGCGCAGCCCGCGGATCTCCAGCGTGATGACGTCCGGGGCGTCGCTGGCGGCCACCTTCGTGGACAGCGTCTCGTAGTAGCTGGCGAAGTCGGAGAACTCGCCCTCGACGTCGATGCCCGGGTTCTTGGCCTCGAACTTCTTGATGGCCTCCTCGGTCATCTTCTGCCGAGCGTCGCTGCCCCAGTAGGAGAAGCGCAGCTTGACCTTCCCGCCGGCGCCCTCGTCGCCGCCGCTGCCGCAGGCCGCGGTGACCGCCAGCACAGCGGTGGCGAGCAGGGCCGCCGACCACATCTTCTTGCCAGAGCTCACGGCTCTACCTCCTGTGGGATTTCTCTGTGTCGGGGGGTGGGGGAACTACTTCAGGCCCGTGGTGGCCACACCACGGATCAGGTACTTCTGGCCGGCCAGGAAGAAGCCGAAGATCGGCCCGAGCGCGACGATCGACATGGCGAACATCGGGCCCCAGGACGAGTCGCTGCTGGCGTCGAGGAAGGTGCGCAGAGCCACCGGAGCGGTGAAGTTGTCCGGGTTGTTGAGGTAGAGGAGCTGGCTGAGGAAGTCGTTCCACGTCCAGATGAACGTGAAGATCGCCGTCGTGGCCAGCGCCGGGGTGCAGAGCGGGATGATCACCCTGATGAACGTCCGCCAGTAGCCGGCGCCGTCGATCTCGGCGGCCTCGTCCAGCTCCCGGGGGAGGGAGCGGATGAACTGCACCATCAGGAACACGAAGAACGCGTCCGTGGCCAGCACCTTCGGCATGACCAGCGGCCAGATCGTGTTGATCAGCCCGAGCTTGGAGAACATGACGTACTGCGGCACGATCAGCACGTGGTGCGGCAGCATGATCGTGCCCAGCATGAGGGTGAACCACAGCTTCTTGAGCGGGAAGTTCAGCCGGGCGAAGGCGTAGGCGGCCAGCGAGCAGGCCACCAGGTTCGCCACCACCGACAGCACGGTGATCACCGCGGAGTTCCACAGGTAGTAGCCGAAGGGGTGCTTCAGCGCGGTCCAGCCCTCGGTGTAGTTCTCCAGCGTCACCTCGCCGGGCCACAGGCCGGGCTGCCGGAAGATCAGCTCCTCCGGTTTGAGCGAGCTGGAGATCATCCACAGCAGCGGATAGAGCATGACCAGGCCGAACCCGATCAGCAGCACGTGCTTGACCACCCGGCCGCCCTTGAGCGGGCGGAACAGGACGGGCAGCGGCCTACTTGGTGTCGCCATAGAAGACCCAATACTTGGACGCGAGGAAGTTCACCCCGGTGAGACCGGCGATGATGAGCAGCAGGACCCACGCCATGGCGGCCGCGTAGCCCATGTCGAAGCTCTTGAAGCCCTTGAGGTAGAGGTAGAGCGTGTTGAACATCGTGGAGTCGGCCGGTCCGCCCGAGCCGCCGCTCACGATGAACGACTGCGTGAACGACTGGAACGACTTGATGATCTCCAGCACCAGGTTGAAGAAGATGATCGGCGTCAGCAGCGGCAGCGTGATCGAGCGGAACCGGCGGAACGCGCCGGCGCCGTCCACCGAGGCGGCCTCGTAGTAGCTGGCGGGGATCTGCCGCAGCCCGGCCAGGAAGATGATCATCGGGGCGCCGAACGTCCAGACGTGCAGGATGATCAGCGTGCCGAGGGCGGTGTCGGGGTCGCTGACCCAGCCGGGCCCCTGGATCCCGAAGACCGACAGCACGGCGTTGACCAGGCCCTCGGCCCCGAAGACCTTGCGCCAGAGGATCGCGATCGCCACGCTGCCGCCCAGCAGCGAGGGCAGGTAGAAGATCGACCGGTAGAGCGACAGGCCGCGCAGCCCGCGGTCGAGCACCAGGGCCAGCACGAGCGCGAAGGCCAGTTGCAGCGGCACCGAGACGACCACGTAGATCGTCGTCACCTTCAGCGAGTTCAGGTAACGGGGGTCCTCGGTGAACATCTTGACGTAGTTGTCGAACCCGACCCACTTGGCCTCCTCCAGGAGGTTGTAGTCGGTGAACGACAGGTAGAGCGAGGCGACGATGGGACCGATCGTGATGACGAGCAGACCGGCGAACCAGGGCGCCAGGAACAGGTAGGCGGCCCGCGCCTCGCGGCGGGAACGTCTGGACGCACGGCGGTCTCCGCGCTCGGGCGGGTTCGCGACGTCCGGGGGTCTCACCGCCACCGAGTCAGCCATGACGGAACTCATTCGTCATCACGGACCTTCCGGCGAGATGTGAACGGATAGCGCTTTCCTATAGCTGGCAGGAAAGTTCCGTCAACCCTTTGCAGACGTTACATCGCCGTTATCGATATATCGACATCGCGTTTTACCTGGTGACAAGCGCTTACCACTCAGAGGTAGGACGAATATTGCTGCGATTTAGTACAACCGTTTGCAGGTCATCGGGGCGGCGCCGTCGACTCCCGCAGCACCAACCTGGTCTCCAGCGAGGTCGTGGCGCTCACCTCCTGGATGAGCAGGTCGACCGCCAGCCGCCCGGCCGCCGCCGTGGGCATGGCGACCGTGGTGAGCTTGGGACGGTTCAGCCGCCCCGGGACGATGTCGTCGATGCCCACCACGCTGACGTCCTCCGGCACGCTGAGCCCGAGCTCGCCCAGCCCCTCGATGAGCCCGATCGCCATGAGGTCGTTGTAGGCCAGCACCCCGGTCACCCCGGCCTCGCGCACCGCGGACGCGGCGGCCAGGCCACCCCGCTCGGTGGGCGCGTTGGGCCCGATCACGACCAGGTCGACGCCCGCCACCCGCTCGGCGGCCGTCCGGATCTCGCCGCTCGTCCACGAGCCCGCCGGGCCCGACAGCAGCGCGACGCGGCGGTGACCGAGCACGGCCAGGTGCTCGACCGCCATCCGCGCGCCGTGCCCGACGTCCATGAGGACCGTGGCCGCGCCGCGCAGCCGGCGGTTGATCACCACGAACGGCACCCGCTCGGCCAGCCGCTCCAGCGCCTTGTTCGACGAGCGCGGGCTGCACAGCACCACGCCGTCCACCTGCTTGGAGAACGCCTGGATCAGCTCCTCCTCGGCGGCCGGCTCCTCGTCGGTGTCGGCCACGAACAGGTGGTAGTCGCGCTGCCGGGCCGCGGCGTGCGCGGCCTTGATCAGCGGCGGGAAGAACGGGTTGGCGATGTCGGCCACGATCAGCCCCAGGTTGTGGGTACGCCCGGTCGTGAGCGCCCTCGCCGCCCTGTTGGGCCGGTATCCCAGCTCCTCGGCCACCGTCAGCACCCTGGTACGGGTGGCGGCGTTCACCATGTGCGGCGCGGAGAACGTCCGCGACACGGTCGATACGTGCACACCGGAAGCGCGGGCCACATCACGAATCGTCACTGTCACAGTCGCCCACCCTAACGCAACCGCTTGCAGGCAGCCGGGCGAGGATGAAAGCGCTTGCCGACCAGGCCGCTTCCAGGCGACCTGGCATATCCCCAGGTAGATGGTGTTGTCAGAAATCGGCTCTTGACGCCTCTCCCTGCGTGACCCATAGGTTTAGTGCAACTGTTTGCAGTCCTGAAGGAGTCCCCCACGGTGAGCAGAGTGCTCGTCACCGGCAGCGCCGGACGCCTCGGCCGCAGCGTCGTCACCGCGCTCGCGGCCGCCGGGCACGAGGTGATCGGCGTGGACCAGGCCCCCGGCACGCCGGTCGAGGCCGCCGCGACGTCACCGGCCGACCTCACCGACACCGGCCAGGCGTACGAGGTCGTCGCCCGGTTCCGGCCGGAGTCGGTGATCCATCTGGCGGCCATCGCGACGCCGTTCAGCCGGCCGGAGTCAGTGATCTTCCAGGTGAACACGCGGCTCGCGTTCAACGTCTGCGCGGCCTCGGTGGAGCTGGGCGTGGCCGGCGTGGTGGTGGCCAGCAGCCCCACGGTCATCGGGTACGGCGCGCCCGGCGGCTGGGCGCCGGCGTACCTGCCGATCGACGAGGAGCACCCGGCGCTGCCCTGGAACGCCTACAACCTGTCCAAACTGGTGGCCGAGCAGACCATGAAGGCGTTCGCGCGGGCGGGCCGGACGAGGATGGCGGCCGTCCGGCCGTGCTTCGTCATCCCGCCCGAGGAGTGGGCGGGCGCGCCCACGCAGTCGGGCCACACCGTCAGGGAACGGCTCGACCAGCCGGAGATCGGCGGCGTCTCGCTGTTCAACTACATCGACGCGCGCGACGCGGCCGAGCTGTTCGCCGTGCTGATCGCGGCGCTGCCCGAGCTGCCGGGCGGCGAGGTCTTCTTCGCCGGCGCGGCCGACGCCCTGGCCAGGGAGCCGCTGGCCGGCCTGCTCCCGCAGGCCGTGCCCGGCACCGGGGAACTGGCGGCCGGGCTCACCGGCAGCGCTCCCGCCTTCTCGACGGACAAGGCCCGCCGCCTGCTCGGCTGGGAGCCCAAGCGAAGCTGGCGAACCGAACTGAAGGAATCCGAATGAATCTCAGCGGTGTGCTGTTCTTCCCCGTCACCCCCTTCGACGCCGACGGCGCCCTCGCCGAGCAGGTGCTGGCCGAGCACATCCGGCAGGGCATGGCCCACGGCCCCGGCGGCGTGTTCGTGGCCTGCGGCACCGGCGAGTTCTCCGCCCTGTCGGAGGCGGAGCACGCGCGGGCCGTCCGGGTGGCCGCCGAGGTCGTGGGCGGGCGGGTGCCGGTGTTCGCCGGGGCGGGCGGCCCGATCGGCGCGGCGCTGAACCAGGCGCGGGCGGCCCGCGCGGCCGGCGCCGACGGGCTGCTGCTCATGCCTCCGTACCTGACGCAGGGGCCGGGCAGCGGTTTCGCCGCGTACGTGGCCGCCGTCGCCGCCGAGCTGCCGGTGATCGTCTACCAGCGCGGCGCGGTCGTGCTCGCTCCGGACGCCGTGGTCGAGCTGGCCGGCGTCCCCGGCGTGATCGGGCTCAAGGACGGGCTCGGCGACATCGACCGCATGCAGCGGACCGTCCTCGCGGTGCGCGAGAAGCACCCGGACTTCCTGTTCTTCAACGGCCTGCCGACGGCCGAGCTGACCATGCCCGCCTACCGCGGCATCGGCGTCGACCTGTACTCCAGCGCGGTCTTCGCCTTCGCCCCCGAGATCGCCGTGGCGTACCTGAAGGGCGACGAGCGGCTGCTGACCGAGTTCTACGCGCCGCTGGTCCGCCTGCGCGACAAGGTGCCGGGCTACCCGGTGGCCCTGGTCAAGGCCGGCGTACGGCTGCGCGGCCTCGACGTCGGCGCGGTGCGCCCGCCGCTGGTCGACGTGGCCGAGGACCACCTCGCCGAGCTGGACGCGCTGATCAGGTCCGGGCTCACCCTGGCGGCCTCGTGATCACCGGCCTGCGGACCGAGCTGCGGACGGTCCCCCTGCCCCGCCCGTGGGGCCCGGACGTGCCGGCCAACCACGTGATCGTCTGCCACGTGACGCTGGCGGACGGCCGCACCGGCACCGGGTTCTCCTGGACGCCGCAGATCGGCGCGCACGCCGTGCGGGCCCTGCTGGAGCACGACCTGCGCGGGGCGCTGATCGGGCTGCCCGCCCACCCCGAGCTGGTGTGGGACCGGCTGTGGCGGCACCTGCGCGAGGCCGGCCCCGGCGGGATCACCACGGTCGCGCTGGCCGGGATCGACCTGGCGCTGTGGGACCTGCGCTGCGGCGACGCCGGGCTGGCCGACGTGCTGGGCCGGCGGCGCGAGCACGTCCCGGCCTACGGCAGCGGCGTCAACCTGCACTACTCCCTGGAGGAGCTGACCGGGCAGGCGCGGCGCTGGGTGGCCGCCGGGTACCGCGGCGTCAAGATCAAGGTGGGCCGTCCCGACCTGGCCGAGGACGTCGCCCGGGTGGCGGCCGTCCGCGAGGTGATCGGGCCCGACCGGCTGCTGATGATCGACGCCAACCAGCGGTGGGACCTCCACCGGGCCAGGCGCGCCCTGGCCGCGTTGCGCGAGTTCGACCTCCACTGGATCGAGGAGCCGCTGCCCGCCGACGACGTGGCGGCGCACGTCGAGCTGCGCCGCTCGACCGACGTGCCGGTCGCGGTGGGCGAGAACGTCTACACCGTGTACGGCTTCCGCGACCTGCTCACCGCGGGCGCCTGCGACATCGTCCAGCCGAACGTCGTGCGCGTCGGCGGCGTCACGCCGTTCCTGCGGATCGCGGAGCTGGCCAGGACGTTCGGCGTGCCGGTCCATCCGCACCTGCTGAGCGAGGTGTCCGGGCAGCTCGCCCTGGCGCTGCCGCTGCCGCCGCTGGCCGAGGACGTCGAGGACGCCTCGTTCGGCAGGCTGGGGCTGCTGGCCGAGCCGTACCCGGTGGAGATCGCGGACGGCGTGCTGCGCGTGGGCGGCCACGCGGGACTGGGGTTGCGATGGGCGTGAGGACGGACCCCGTCAAGGTCGTCCTGGCCGGGGCGCACGGGCACGGGCGGCATCACCTGGACGACCTGCGCAGGCTCGCGGCCACCGGGCTGGTCGAGCCGGCCGGGATCTGCGACGTGCGGCCGGTGGAGCTCGACGGCGATCCCCTGCCCTGGTCACCGGACCTGGGCGAGCTCGTCGCCGCCACCGGCGCGGAGATCACGATCGTCTGCACGCCGATCCACACGCACGCCGACCTCGCCGTCACGGCGCTGCGCGCCGGGTCGCACGTGCTGCTGGAGAAGCCGCCCGCGGCGAGCCCCGAGGCGCACGCGCGGATCACCGCGGCGGTGGCCGAGACCGGGCTGGCCTGCCAGGTCGGCTTCCAGAGCCTGGGCTCGCGGGCCGTCCCCGCGCTGCGGGAGCTGATGGCGAGCGGCGCGCTCGGCCGTGTCCGCGGCATCGGCGGCGCGGGTGCGTGGGAGCGGCCCTCGTCGTACTTCACGCGCTCGTCCTGGGCCGGACGGCGCCGGCTGGACGGCGTGGACGTGGTGGACGGCGCGCTCACCAACCCCTTCGCGCACGCCGTCGCGACCGCGCTCGCCCTGGTGGACGGCCCGGTCGAGACGGTCGAGACCGAGCTCTACCACGCCCATCCGATCGAGGCCGACGACACCTCCTGCCTGCGCGTCCGGATCGCGGGCGGGCCGGTGATCACGATCGCGGTGTCGTTGTGCGCGACCGGCCGGAGTGAACCGTACCTGGTGGTGCACGGGGAGGCGGGGCGGGCGACGCTCACGTACACGCTGGACGAGCTGCGGGTCGAGCGGGCCGACGGCTCGGTCGAGACCACCGTGCACGAGCGCGCCGGGCTGCTGGAGAACCTGGTCGCGCACATCCGCACAGGGGCCGAGCTGCTCGTCCCGCTGGCCCGTACGGAGACGTTCACCCAGGTCCTGGACGCGGTGCGGCTGGCCCCCGAGCCGCTGCCCATCGCCGCGCGGCACCAGGTCGTGGAGCGCGACGACGCGGGCGAGGTCACCCACCGGTTCCTGCCCGGCATCGCCGAGCTGACCGCCCGCAGCGCCGAGGAGCTGGCGCTCTACTCCGAGCTCCGGGCCCCCTGGACGGAGGTGGAGCTGCGGGTGGCCGGCACGCCGGTCGCGGCCTACGAATGGCGGCCCGACCTGCCCGTCACCGACTCACCGCGGCCGTACCTGCATCCGGTGCACACGCTCGGCGGCGTCACCGTCACCCAGGTGCGCCCCGACGACCACGTGCACCACCTCGGCGCCGGCGTGGCGATCGCCGACCTGGGCGGCGCGAACTTCTGGGGCGGCCGCACCTACGTCAGGGACCGGGGACCGGCCTGGCTGGACGACCACGGAAGGCAGCGGCACGTCGCCTTCACCCGGCTGGACGACGACGGCTTCACCGAGGAGCTGGAGTGGATCGGCCCCGGCGACCGGCTGATCGCCCGCGAGCGGCGCACGGTCGCCGCCCGGCCGGTCGGCGGCGCATGGGCCCTCGACCTCACGTTCACGCTGACCAACCTCACCGGCTCGCCGCTGGAGGTCAACAGCTCGGCCACGAAGGGCCGGCCCGGCGCCGGCTACGGCGGGTTCTTCTGGCGCGCGCCCGGCTCCTCCTCCGGCCGGGTGACCTTCCCCGGGGACGAGGGGTCCGTGCACGGCAGCCGGGGCCGGTGGGTGGCCATGGCCGGGACCGAGCCGGACGGGCGGGACTGGACGCTGGTGTTCGTGCAGGCCGGCGACGATCCCTGGTTCGTGCGGGTGGCGGAGTATCCGGGGGTCGGGCAGGCGCTGGCGTGGGACCGTCCGCTCGTCGTCGAGGACGCGCTGACCAGGCGGGTGGTCACGGTCGTGGCCGACGGGCGGCTCGACGGGCCGGCGGCGTCGGCCCTGGCCGCCACCGTCGAGGCGATGATCTGAGGCGGTGATCTGAGGCGGTGATCTGAGGCGGTGATCTGAGGCGGTGATCTGAGGCGGTGATCTGAGGCGGTGAGCGGGGAGCGCGCCTGACACCCGCTCTTCGGTAAGCCCTCATTCCCGGTTTCCCGGCGGTTCGACGGGCCGCGGCTAGGGTGCGGAATCTGTGAACGCACCCGTCATCGCCCGCCCCGCCACCGCCAGGGACCCGTTCTTCGACAACGCGAAGTACCTGGCCATCGTGCTGGTCGTGTGCGGTCACCTGATCGAGGACCAGCGCGATGCGCCGCTCGCCCACGCGCTGTACTTCTATGTGTACGTCTTCCACATGCCGCTATTCATCGTCCTAAGCGGCTATTTGTCCCGAAATTTCACGTTTTCGGGGGGCAAGGCGCGCAAACTCATCTCCACGCTCGCCGTCCCCTACCTGATCTTCGAGCTGGCCTACTCGCTCCCCCGCCCGATCCTGTACGGCAAGTTCGAGCTGAGCCTGCTCGACCCCTACTACCTCACCTGGTTCCTGCTCTCGCTGTTCCTGTGGCGGCTGTCCACGCCGGTGTGGCAGCAGCTCAAGTGGCCGCTCGCGGTCGCGGTCGCGCTGTCCCTGCTGACCGGGCTCGACCGGTTGCCCGGCGAGCTGGCCATGAACCGCACGTTCGCGCTGCTGCCGTTCTACGTGCTCGGCCTGATGGTGCGGCCCGAGCACTTCGCGTGGCTGCGGCGGCCTCCCATGCGGCTGGCCGGGTTCTGCGTGCTGGGGCTGGGGCTCGCGGTCGCGCTGCTGGTGCACGAGCGGGTGCCGACCGAGTGGATCAGGTGGCGGCACTCCAACGCGGCCATCGGCGTGGACGACCTCACCGGCACCGCGATCAGGCTGGCGCTGCTGGCGGCGGGGGCGGTGCTGGTGGCCGCGTTCCTGGCGGTCACCCCGTCCCGGCGCACCTGGTTCAGCGGGCTGGGGTCGGCCACCATGTACGCGTACCTGCTGCACGGCTTCGTGGTGAAGGGCGCCGAGCGGCTCGGCCTGGGCCTGCCGCTGTCACTCCTGCTGGGCGTCGTCACCGCCACCCTGCTGTGCGCCCCCTGGGTGCGCCGGCTCTTCCGCTGGGCCGTCGAACCCCGCATGACCTGGGCCTTCACCCCGCTGCGCCGTCCCGGCTGACTCGTGCCTGAGCAGGCGCAGCGCGCCCCTGGACAGCGCGACCAGGATGTCGGCGCACTCGTCCAGGTCGGGGTAGCGGCCCTCCAGGTGGCCCATGGCCAGCGCGTTCGTGGCCGCGTTGACGCCCTCGGCGATCATCTCCAGGCGCCGCCGGTCGCGCTCGTCGCCGGCGGTGTAGCCGAGCGCGGCCAGGTCGGCCGCGTGGTGCTCGCGGTAGGCCGCGGCCGTACGGGCGGCGAAGTCGCGCAGCGAGGAGGACGGGTCGTGCCGCGCGCGCAGCTGGATGCGCAGCAGCTCGGGGTGGCGGCAGATCGCCTCCAGCGGGATGCGGAAGGTGTCGCGGTGGCGTTCGAGGTCGTCGGGCGCCTCGCGGGCCCTGCGCCGCGCCTCCCGCATCGCCCGGCGCAGCCGGTCGCCGCCCTCCTCGCCGAGCACCCGCAGCAGCTCCTGCATGTCCTTGAAGTGCACGTAGAAGCTCGACTGGGCGATTCCTGCGGCCCTGGCGACCTTGCCGGTGGTCAGGCCGGCCTCGCCCTCCTCGTCGAGGAGCGTCAGGGCCGCCCTGATCAGCCTGCGCCGGGTCAGGTCCTTCGCCTCGCTTCTGCTGCGCGGTGTGCTGGTCACGATCGCCTCACGGGACTTGTGTGTGCTTTCGCCGATAGTACTATCGGTGAAATCGCCGAAGGAGAGTCATGGCCATCGATTTCACTCTCGCTCCCGAACACGAGGAGATCCGCGGGCGGGTCAGGTCCTTCATCCAGGAGACCGTGATCCCGACGATGTCCGGCGTGGAGGAGGGCGACCGGGACGCCTACCTCCGCACGATCTTCGAGCTGCGCCGCCGGGCGAAGTCCGAGGGGCTGTGGCTGCCGCACATGCCCGAGGAGTGGGGCGGCATGGGCCTCGGCCACGTCGAGCTGGCCATGGTGCAGTCGGAGGCGGCCAAGACCCGCATCGGCCCGTGGGTGCTCAACTGCCAGGCCCCCGACGAGGGCAACATGCACACCCTGCTCCACTGGGCGGACGACGAGCAGAAGGAGAAGTACCTGCGGCCGCTGCTGGACGGCGTCCAGATGTCGTGCTTCGCGATGACCGAGCCCGAGGTGGCCGGGTCCGACCCCACCCTGATCCGCACCGAGGCCGTCAAGGACGGCGACGAGTGGGTGATCAACGGCCACAAGTGGTTCATCTCCAACGCCCGCCGGGCGAGCTTCGCCATCCTCATCGCGCGCACCGAGAAGGACGTGCCCGACGGCTCCCGTGGCGCGAACACGGCCTTCCTGGTCGACCTGCCCAATCCGGGCTGGAAGGACGTGCGCGAGGTCGAGACCATGCACGGCTCGACCGGCCACAGCGAGATCGTGATCGAGGACCTCCGGGTGCCCGACAGCGCGGTCCTGGGCGGCCGGGGCAACGGCCACCGGCTGGGCCAGTACCGGCTGGGCCCGGCGCGGCTCGCCCACTGCATGCGGTGGATCTCGCAGGCCGAGACGGCGCTGGACATGATGGTGGACCGGGCGCTCAACCGCTACAGCCACGGCTCGCTGCTGGCCGAGAAGCAGGGCGTGCAGTGGCTGATCGCCGACTCGGCCATGGAGCTCTACCAGTGCAAGCTGATGGTCCTGCACGCCGCCTCGAAGATCGACAGGGGCGAGGACTTCCGAACGGAGGTGTCGATGGCCAAGCACTTCGTGGCCAACAGCCTCAACCGGATCGTGGACCGGGCGATCCAGGTGCACGGCGCGCTCGGCTACTCGACCGACACTCCGCTGGCGAGCATGTTCCAGCACGCCCGCTGGGCCCGTTTCGCCGACGGCGCCGACGAGATCCACCAGATGCGCATCGCCGAGCGCACGATCGCGGCCTACCAGGCGACCGGTTCGACGAGCGCGGCGACGGGCGGCCTGCCGCTATAGCGCGAAATATCCCCGCATGGCGGGCTGCCAGCGGTTGGCCGGGACGCCCCTCAACGCGGCCACCGCCAGGCAGTACTTGCTCACGCTGACCGGCCGCACCCCCAGCCCGCGCAGCACCCGGTCCACCGGCGCCCGCCCGTCGGCCGACTTCGACTCCAGCAGCACCCGGTCGCCGCGGGCGGGCACGCTCCGGCCGCCGTCGCGGCAGAGCAGGCCGGTGTCGCAGGTCAGCCGGGTCTGCCCGTCCACGAGCGTGACCCGCCGGTAGTCGGTGGACAGCACGGGCCCCAGCGCGTCGGGCACGGCGACGCTCAGCTCTCTGCTCAGCGTGTCACCGACGAACTCCATGGCCTCCGTGGTCAGCTCGCCGGCCGGGGCGGCATCGTAGGGGATGCGGCGTTTGTCGGTGTTGCCGCGCGCGCCGTTCAGCTTCAGCTCCAGCCACCGGCCGCCGCCGTCCAGGTACGTACGGGTGCGCAGCTTGAACCGGCGTCGCCGGTCCTGCCGGTGGTGGCGGAAGGTCAGCAGGTCAGGGGTGTCGAAGTAGGTCGAGGTGTAACGGAACTGGCGAAGGGCCCCGATCCGCAACACCGAGAACCGGTCGCCCAGCTCGGCCGCGAGCCTGGCCATGACCGGGACACTGACCACGTACTTGTGGTCCGTCCGGCTCATCAGCTCGGGCACCTCGTCCAGCCCGATCGGCGGCAGCCCGGCGGCGACGCCGGCCATCAGCGCGCTCGCGTCCCTCATCGGGCCACCTCGGCGAGTTGGAAGCGCACGTCCACCACGGTCACGTCGCGCACGTAGTCCACCTGGGTGACGACGCAGTGCAGGACGCGGCCGCGCAACCGGCTCTCCAGGTCGGCCCTGAGCAGCTCGGGGTCGGCGTGCACGACGTCCAGCGTCACGACCTGCTGCCTCGTGCGGCCGAGCAGGCGGGGATGGTCGGCGACGTACACGACGGCCAGGAGCACGCCGTCCAGGAAGAGCGCGGTCAGCGGGAGCTGCGAGGCGATGCCGTTCACCAGCCCGAGGACGATCGCCACGAAGTAGTAGGCGATCTCCTGCTGGGTGATCTCGCTGGACCGCAGCCGGATGATCGACAACACCCCGAACAGCCCGAACCCGACCGCCAGGTCCACCCGCTGGACCAGCAGCAGGGAGACCACCGCGAAGATGCCCAGGTTCAGCGCCACGTAGGCGAACAGCAGGTCGCGCCGGTGATGTCGCCGGTAGTACAGGCCGTAGGCCAGGACGGTGATCGCCGCCAGGTCCATCGCCAGTCCGGCCGTCACGGTGTCTTGCCCCTCGTTCTCATGTCCACCAGCCTGCGGCCCGCCGGTGAGGGAGCCGTGAGCCGCCCATTAGGCGGCTCTCATCCGGTAGCCCGTGCCGCGCACGGTCTCGATGCGGTCGGGGCCGATCTTCCTGCGCAGGTAGCGGACATAGACGTCCACGACATTCGAGCCGGGGTCGAAGTCGAAGCCCCAGACGTGGCTGAGGAGCTGCTCGCGGGTCAGCACCTGGTCGGGATGCCGGCAGAAGATCTCCGCCAGCGCGAACTCCCTGGTGGACAGGTCCACCACGCGGTCCCCGACGTGCGCCCGCCTGGTCCGCAGGTCGAGTGCCAGATCCCGGACGCGCAGGACGGTCGGCTCGGGCGTGCGGTCGGCCCGCAGCCGCAGCCTGACCCGTGCGAGCAGCTCCTCGAAGGCGAAGGGCTTGGCGATGTAGTCGTCGGCGCCCCCTTCGAGCCCGGCGACCGTGTCGGTCACGCCGCCCCGGGCCGTCAGGATGATCACCGGGATGGCCACCTTCGACTCCCGCAGCCGCCGCAGCACGGTGAACCCGTCGCTGAGCGGCAGCCCGATGTCGAGCAGGAGCAGGTCGAACCCGCCCGAACTGGCCAGATCGTAGGCCGCCACGCCGTCCGTCACCACCGCCGTGACGAAGCCGTTGCCGCGCAGGCCCTTCTCCAGGAAGGCCGCGATCCGGCTCTCGTCCTCGGCGATCAGGATCCGGTTCATGCCCTGGCCAGCGGCAACGTCATCACGAAACAAGCGCCCCCCGCCGGGACGTCCGCCACTCTCACACCGCCTCCATGCGCCTCGGCGATCGATCTGACGATCGCCAGCCCCAGCCCTGCCCCGTCGTGCCCGCCCGTCCGTCCCGCGCCCCTGACGAACCGGCGGAAGATGCGCTCGCGGTCGGCGGGCGCGACGCCAGGCCCGCTGTCCCGCACCCACAGCTCGGCCCGCCCGTCCCGCACGGCCGACCCGACCGCGATGAGATCGTCGTCCATGGTGTGGCGGACGGCGTTCACCACGAGCTGCATGAGCGCCTGCGTGAGCCGCTGCCGGTCGGCCGGGATCCGCGCCTCGGCCACCTGGTCCACCCGCCACCGCCGGTCGCCCAGCGGCCGCGCCTTGGCCACCACGCTCACCGTGAGGTCGGCCAGCTCGACCTCCTCGACCGCCAGGAACCCGGGCTGCTCGGCCTTGGCCAACGTGAGCAGGTCGTCCACGATCCGGTTCATGCGGTCCAGCTCGTCGGTGACCAGGGCCAGCGTCTCCGCCCGCTCGGCCGGATCGTCCCCCATCAGCTCCAGATGCCCCCGGATGACCGTGATGGGGGTACGCAGCTCGTGCCCCGCGTCGTCCACGAACGTGCGCTGCACGGCGAAGGAACGTTCCAAACGGTCGAGCATGTGGTTGAACGTGGCGGCCAGCGCGGCCACGTCGTCGTCACCGCTGACCTTGAGCCGGCGCGTGAGGTCGGCCGAGTCGCTGATCTGCTCGGCCGTCTGGCTCACCAGCCGCACCGGGGCCAGCACCCGCCCCGCCACGAACCATCCCGCCGCCCCCGCCAGGGCCAGCGCGGCCAGCGCCGACAGTCCGAGCACACCGACCGCGTCCACGATCTCGCCCCGGTGGCGGTCGTAGAAGACGGCGGCGACGAAATGGCCGGGACGGGGGTCGGCCGCCACCCTGACCGGGATGACGGCGTACCTGACCGTGCCCTCGACGCTCTCGGTGTCGCCGTAGGCCGGTCTGGTGGCCGCGGCCAGGACCTTGACCAGCTTCTCGTCCGTGTCGAGCCGGGCCGGGGGCGTGACGGCGGTGATCCGGTCGGCCCTGCCGTCCACCATGCTGAAGAAGGTCTCCCATCGGTCGGGCGAGTTGATCGCCAGGTAGCCGGTGAGCAGTTCCCGCACGTCGGAGACCGGCCGGCCGGTGCGGGGATCGTGGGCGGTGGCGGCGTACCGGCGCAGCTTCTCGGCCTCGTTGGTGAACTCCAGGTTCATCCGGTCGTCGAGGCGGGCGAGCAGGACGGTCCAGGTCGCGAAGATCGAGACCGCCAGGGCCAGGCCGACCACGGCGAGCATCCAGCCCACGATCCGGGCGCGGGCGCTCACCCGCATCCGACCCCCCGCTCAGTCGTCTTCGTCGTCATCATCATCATCGTCGTCGCCGCTTTCGTGAGCGTCGTCATCGTCGTCGTCATCGTCGTCGTCTTCGTCTTCGTCGGCCCAGGCGCGATGGGGGTCGTCGTCGCCATCATCATCGCCGCCTCCGGGCTTCGGCGCGGGCGGCTTGACGGGTTCCGCCTCGGTTCCCGGCGACGTGACCGGCCGTACGTCGTCGACCGACGTCCCCGGCGAGGACGAGACCGTGACGGAGTCGCCCAGATCGGGCCCGTCGTCGGCCGCCCGCACCCATCCGGCCGAGAGGAAGCCCGCCGCCGTCAGCGCCACGAGAATGAGCATCACGCGTTTCATGAGGTTGAGCGTGCGCCCGTCCGAGGAGACCACTCTGAGCCCCGGATGAGGAACCTCTCATCCCTCGGGCTCGCCTTTGACACCGGCCGGTCGGTCAGCGGGCTGGATCGCTCACGAGGTGAGGGTTCAGGCGGGCCACGAGGGACTGGGGAAGGGCGGGCAGGCCGTCGCGGATGCGTCCGCCCGCCTCGCCCCCGAACCGCGCCCGATGTTTGAGCACGAGCTGCGCCGCCCTCCCCTGCACCTCGTACGACGCGTGCTGGAATCCCAGGACCAACGCCCCCGCCAGGTCGTCGGCCAGGGCGGGCGACGCGCGTACGGTCTCGTCGAGCCAGCTCAGCCCGGCGCGGGCGAGCTTGACCTCGGCGCGGAACACCAGCCCCTCCACGGCCTCCACCACGTCGGCGGGGTCGGGGTGGTCCAGGTGACGGACGCGTCTCAGCGCCAGCTCGGCCACCAGGCCGGGAGCGGCGGGCAGCAGGCGCAGGTAGTCGAGGCGGCGCGCAACGACCTCGTCGGCGGCCGGGTCGAGGGCTTTGTGGAGCCGGACGAAGAAGCGCAGGTCGTGGAGCGGCCCGCCGCGCAGGAAGCGGCGTACGCAGCCGTCGAGCAGGACCCCGCGGTCGGCCGCGCGGATCAGCGGGTCGGTACGGCCTCGCGCAGGAGCCGCCCGGCCCCTTCCGCCTCGAAGATCCTGGGCAGGAGGGCGGGGAAGAGCGGGTCGGCGGGGCGTAACGCGCCGTCGGAGATCCAGGCCAGCACCAGGGGATCGTGCGCGGGCGGCTCGGCCCGGGTGTGCCGGAGCATGGCCAGGGCCAGCGGGGCTCCCGGGTCGGCGGGGCCGCGCAGCCTGGCGGCCAGGCGTACGGCGAGGTCGGCCTGCCAGGCGGCGGGACGGTGACCGAACAGCCGCACCATCGGCCCGGGGGCACCGAAGTGGGGACGGGCGGAGAAGCCGTACCAGGACTGGAGGTCGCGGCGGTTGACCCAGGCGGCCACGGCGCCGACGGCGCCGAGGGTGGCCGCCCCGGCCAGGCGCAGCAGCTCGGCGGGCGGTGTCCAGCCGACCTCGCCGATCTCCTCCCAATCGGGGTCGGCGAGGTCGTCGCGCCGGAGGGCGACGTGCTCGCGGAGTGATCCGGCGACGAGCTTGCGCTCGTCGGCGTCGAGGGTGAGCAGGCGGGAGACGAGCGTGTCGGTGTGGCGCGCGTCGATGAGGTCGCGGATCTCGTCCCAGGCGGTCGGCACGCGGGCGAGTCTATTGATCACCTACGACAGATCCGCCGGACGTGGCCGGATGAGGTCAGGGCACTGCCGTTGGGGCGTCCCGAGGAGGAGCATCGGGCTGACGGTGGCACGGGGAGGGGTGGGGATGAAGCGGAAGCGGTCCAAGGGGCAGGGCGGCACGAAGTCGGAGAGCAGCAAGACGAACTTACGCAAGAAGAACAAGGGTGACTCCGAGGAGGAGGTCACGCCCGTCGTCCGGCTGGAGAAGCGGAAGAGCGCGCCGGTCCTGTCCCTGGACCGAGGCGAGGCCATGGAGACCGACACGCGCCCGCGCACCATCGCCATCTCCAAGCCGCGCAGCGAGGTCTGGGGCGCGGTCACGTTCGCGGCACGGGAGCACGACCTCCCGGCGGGCGCCGTCGTGCACCTGCGCCCCCTGGTGGACCTGCGGGGTGACGCGGGACCGAAGAAGATCGCCGGAGTGCTCATCAGCCGGCTCCAGCGCACGCCCTCCCCCTTCGGCAATCGCATGGGCGACCACACGACCTCGTGGCAGGGGGTCGTGGACTCGGTACGCGCCTCGCTGTACGGCCTGACCGTCAAGGAGGCGGCCACGGCGCTGCTGTCGATGCAGGCCGCGGCGCAGGCCCAGGTGAGCGACCCGGACGGCACGGCACGCGACCTGCTGATGCGCCTGGAGGCGGTCGACGCCGACGACGCGACCAGCCGGGTCGGGCCTCTGGAGAACTCTGCCCGCCTGGTCGCCGAGCAGTGCGCCCTGGCCCTGAGCGAGAAGAACGAGAGCAAGGCGGCCCAGGCGCTGGCCACGGCGGTGGCCCAGCATCTGAACTTCCTGAACCACCTGCCGTTCAGCACGGTCCCGCCCGCCTCGGCCAGGGGCTCGACGGGGTCGGGTGAGGGCACGTACCGGGGGGCTCTGCTGGCGTACGAGGTCAAGGCGGCGAAGCTGGCCGCCGAGAAGGGCACGGGCGCCCCCAAACCCCGCCAGTCCGAGCAGAACGAGATGAGGACGGCTCTGTGGAAGATGTTCGCGTTCGACGCGTCGATGCGCGAGTCGTACGTCGAGTACGCGCTCAACCCGCAGTCCTACGGGGACGTGGCCAAGCAGTACGCCGAGCTCCAGTCGATCAACACCGAGCTGGACAAGGCGCTGACGGCGGTCGCCACCAACAAGGACCGGGTCACGGCGTTGCAGGGCATCCCGGCCCTCCTCGACCGGATCGAGGACGTGCAGAAGGCACCCGGGATCTACCAGGGCATGCACCGCGCGGCCGGCGCGCTCAGGGCCAAGGCGGAGGACGCGCGCACCCGGCTCCAGCAGCCGCACACCGCGCGCCGGGCGGAGAGCGCCAAGGAGGCGATCTCGTCGGCCAGGAACGCCCGCATCCTCGCCGAGGCCGGCCAGGTCGCCACGGACCTGAAGAAGATCGGCGACGGCGCGCCGGAGTACGCGGTCGTCGTCCTGTCCGACCTCTTGGACAGGCACCTGCGGGTGATGGCCGCCGCCTACCCGCACGCGGTGACCGCGGCCGGGCTGCCCGAGCCGGTGGACGGCAAGCTCGGCCGGGCGGCCGCGGAGATGATGGTCAAGCAGTTCGAGGGCGCGCTGCGCAAGGAGTACCCGGAGCTGTTCCCCAAGAGGGCGGTCCCGGACGCGCTCCCGCCGCTGATCGAGAGCATCACGGCGCGGCTGGCCGACCAGCCGCCGATCACCGTCGAGCCGAAGCGCACCACCTGGGCGTCGGAGGCCGCCGACACGAACCTGGTGGTGGACTTCGACTCGTCGCTGAAGGAGTCCCTGGTCATCAACGGGCGCGCGCCCGCCCCGCCGGGCGTCGCCGGGATGGGCTGCCACACCACCGCCTGGGCGATCGAGACACAGCACGCCAACCACCTCGTCTCGGACGCCACCACCGGCCCCCAGGCGGTCAGGGCGCTGAAGGAGGCCGTGCGCAAGGACCTCCAGTCGCGGATCATGGAGCTGGCCGCGCTGCTGCCCGTCGAACAGATCGAGGGACGCCAGCTCGCGAGCATGTTCGACGAGGCCGCCGCGGTGCTGAACGCCTCCGACGCGCCCACGGCCGCGATGGCCTACCTGTCGTTCCGCAACCTCATGCCGTTCGCGACGGTCAACGAGGGCGACCGCGGCGGCCACGCGGAGAAGAAGGACGGCGGGGTGGACATCACGTTCGACCGGACGGCGATGAAGCTGGCCGCCGACCACAAGCAGGAGGAACTGGTCAAGAACGCGAAGTCGGTCGCGGACAAGCTGCTGGCCGAGCGCGACCTGCTCGCCGCCGACCTGGACCGCTGGGAGGACGACGACACGCTGTCCACCGCCGTCGAGACCGTCCGCACCCAGCTCAAGGAGCAGGCCGACTTCCTCAAGCGCGCCAAGAGCGGCGAACTGGCCACGTACGCCAAGGAGGCCAGGACGAAGGTCTTCGACACCAGGCTGATCGAGCACAAACGGGTGTGGAAGGAGGTTCAGGACTTCAGAAAGGGCTGACCTGGGCAAGCCGTGACGTTACCGATACCCCGCCGGGGGAAGACCGCCGGACATGTCAGACACACCACCACCGCAGAGCCAGCCGTACCCGGGCCGTACGGGCGACATGTCCCCCGAGCCGCGCGACGAGATGCGCGGCTACGAGGGCAGGAACCTGCTGGCGGGCAAGAGGACGCTGATCACCGGTGGTGACTCGGGCATCGGCCGGGCGGTGGCGGTCGCGTTCGCCAAGGAGGGCGCGGACGTCGCCATCGCCTACCTCGACGAGCACGACGACGCCAACCACACCCGCGGCCTGGTCGAGCGGGAGGGGCGGCGCTGCGTCCTACTGCCCGGCGACCTGGCCGACCGCGACCACTGCGTGGCGGTCGTGGAGCAGGCCGTCGCCGAGCTCGGCGGCCTCGACGTGCTGGTCAACAACGTGGCCTACCAGGCGCCGGTGGACTCCCTGGAGGAGCTCCCGGACGAGCAGTGGGAGCACACGTTCGCGGTCAACATCCACAGCTACTACCGCGTCACCAAGGCCGCGCTGCCGCACCTGCGGGAGGGCTGCGCGATCGTGAACACCTCCTCGATCAACGGCCTGCGCGGCAACAGGAATCTGATCGACTACGCCGCGACGAAGGGCGCGATCAACGCCTTCACCTACTCCATGGCCCAGAATCTGGTCGAACGCGGCATCAGGATCAACGCCGTCGCCCCCGGCCCGGTCTGGACGCCGCTGATCCCGGCCACGATGCCGGAGGAGAAGGTGGAGACGTTCGGCGCGCAGGTGCCCATGAAGCGGGCCGCCGACCCCGACGAGATCGCCCCTTCGTACGTGTTCTTCGCCGCCGACCGGCTGTCCTCGTACTACACGGGTGAGGTGCTGGCCCCGATCGGCGGCGAGACGCTGCCCGGCTGACCGCAGCGGGCTACAGGTAGATCGTGCCGCCCTTCCGGGTGAACTCGGCCGCCTTGTCGGCCATGCCCGCCCGTACCTCGTGGCTGAGCTTCATCGAGCAGAACTTCGGGCCGCACATCGAGCAGAAGTGCGCGGTCTTGGCGGGCGCGGCGGGCAGGGTCTCGTCGTGGAAGGCGCGGGCGGTGTCCGGGTCGAGCGACAGGTCGAACTGGTCCTCCCAGCGGAACTCGAACCGGGCGTCCGAGAGCGCGTCGTCCCACGCCTGGGCCTGCGGGTGGCCCTTGGCCAGGTCCGCCGCGTGCGCCGCGATCTTGTACGTGATCACGCCGGTCTTGACGTCGTCCCGGTTCGGCAGGCCCAGGTGCTCCTTGGGGGTGACGTAGCAGAGCATGGCGGTGCCGTACCAGGCGATCATGGCGGCGCCGATGCCCGAGGTGATGTGGTCGTAGCCGGGTGCGATGTCGGTGACGAGCGGGCCGAGGGTGTAGAACGGCACGTCGTCGCAGAGCTCGCGCTGCAGGTCGACGTTCTCCTTGATCTTGTGCATGGGCACGTGGCCGGGGCCCTCGATCATCACCTGCACGTCGTGCGCGTGCGCGACCTTGGTCAGCTCGCCCAGGGTGCGCAGCTCGGCGAACTGGGCCTCGTCGTTGGCGTCCGCGATCGACCCCGGGCGCAGGCCGTCGCCCAGCGAGAACGTCACGTCGTAGCGGGCCAGCAGGGCGCACATCTCGTCGAAGTGCTCGTACAGGAAGCTCTCGCGGTGGTGGGCCAGGCACCAGGCGGCCATGATCGCACCGCCCCGCGAGACGATCCCGGTCCTGCGGCGGACGGTCAGCGGCACGTGCGCCAGCCGCACGCCCGCGTGCACCGTCACGTAGTCGACGCCCTGCTCGCACTGCTCGATCAGGGTGTCGCGGTAGACCTCCCACGACAGCGCCTCCGGACGCCCGCCCACCTTCTCCAGCGCCTGATAGATCGGCACGGTCCCGACCGGTACGGGCGAGCTGCGGATGATCTGCTCGCGGGTCTCGTGGATGTTCGGCCCGGTGGACAGGTCCATGACCGTGTCGGCGCCCCAGCGGGTGGCCCAGGTCATCTTCTCGACCTCCTCCTCGATCGAGGAGGTGACGGCTGAGTTGCCGATGTTGGCGTTGATCTTGACCAGGAAGTTCCTGCCGATGGCCATCGGCTCGGACTCGGGATGGTTGACGTTGGCGGGGATGACCGCCCGGCCGGCCGCGACCTCCTGCCGTACGAACTCGGGCGCCATGCCCTCCCGGACGGCCACGAACTCCATCTCCTTGGTGACCACCCCGCGCCGCGCGGCGCCGAGCTGGGTGACCGGGGACCCCCACGCCGAGCGGTCGGTACGCGACGGCCCTGAGGTGTCGTAGAGCCGCACCGACGTGCCGTTCGACAGCCTGACCTCGCGCATGGGCACCTGGAGGTCACCGATGTGGATCTTGGAAAAGCGCGCGTCGCTCATCGCGCAAACTCCCTTCGCCGGCATTATCCGGAGCAGGTTCTGGCGGTCGGCGGCTGGCAGCCGTCCTCTCAGCCCGGTCCACACCGGGCTCCCGCGTTGGTCACCGCGATCATAACCTCGCGCGTGGCAGGATCAAGGGGATGTCTGATCCCATTGCGCACACGACCGCCACCTACGACGTCATCGCGAACCAGTTCGACGAGCGGTTCGCCGCCCCTCTTCCTTCGTTCGCGGCCTTCCGCGAACGGTTCGCCTCATCCCTTCCCGCCGGAGCCACGGTCGCCGACCTGGGGTGCGGTCCCGGGCGCGAGTCGGCCTGGTTCACCGGACGCGGCCTGTCCACCGTGGGCGTGGACCTGTCGATCGGGATGGCCGCTCTCGCCGCCGGGCGAGGCGTTCCCACCGTCCTGGGCGATCTGCGGCACCCGCCGCTGGCGCCCGCGTCCCTGGACGGCATCTGGTCGGCCGCGGCCCTCGTGCACGTGCCGTCCGAGCAGACCGAGTCGACGTTGCGCGCCTGGCACGCGACACTGCGCCCCGGCGGGGTGCTCGCGCTGACCACCGCCCTGGGCGACAGCGAGGGGTGGGAGCCGGTGCCCTACCGGACCGAGTACGAGCGCTGGTTCGTCCATCGCGACGCCGGCGACCTGCTCACGGCGCTGGACTCGGCCGGGTTCGCGGTCGCCTGGCACGAGTCGAGCGTGACCCACCGCACCTGGTTCAGCGTGCTGGCGACAGCGCGTAGCTCTCCCCTGCCCTAGTCTCCAGGTCGAGCGCGAACCCGGGGCCGCGCAGCCGGGCGGTCCCGCCGCGCGCCGACGTCAGCCTGACCTCGGCCGGCACGCCGTCCGTCCAGGTCACCCCCACCGTGAAGCCGCCGCGGGCGCGCAGCCCGTCGAAGGAGCCCGCGCGCCAGGCGGACGGCAGCGCGGGCAGCAGCTCGACGACGCCGGCGTGGCTCTGGAGCAGCATCTCGGCCACCCCTGCGGTCGAGCCGAGGTTCCCGTCGATCTGGAACGGCGGATGCGTGTCCCACAGGTTCGGCAGCGTGCTGGACCGCAATTGCCCGCTCAGCATGCTCAGCGCGCGGTCGCCGTCCTTGAGCCGGGCCCAGAAGTTGACCTTCCAGGCCATGCTCCAGCCCGTGCCTCCGTCGCCGCGGGCTTCGAGGGTCGTGCGCGCCGCCGCCAAGTGCTCGGGAGCGGTGAGCTGCGTGCCGGGGTGCAGGGCGTAGAGCTGGGAGACGTGCCGGTGCCGGTCGGCGGGGTCGTCGAGGTCGGCCTTCCATTCCTGGAGCTGCCCCCAGGAGCCGACGCGCAGCCCGGGATCGAGCCGGTCGGCCGCCGCGCGCAGCCGTCCGGCGAACTCGGCGTCCACGCCGAGCGTCCGCGCGGCCTCGGCCGTGCAGGCGAACAGGTCCCGGACGATCTGCTGCGGCATGGCCGCGCCCGCGGTGAAGTCGCCGTGCTCGGGCGAGTAGGCGGGCGAGACGACCAGGCTGCTGTCGCGCACGTCGGGACGCAGGTTGGCCAGCCAGAACTCGGCGGCCTCGCGCATCGCCGGGTAGGCGTGCCCGCGCAGGTAACCCTCGTCGCCGTCGAACAGGTAACGCTCGTAGAGCTGGCGCACCAGCCAGCCGGCCGCGTCCGGCATCCAGAACGACGTGGGCCAGTCGTGCACCCCCGTGAACCCGAACGGGTTGGTGTTGGAGTGCACCACCCACCCCTCGGTGCCGAAGATCGACCTGGCGGTCTCGCGTCCGGGCGCGCGCAGCCCCGCCACGAACTCCTGGTACGGCACCGCCGTCTCGGCCAGGTTCGCCGGCTCGGCGGCCCAGTAGTTCATCTGGAGGTTGATGTTGGTGTGGTAGTCGGACTCCCAGGGCGGCGAGTTGGACGCGTTCCACACCCCCTGGAGGTTGGCCGGCAGTGAGCCGGGGCGGGAGGAGGCGATCAGCAGGTACCGGCCGTACTGGAAGTACAGCGTCTCCAGCGCCTTGTCGGACGGGCTCGCGACCCCTCCGTAGCCGGCCAGCAGGCGGTCGGTCGGCAGGTCGGGCATGATCTGGCCAAGGTCCAGGCGGACCCGGCCGAACAGCGCCCGGTGGTCGGCCTCGTGCTCGGCCCGCAGCTCCCCGTACGGCCGGCGCGCCGCCGCGTCCACGGCCGCCGTGACCCGCGCCGCCGGGTCCGGGCCCCGGTAACCGGGATGGACGGGCGCGTGGTCGGTGCCCGCCGAGAACACGAACACCGCGCTGTCGGCGCCGGTCACGACGACGCGGCCGCCCTCGTCCGTACGGGTGCCGCCCTCGGTCAGCACCTGGACCTGGCCCTCGTACACCAGGCCGTTGTCGGCCAGCACGCCCCGGACGCGCAGCCGTCCCGCCTCGGCGGTCACTTCCTCCCCGCCTGGGTGCGCTGTGCCGAACCGTAACGTGAACCCCACCCGCCCCGGGCGTGCCGCCGTCAGCCGTCCGACGATGACCTTCGCCGGGTACGAGGCGAAATATTCCCTGGTGAGCACCACGCCGTCGGCGTCCTCGTACGTCACGGCGGCCACCGCCGTCTCCAGGTCGAGCGTGCGCCGGTAGCCGCCCGAGAAACCACCGGTCACGTCGAGCAGCAGCTCACCGAAGTTCTGGTACGCCCCGAACCCGGGGATGTGCCCCACAGTGCTGTAGGACGGGTTTCCGAGGATTCCGGCCACTTCCTCCGGCGCGGCCGAACCCCGCTCGTCGATCAGCCGGCGCACGGCGTCCAGCGCGCCGGGCCGCTCCTCGGGCCAGTTCCCCGACGCGCCGGGCTCCGCGCTGCCCGGACCGCCGGTCCACAACGACTTCTCGTTGAGCTGGACGCGTTCCGTCCCGAGGGTCCCGAACACGCACGCGCCGAGCGCTCCGTTGCCGATCGGAAGGACGTGTCCTTCCCAGTCGGGGGCGGGCTCGTCGTACCGGAGCGTCAGCATGGTGATCAGCCTAAGGTTTGACGATCGCCCCTGGCGGTACGGACCCCCTCAGGGGAACTATGATGAAGATCGCCGCTGTGGCCGCGATCGTGGCTCTGACCACGATCGGACCGGCTGCCGCCTCTGGGGACGGCATCGAGCAGCAGGAAGTGAGCAAGCAGCAGTACCGGATCCTGACCGCCCAGTGCCGCTACGCCGACACGCAGGCCCTGCGCACCAAGTGCAGGCAGGCGGTCCAGGAGAACTACCGCATCGGCCGGCGCAACCGTTCACTCGACTGCCGGACGTACTCCGGCGTGACGGTCTGCGGCGAACTACTCCTCAGCAGGACCGAGCGCGCGTGCATCGACGAGTCCACCAGACAGGGCTTGGCGTACCGCCGCGCCGAAGTGGAATGTTACGTGGCCTGACCATGATCGTCGCAGGTGTCGACGGCTCGCCGACCGGACTGCTGTCCGTCGACTGGGCCGCCAAGGAGGCAGTGCTGCGCGGGGTGTCGCTGACCGTGGCCCACGTGGTGCCCGACTGGGTCTGCCACCCGATCTCCGGCCGGTACGCGGAGGTGGGCAAGTGGATGCGCGACGGCGCCAAGGAAGTGCTCGCGGCCGCCGAGCGGCACGCCCGCGAGCAGGGCGCCGACGTGACCACGGAACTCGTGCCCGGCGATCCCCGCGCCGCGCTCATCAAGACCGCCGAGCAGGCCGAACTGCTCGTCGTCGGCAGTCGTGGCCTGGGCGGCGTCCGTGGGCTGCTGCTCGGCTCGGTCGCCCACGGGGTGGCCGCGCACGCCCACACGGACGTCGTCCTGGTCCGCGACCCGCCCGCCGTTCCGCGCGGGGAACTGGTGGTCGGTGTGGACCGCTCCGAGGGGAGCCTGCGCGCGCTGAAGTTCGCCTTCGCCGAGGCCGAGCTGCGCGGCGCCCGCCTGCGCGCGGTGGAGGCCTGGGCCTGGCCGCGCGCTTCGGGCTTCGACCCCGCCGATCCTGAGGCCGAACGCGAGACCCGCGAGGCCCTGCGGACGTTCCTCGCCATACCCCGGCAGTGCCATCCCGGCGTGGAGGTGATCGAGGACGTCGTGCACGGCCATCCCGTCGAGGTGCTGCGCGAGGCGGCGTCCGGGGCCGACCTGCTGGTCGTCGGCAGCCGGGGGCACGGCACGCTGAAGGGCATGCTCATCGGCTCGGTCAGCCAGGGCATGCTGCACCACGGGCCCTGCCCGCTCGCGATCGTGAAAGTCACATCGGTGTAGGGGACGTTCCCGCAGGTCGCCGCCTTCCGTTCGGACGGCCGCCTTCCCCGTCTCCCCCCGCCCGCTCCTACCATCTGCGCAGGCCACGCGACGGGAGTGGACATGCGCAGGATCAGCGCCTTACTGACGGCGATGCTGGCACTGGCCGGCGCGGTGCTCGTCCTCACCACGTCGCCCACGACGGTGACAACGAGGGTCACGGCGGCTACCTGGCCACCAACATCGCGAACCAGGGCCTGCTGCCCGGCTGGCTCCCGGCCACCAGGCCCGACATCGTCGTCATGCACCTCGGCACCAACGACGTGTGGAGCAACATCGCCCCCGCGACGATCCTGGGCGCGTTCACCACCCTGGTGAACCAGATGCGGGCGAGCAACCCCGACATGAAGATCCTCGTCGCCAAGATCATCCCGATGAACCCGGCCACCTGCGCCGACTGCGCAACGCGTCGTGGCCTTCGACAACGCCGTCCCCGCCTGGGCCGCCGCCACCACCACCGCCCAGTCCCCCGTCACGGTGGTGGACCAGTGGACGGGCTTCAGCACGGGCACCGACACCTACGACGGCGTGCACCCGAATGCCTCCGGCGACCAGAAGATGTCCGACGCCTGGTAGCCGGCCCTGACCGCCGCCCTCTCCGGGCCTTCCTCCCCCACCCCACCTCGGGGAGCGGTGACTGCGCGGCGGCCTACCGGATCACCGGCCAGTGGCAGGGCGGTTTCCAGGGCGAGGTGACCGTCACGAACACCGGCGCCTCCCCGGTGACCGGCTGGGACGTCGGCTGGACGTTCGCCGACGGTCAGGCGGTCAGCCGGCTGTGGGGTGGGCGGCTCACGCAGACGGGCTCGTCCGTGCAGGTCAGGAACGAGACCTGGAACGGCGCCCTCGCCCCCGGCGCCACGACCACCTTCGGCTTCCTCTCCTCCTGGACCACCACCAACACCCCACCAACCGCCACCTGCGCCCGCGCTTGAGGCCCGGTTGGTTGCCGGTACCCACACGCGGTCTTTGTCGGCGGGCGGTACCCCCGCAGGGGCTCAGTTGGCGGCCGGCACCGGCGCCGCCACGATGGTGGCCACGCGCGGCGCGGCCAGCCGGACGTAGTCGTCGGTGGCCAGCACCAGCGACCGGTCGAGCCGCGCGGCGTTGAAGTAGATCTCCGGCAGCTCCAGCAGCGAAGGATCGACCACCAGCTCAAGACGAGGGTCGAAGCTGAACGGCAACACCGTCCCGCTGACGCTCCCCGCCAGCTCCTCCGCCCTGTCCTTGTCCGCGAAGGCCACGTACGTGCCCTCCAACAACCCCTTGACCGCCTGCAGATCCAGCCGCGCATCCCCCGGCATGACGGCCAGCACGTGCCGGGTCACCTTCTTACCGACCTTGACCATCACGATCAGGCACTTGGCCGCCTGCTCCACACCGTGCCCCCGCAGGGCGCTCACCAGCTCGGTACGGCCCTCCGCCGGATGGTCGATCACCCGGTAGCGCGCCCCGCCGGCATCGAGATCGGCGATCAGACGTTCGTAGGCGTCGGCCGAGTCACCAGTCACTGCTCAACATCTCCTTGACCTTGGCGATCCGGTCCTCGTCGCGCTGGTAGAAGACCCATTGCCTGATCTTCGTGCCCCGGATCAGCCCCGCCTTGGCCAGCACCTTGAGGTGCTCGCCGCAGGTGGGCTGACTCACGCCCAGCTTCTCGGCGATGAACAGCGAACAGACGCCGTCCCGTACGAGGTCGCCGTCGCGCTGTGGGCGGAAGTGCCGCTCGGGGTCACGCAGCCACTCAAGGATGAGCAGCCGTTTGTCGCTGGCCAGCGCCTTGACCAGATCCACATCCACCGAGCCAGTATGGCAATTAGCTAATTACCTGTCCACGCCCGAACCGCCACCTGACGTAGAACCGGCACCTGCCCTCGGCGCCCACACGCACTCCCCGGCCGCCGCAGGCCACTGCCTCCTCGGCAACCGCACAAGCCTCCCCGCCGCCGCAGGCCACTGCCTCCTCGGCAACCGCACAAGCTTCCCGGCAGCCGTACAAGTCGGCCGGACAGCTGCACCACCGTCGGCCGCGCATGCCTCACGGCCGCGCATGCCTCACGACGCCTGCACCACCGGCGCCCCTTCGCTGGCCTGCACCAGCACGAATCCCTGCCCCCGGAACGCCAGTTGCATGGCCTCCCCGCTCCCCCGCCCGATCAACGCCCCCGCCTTCATCGTGCGGTTGACCCCGACCTGCAACCCCGTGCTCCAGCACACCGCCGCCTGCCCGTCCACGAACGTCGGCATCCTCGCCACGTCCAGCAGCACCGGCGTACCGTGCGTGGTCACCGCCACCCACCCGGTGCCGGTCACCGTGGTGTTGAACAACCCGCCGGCCGCGACCCCGGCCCCCTGAACCCGCTGGATGTCCCACCGGAGCTCCGGCCCGAACGCCAACAGGTTCCGCCCGTTGACCGTCAGCCCCTCGTTCTCCAGGTAGAAAAGGTGGATGTCGTCGGCATTGTCCGCCAGATAGAGCAGCCCCTGGCCGCGTACCCGCATCAGGGAGGTGCCCTCCCCCGTCACGGCCTTCTTGAGCAACCGGCCGATCCCGCCGGCGCCCTCGTAGTCGAAGTCCATCTGCCCCTGGAAGGCGACCATGGACCCCTGCTTGGCCAGCACCTCATGTGGCAACTGAACCCGCAACATCTTGCGGTTCTCCAGCGCGAACCCGCCGGGAAGCGGTTGGGCATCGAGGTTGCCAAAGATCGAACTACGCACGTCGTACCTCTCACGTCGATGGTCGTCGCCGCCGACGTGCACCCGGACGCGGCCCGAGCGGCGCCACCCCGCCGCTCTTCACCACCTCCGGCACTCCGCCCCAGCGCCTTCTACAACCCCATCAACTCGGAGCCCCGGAAGCGAGTTCCCGTACCACCTGAATGAGCTCGGCCGGGTCGAACGGCTTGGTCAGGTACGCGTCGACCCCGATCCCCAGCCCACGCCTCCGGTCATCGTCCTGCGCCCGCGCCGTGATCAGGACGACCTTGATGTGACTGGTCGCCTCCTCCGTACGCAACTTCTCCGCCGTCGCCCACCCGTCCAGGCAGGGCATCATCACGTCGAGCGTGATCACATCCGGCATGACGTCCATCACCCGATCCAGACAGTCCTGCCCATCGGTGGCGGTCGACACCTCGAACCCCTCCAGGTTCAGGTTGACCGCGATGAGCTGCCGGATGACCTCGTCGTCATCCACGACCAGTACTTTGCCAAGAACGTCGCTCACGGGCGCAAAGCTAGCCCGTAGCGGGGCGGTCACGTGGGGTTTTCGCGGGATGCGTTCAGGGAGCGTTATCTGGTGCCGAGTGGTCTCCGGATGCTGATAGCCTTATCACTCGTCGCCCCCTTAGCTCAGGGGATAGAGCACCGGCCTCCGGAGCCGGGTGCGTAGGTTCGAATCCTACAGGGGGCACACAATCTTGATCAGCGACTCAGGTCACTGACCAGCGCAAACATCACAGGAACGGGCGGGCCTCCAGTGCTCTTGTGCCGCGACGCGTAACGCCTGCTCATCGCTCTCCGGCCGTGCTCCCCACGACCTCAACCAGTCGCCCCGCTCCACATCCTGCAGAACCACCCGCACAGGCTATCCGACGTGCTGGCGAAGCTCCTCCTCGTCGCCCTCGCGCCAGTCCGGCCAGGGGCGTTCCCATGTGGCGCCTTCGTCCGGCCGGGCGGAGTTGATGGGAAGGTCTGCGGCGAGACAGGCCCGGTGGTCGTCGGCGAACTCGATGCCGTATTCCTTCTCGATCCAGGCGAACTCCTTGTCGGTCAGGCCGGGCCTGACCTCGCAGACGCCCGACGACGCCAGGCGCCGAGCGGCTTCACGGCCGAGGCGGACCGCATCTGAGGGGAGCACGCCGTCCACCCTGGTCGCCATCGTGGCGATGGCTACGTCCTGTGGGAGCCCGTCCGGTGAGGCGGGGTGCGGCGGTTGTTCGGGGAGGGGCAGGTGGGAAGGTGGCCGGGTGCAGATTTCCCTCCTTGGTCCTGTTGCGGCCACGTCCGACGACGCCTCCCCGATCGACCTCCCCGGCGCGCGGCTGCGGATGTTGCTGACGCGGCTCGCGCTGGAGGCCGGACGGCCGGTGCCGGCGGACGTTCTGATCGACTGCATCTGGGGCGAGGAGCCCCCGGCCGGGGTCGCCAACGCGTTGCACGGGCTGGTCTCGCGGCTGCGCAGGATGTTGGGCGGGCCGGAGTCCGTGGAGCTGGTGGCCGGTGGATACCGGTTGCCGGTGCGTCCCGAGGACGTGGACACGCATCGGTTCGAGCAGCTTGCCGGGCAGGCCAGGCGGGAGCTCGCGGCCGGCAGGCCGGAGGAAGCCTCGGCCTTGCTCCGGACCGCTCTGGACCAATGGCGGGGCGACGCGCTGGCGGACGTGCTGGAGGCCGCGTTCGCCCGTGATGTGGCGGCCCGGCTGGAGGAGTTGCGCGCCGCCGTCGCCGAGGACTTCTTCGACGCGGAGGTGCGGCTCGGCCGCCACTCCGAGGTGCTGGCCGACCTGCGTCTCGCGGCCGTCGCCCGCCCGCTGAGCGAGCGGCTGGCCGAACTGCGGATCCGGGCCCTGTCGGCCGCCGGGCGCCAGTCGGAGGCGCTGGCGGTGTACGACGAGGTCCGCGGCAGGCTCGGCGACGAGCTGGGCGTCGATCCCTCGCCCGAGCTGCGCGCGGTCCACCTCGCCCTGCTGCGCGGGGAGCTGAACCGTCCGGCCGTACGGCCACCGTCCGCGCCCAGCCGGCTCCCGGCCAGGCTGACCACCTTCGTCGGCCGGGAACGTGAGCTCGGCGAGCTCGCCCGGCTGCTGGCCGGCGCCCGGCTGGTGACGATCGTCGGACCGGGTGGCGCGGGCAAGACCAGGCTGGCGATGGAGGCCGCCGACCACGTCGAGGAGCGCACGTGGTTCGTCTCGCTCGCCGGGGTCACCCAGCCGGACCAGATCGCGGACGCGGTGCTCAGCGCCTGCGGCGGCCTGTTCGAGGGCGGGTTCAAGCCGCAGGCTCCCGCCACGGCCCGGCTGGCGGCCCAGCTCGACGTCGGCCCGGCCGTACTGGTGCTGGACAACTGCGAGCACCTGGTGGAGGCGGCCGCGCAGCTCGCCGAGCAGCTGCTCGGCCGGCTTCCGCAGCTGCGCGTCCTGGCCACCAGCAGGGAGGCGCTGGCGATCAACGGCGAGGCCCTGTGCCACCTCGGCCCGCTCGACCTGCCCGTGGCGGACGCGGACCTGGCCGAGGCCGCCGAGTCGGACGCCGTGCGGCTGTTCGTCGAGCGGGCGGGCAGGGTGCGCCAGGGGTTCGCGCTCGACCAGGCCACGCTGGGGCACACGGTGGAGATCTGCCGCCGCCTGGACGGCATGCCGCTGGCGCTCGAACTGGCCGCGGCCAAGCTGCGGGCGATGAGCGTGGCGCAGATCGCCCGGCGTCTGGACGATCGGTTCCGCCTGCTCACCTCGGGGAGCAGGACCGCGCTGCCACGTCAGCGCACGCTGCTCGCGCTGGTGGAGTGGAGCTGGGACCTGCTGGAGGAGCCCGAACGGGTGCTGGCCGCCCGCCTGGCCGCCTTCCCCGGCGGCGCCGACCTGGCCGCGCTGGAGGAGATCTGCTCCGACGCGTCCCTGTCCGCCGCCGACATGGTGTACGTCGCGAGCGCACTGGTCGAGAAGTCCATGATCCAGCAGGACGGCGACAGGTACTGGATGCTGGAGACCGTCCGCGCCTACGCGGCGGACCGGCTCGCCGAGCCGATCAACGACCGGTTCCGCGACTACTTCCTGGCGCTGGCCGAGGAGAACGAGCCGCTGCTGCGTACCCGGGACCAGCTGCGGGCCGTCGAGGTCTTCGACGCCGAGCACGACAACCTGGTCGCCGTGCTGCGGACGGCCATTGAGGCGGGCGACGCGGCCACGTCCGCCCGGTTCGTCAGGTCCATGATCTGGTACTGGGGCATGCGCGGGATGTCCACCGAGTCCGACGCGTTCCTGGGTGAGGTGCTGGCGTTCGGCGAAGAGCTGCCGGCGGACGCGCGTACCGCCTTCGAGGTGGTGCGGTCGACGGCGGGCCGGCGAGGCGGGCAGGAGGTCCGCGAGAACCTCAGCCGTCCCGGGGTGACGAAGTACCACAACGCGCTGCCGTTGCTCCGCCTCTCCAAGCTCACCACCCAGGACGCCGGAGACCTGGAGGCCCTGGACTCCCCCGACCCCTGGGTGCGCGCCAGCGCCCACTGGGCCTACGACTTCCGCCTCACGGAACAGGGTGACCAGGAGACCGGCGCCGGCCACAGGGAGGCGGCGTTGCGCCTGTTCCAGCAGGTCGGCGACCGCTGGGGGCTGGTGATGAGCCTGGTACGGCAGAGCCGCGTCCACGGCCTGCGCGGCGAGCACGACAGCGCGGTCGCGGCCTGCGAGCGCGCCGTCGCGGTCGCCTCCGAGCTCGGCACCGAGGAACACCTCTTCATCACCAAGTCGCATCTCGCCCAGAACCGCATGCGCGGCGGCGACCTGGACGGCGCGCTGCACGACGTCCACGCCGCGCGGCGCCAGGGACGCGAGCACGGCCACCGGAGGCTGGAGGCCAGCATGCTGTTCCCGCTCGCCGAGGTGCACCGCCACGCCGGCGACCTGGACCGGGCCCATCAGGCCGTGGACGAGCTGGAGGCGGTCGCCCACCGGCTGCCCGGCCCGCCCGCGCTGAACGGCGACGTGATCGTGTCCTCCCGGATGGCCGTCCTGGTGACCGAGGGGGCCGCGGAGGGGGCGCGCGAGCTGCTGCCCCGGGCGCTGCGCGGTGTGCTCGGGAACACCAACGCCAACGCCATGGCCCGGGGCGCGGAGCTGGTGGCCAGGCTGCTCGGGCTGGAAGGCGACCATGCGGGGGCCGCGACGGCGCTCGGCATGAGCCACGTGATCAGGGGCGTCTTCGACGAGGGCGACCCCGATCTGGGCCGGCTGGTTCCCGTCCTGACCGGGCGGCTCGGCGACGCAGGTTACCTGGAGGCGTACCGGCGTGGCGCGGACCTGCCGCGGCAGGAGGCGATGGACCGGCTCCTGGCGCTCTGCGCGGACCCGTCGGGGGTTTGACGTGGGCTGAGCGGGAGGCGGCGGGTCCGTGAGGTCGTCATTCGTGCAGGAAGGTCAGCAGGGAGGCGGCGAGGGCGTCCGGGGCCTCTTCGGCCACGTGGTGGCCGCTGTCGATCGGGTGGCCGGTCACGTCGTCGGCCCAGGTGCGCCAGATCGCCAGCGGGTCGCCGTACAGGTCCTCCATGTCGTCCTTGGACGTCCAGAGGAACAGGGTCGGGCAGGTGAGGCGGCGGGCGGCGGCGCGGTCGGCGTCGTCGGCCGCGCGGTCCACGGTCAGGCCGGCGCGGTAGTCCTCGCACATCGCGTGCACGGTCTCCGGGTCGTGGACGGCCCGGCGGTAGTCCTCGTACGCCTCCTGGCCCATCTGCTCGGCGGTGCCCTCGTACCAGGCGTCGGGGTCGGCGTTGATGACGCGTTCGGCGGGTTTGGCGGTCTGGCCGAGGAAGAACCAGTGCCACCAGGACGCGGCGAACCGGGCGTCGGCCCTGGCCAGCGCCTCGCCGATGGGGATGCCGTCCATCACGACCAGGCGGGTGACGGCGTCGGGGTGGTCGGCGGCCAGGCGGTGGGCCACGTAGGCGCCGCGGTCGTGGCCGGCGACGGCGAACCGTTCGTGGCCCAGCGAGCGCATGAGGGCGACCATGTCGCGGGCCATGGCGCGCTTGGAGTAGGGCGCGTGGTCGGGGGTGGTGGGCGGCTTGCCCGAGCGGCCGTACCCGCGCAGGTCGGGGCAGACCACCGTGTGGTGCGGGGCCAGGAGGGGGGCGACGCGGTGCCAGGTCGCGTGGGTACGGGGGTGGCCGTGGAGCAGCAGGACGGGCGAGCCCGAGCCGCCGTACCGGACGAACAGTTCAGTCTCGCCCACGTCGATCATGCCGGTCGCGAAGTCGTCGAACATCGGCCGCCTCTACCCACGGCCGCCGCCGATCAACGCGGCCCGGGTCGCGACGCCCGGCAAGCGACGGACGGTCACAGGTGCCGAACCGGCGACCCGCCGCATACGGGGACGTTCTAGGATCGGGCCATGCCTTTGACCGCGGACGACGTCGACCGGTTCGTGACCGCCAGACCCCGCCTGGAGGCCATCGCCTATCGCCTGCTCGGCTCGGCCGCGGAGGCCGAGGACGCCGTGCAGGAGACGTTTCTGCGCTGGCAGGCCGCCGACGCCGGGCGCGTCGAGGTTCCCGAGGCGTGGCTGACGAAGGTGCTCACCAACCTGTGCCTCAACCAGCTCGGCTCCGCGCGGGCGCGCCGCGAGACGTACGTGGGCCAGTGGCTGCCCGAGCCGCTGCTCGCCGGGGACCCGATGCTCGGCCCGGCCGACACCGCCGAGCAGCGCGAGTCGGTCTCGTACGCCGTCCTCACCCTGATGGAACGCCTCTCCCCCAACGAGCGGGCGGTCTACGTGCTGCGGACGGCCTTCGACCACTCCCACCGGGAGATCGCCGAGATCCTCGACCTCACCGAGGCGGCCAGCCAGCAGATCTTCCACCGCGCCAAGAAGCACGTCGCCGACGGCAGGGCCCGTACGGAGGTCGACGAGGCCACCGCCCGGCGGATCGTCGAGGAGTTCCTGGCCGCCGCCGGCAACGGGCAGACCGAGCCGCTGGTACGCCTGCTCACCCAGGACGCCATCGCGATCGGCGACGGCGGCGGCAAGGTCCCGGCCCGCGCCAAGGCGTTCGAGGGCGCCGTCGCGGTCGCGAAGTTCCTGTGGGGCCTGCTCAAGCCCGGCAAGGCCAAGCGCGCCCTGGTCGGCGGCTCGCCCGAGATCCACGTCTGGACGGCCAACGGCGAGCCGGCCGTCGTCGCGGTCGTGGACGGCCAGGTCGTCGGCGTCATGTGCATGGAGATCACCACCGAGGGCATCGCCGCGTTCCGCAACCAGGTCAACCCCGACAAGCTCGCCCGCGCGACCGCGCAGTGGGCCGCCACAGACCACGGGGAGCCGCTGCTCAGAGCCTCCTGGTGAGAGGTGTGACGCGCTTCACATCGTGATCCTGTCAGGAAAGCGCGGGCCGTCCGGTTCAGGTGGCGAACCCGCGTCAGACAGGAGCGAGGAAATGCAGCACCGCATCATCGTCCTCGGAGCCGGCTACACCGGAGCCGTCGTCGCCGGCCGTCTCGCCAGGCGGCTGCGCCACGAGGACGTCGCCATCACCCTCGTCAACGCCGAGCCCGACTTCGTCGAACGCGTCCGCATGCACCAGGTGGCCACCGGCCAGGACCTCAGGCCCCGGCCGTTCCGCGAGATGTTCGCGGGCACCGGCGTCGAGCTGCGGCTCGGGACGGTCACCGGCCTCGACGCCGACCGCCGGACCGTCACCGTGACCAGCACGGGCACCAGCACCGGCGGCGCCGAGGAGCTGGCCTACGACACGCTGGTCTACGCGCTCGGCAGCGGCTGGGACGCCGAGGCCGTGCCCGGGACCGCCGAGCACGCCCACGACATCGCCGGCCGTCCGGGGGCGCTGCGGCTGCGCGAGCGGCTGGCCGGGCTCGACGCGGGGCAGAGCGTGGTCGTCGTCGGCGGCGGGCTCACCGGGCTGGAGGCCGTGGCCGAGATCGCCGAGGCCCGTCCGGACCTCGACGTCGCCCTGGCCGCCCGCGGCGGGCTCGGCGACTGGCTCTCGCCGAAGGGCCGCGCGCACGTGCGGAAGGTCCTGACCGGGCTCGGGGTGAGCGTGCACGAGCACACCACCGTCACCGGGGTCGAGGCCGACCGTGTCACCACCGCCGGCGAGCCCATCCCGGCCGCGGTGACCGTCTGGACAGCCGGCTTCGCCGTGCACCCGATCCCGCGGGCGACCACGCTGGAGGTCACCGAAAGCGGCCAGATCGTGGTCGACCGGACGATGCGCTCGGTCTCGCACCCGGACGTGTACGCCGTCGGCGACGCCGCCATGGCGATGGGCCCCGGCGACAAGCCCCTGCGGATGTCGTGCGCGTCGGGCATCCCGACCGCCTGGCAGGCCGCCGACTCGATCGCGGCGCGGCTGACCGGCGGGAAGCTGCCGAACACGCCGCTGCGCTACTTCAACCAGTGCGTCTCGCTGGGCCGGGACAACGGGCTGATCCAGTTCGTCACCGCCGACGACCGCGCCGTGCCCACGGTGCTGACCGGGCGGACCGCCGCCGTCTACAAGGAGCTGGTCTGCAAGGGGGCGGCGTGGGGGGTCGCCAACCCGATGCTGGGCCTCCCGGCCCGCCGCCGCCGCGTCACCCGCCCGAGCACCACGACGGGCCCGGCCGCCAAGGCACGGGCATAGAACGCGACGGCGGCGGCCTGGAGAGAGGCGGGGGCGCGTCAGGGGGTGGTGAGGATGACGAGTTGGCGGGTCGCCCGGGTCATCGCGACATAACGGTCGACCGCCCCTTCGACGCCCTCGCCGCCCCCGCCGAACCTCTCCGGATCGACCAGGACGACCAGGTCGAACTCCAGCCCCTTCGACAGCTCCGGCGTCAGCGACCGGACCCGGGGCCGCTCCCGGAAGCCCGGGTCCCCGATCACGCACGCGATCCCCTCGGCGTTCGCGGCCAGCCAGGCGTCGAGGATCGCCGCCAGCTCCGCGACCGGCCCGCGCGTGACGGGGACGCCGCTCTCCCGGATGGAGCTCGGCACGTTGGCGTCCGGGAGCGCGGCCCGGATGACCGGCTCGGCCTCGGCCATGATCTCCGCCGGGGTCCGGTAGTTGACGCTCAGGGTGGCCAGTTCGACGCGGTCGATGCCGACCCGGCCGAGCCGCTCCTCCCACGACTCGGTGAACCCGTGCCTGGCCTGGGCGCGGTCCCCGACGATGGTGAAACTCCTGGACGGGCAGCGCAGCAGCAACATCTGCCATTCGGCGTCGGTCAGCTCCTGGGCCTCGTCCACGACGATGTGCGCGAACGGCCCGGCGAGCAGGTCCGGCTCCACCGTGGGCAGCTCGGACTCGTCCACCAGGTTCCGCTGGAGGTCCGCCCGGCGCAGCTGCGTCACCAGACCCTCGCCGTCGTCGTCGGCCTCGATCAGGTTGTCCACGACCTGGGCCATGCGCTCGCGCTGCACGGCGAGGGCGGCCTCCTGCCTGCGCATGCGGCGGGACGCCTCCGGGTCGCCGAGGCGCTGGCGGGCCGCGTCCAGGAGGGGCAGGTCGGAGACGGTCCAGGACTGGGCGTCGGCGCGCTGGAGCCGGCGGATCTCGTCCGGGCCGAGCCAGGGGGCGCACAGCCGCAGGTAGGCGGGGACCGTCCACAGGTCGCCGACGAGGTCGGTGGGCTCGATCAGCGGCCAGGCGCGGTTGAAGGCGGCGAGCAGCTCCCGGTTCGCCCGCAGCGACCTGCGCAGCAGGTCCGGTGAGACCTCGTCGGACAGGTCGTGCTTGTCGATGAGGATCGTGAGCAGTTCCTCCCAGATCTGGTCGCGCGCCTCGTTGTGCGGCGTGCCGGGTTCGGCGGCCTCGAACGCCTCGGCCCAGTCCTCGGCGCTCAGCCGGACGTCGGCCCAGTGCGTGGTGACCGTCATGCCCTTGGCGGGCGGGTTCTCGTAGAACCTGACGGCCGGCTCGATCGCCTTCACCAGGTCCGCGGACGCCTTCAGCCGGGCCACCTCCGGGTCCCGCTCGGGGGCCGCCGCCGCCCCCTCGGGCACGAGGTCCCGCAAGGTGCAGGTCCGCACGCCCTCCTCCCCCAGGCTGGGCAGGACGTCGGCGACGTAGGCCAGGTAGGGCTGGTGCGGGCCGACGAACAGCACGCCGCCCCGGGAATGGCCGAGCCGGGGGTCGGAGTAGAGCAGGTAGGCCGAGCGGTGGAGGGCGACGACGGTCTTGCCCGTGCCGGGGCCGCCGTCCACGACGAGGGCGCCGCGGGAGCCGGCCCGGATGATGGCGTCCTGGTCGGCCTGGATGGTGCCGAGCACGTCCCGCATCCTGGGCGAACGGTTGCCGCCCAGGCTGGCGATGAAGGCCGACTGGTCGTCGAGGGCGGCGTGGCCCTCGAAGCCGTCGGCGGTGAACACCTCGTCCCAGTAGTCGCTGATCCGGCCGCGGGTCCAGCGGTATCTGCGGCGGCTGGTCAGGCCCATGGGGTTGGCGTGGGTGGCGCCGAAGAACGGCTCGGCCGCGGGCGAACGCCAGTCGAGCAGCAGGCGGCGTCCGTCGCGGTCGGTGAGGCCGAGGCGTCCGACGTACACCGGTTCGGGGTGGTCGGGGGTGACCATGTGGCCGAGGCACAGGTCCAGGCCGAAGCGGCGCAGCGTACGCAGGCGGGCGGCCAGCCGGTGGATCTCCAGGTCCCGGTCGAGCGCCTGGCGGCCCTTGCCGCCGGGGTTCTTGCGTTCGGCGTCGAGGCGGGCGGACAGGTCGGCGATCGACTGCTCCAGGGTCTCGGCGAGCGCCGCGAAGTGCCGCTCGTCGACGGCGATCAGCGCCGGGTCGGCCTTGGCGGCGAGGTTGCCGGGCAGGTCGAACACGCTGGTGGTCAGGGGATTCATATCTGTGGCTCCGCTACGAGGTCGGTCTTCGCATGGCAAGGCTTCTGGCCTCGGCGGACGATTCTGCGCCACGACGGGGGTCTTGCCGCAAGCCCCCGGGTGCGCTATACGTTGAGAGTGGAAAGGAGTAGAAGCTCCTTTCTTCAACTTTCGCTCCGCAATGCAGGAGCAATCCCCCACAAGGCGACGCACGGCTCAGAGCCTCGACGCGCGGGGCGTCCACCAGGCTGCGTGACCGGCGGAAGCCGGTGACCCGCCCCTGACGGGCGGATCACCGGTGCGGGATCACCAGTCGCCGTCGCCGCCCTCGTCCTCGTCGCCCTCGAAGATCTCCTCGACGATCTCGCCCGCCACCAGTCCGCCGACCACGCCGGCGGCGCCGGCCGCGGCCACCGTGCCCCAGCCCGGCCCGCCGCGGTGCTCCTCGTGGTGGCCGTAACCGTGATGGTCGCCGTGACCGTGATGGTCGCCGTGCCCGAAGGACGAGTGGGCGTGGGACGCCAGGCCGGACAGCCAGCGGTCGAGCTCGCCGGGCCAGTCGGTGCGCAGGGCGTCGGCGTGGCTGACGGTGAAGCGGCCGATCGCGTCGCCGGAGTAGCGGCCGGCGCGCTTGTCGGCCTCCAGGACCACCTCCAGCCCCGACGGGTCGGCCACGAAGGTCACTTCGAGCTCGCCGAGCACGCCGGCGTACCGGCCGGCCGGGTAGAACTCGATCTCCTGGTAGAACGGCAGCGTCTGGTGCACGCCGTACAGGTGGCCGGCCTCCAGGTCGGCGGACTTGAACGCGAAGCCGAGCTGCAGCAGTGCCTCCAGGATGCGCAGCTGGGAGGGCAGCGGCTCGATCGCGACCTCGTCGAGGTCGCCCTTGTCGACCGCCTTGGCGATGGCGAGCTCGGTGCGCACGCCCAGCGCCATGCCGTGCAGCGGCTGCCCGCCGATCCGGCTGATCGGCGCCTCCCACGGCACGCCGATCTCGAAGGGGATCGTGCGCTCCTCGCCCTGGCGCAGCACGAACGGGCCGGACACCTGGACGCGGGAGAACTCCCCCGCCCCCGCGTGCTCGCCGTCGCCGTGCTCGAACTCCACGCGGGCGACCAGGCCGAGGGTGACGTGCTCGATCTCGGCGTCGAAGTCGCCGCCCTTGAGCCGTACCTCGCCCGACAGCGTGCCGCCCGGCTGGACGCGCGGGGTCGCCAGGACGGTGTCCACGGAGGGCGCGCCGACGCCGAAGGCACCCAGCATGCGTTTGAAGACCACGGCTTTGTTCTCCCTGTCGAAGATCGAAATGTGTGCAGCCGACCCGCACAACGATCTCCGGCGTGCCCCGGTTCCGGACATAGCGAAAACGCATGCCGGGGCGTCGGCGAAGGGGCGGGAACGGCGGGATCCCGGAGCGCGGCGCGTGTGCCGCCCTCCGGGATCCCGACGTGTCCCGGTCTACCTGACGCCGCGTCTGCCGTAGAGGCCCGCCGCCAGGGCCACCCCCAGACCGGCGAGCACCACTTGGATGACCAGTTCGATCCAGTCGATGCCGCGAGTGTCCGCGACGCCGACCGCGGCGGCGACCGCGGTGCCGATGAGGGCCGCGACGATGCCGATCACGATGGTGAGCCAGATGGGAATGCTCTGACGGCCCGGCACGACCAGCCGGCCGAGGACGCCGATGACAAGCCCGATGATGAGGGCGGAGATGATGCCGGTGACTTCCACGCTGCACGCTCCCGTTCTGCCGCGCCGGGTGTCGCCGCCCCTCGTGGGGGAAGGAGCGGCCCCCGGCCTGACAGCGCCATTGCTTCCCTGCCTCATCTCAAAGAAACCGGATGGCTCAGCCTGATATCGGTTCATGGCGGACAGGATCGACGGGTTTATGCCGTTCACGGTGGTGACGGGACGGGCCGCCGATGCCTACACTGCGGGCACACCCCACGAACAGCAGACGCGAACGAACGGCGCACCGAACCCCTCCTCAGGAGCCCTTTGTGACCGTCAGACGAATCGTGCTGCACGCCCTGCTCGCCGTGACGACCGCGGCGACCGCCGCGACCGCGGCCTCACCGGCGTCCGCCACCGCCTTCACCCTGACCAGCACCGCCTTCACCGAGGGCGGCCTCATCCCGAAGGTGCACGAGTGCACCAGCGGCGGCCAGACCGACCCCGGCCGCCGCAACGAGTCCCCGCCCCTGACCTGGAACGGCGGCCCGGCCGGGACCCGCGGCTACGCCCTGGTCATGAGAGACCTCGACAACAACAACCTCATCCACTGGGTGATCTACGACATCCCGGCGGGCGTGACCTCTCTGCCGCAGAACGTCGAGCACGCCTACCGGCCGGCGACCCCCGCCGGAGCCCGGCAGGTCTACTACCGCGGCAGCGCGAGCCTGTACGGCTACCAGGGGCCGTGCTCGCCCTGGTCGGTCAACACCTACCAGTTCACCGTGCACGCCCTCGACCGGGCCGTGCTGTCGGAACTGACGTCCTCCTCGTCCACGACGACCGCGGCGAGGGTGATCTCCGGCGCGTCCCTGGGGACGGCCGTGCTGTCCGGCGAGTCCTGACCCCTCGGGGATCAGGCGGAGGTCATCCGTCCCGCCGGCGGCTCGTGTCCGCGGGCGGGACGGGACCGCACGAAGGTCCGGATCCGTTCGGCGACGACGTCCGGGGCGTTCAGGTCGGGGGCGTTGTGGTCGAGCCCGGCGACGATCTCGTGGCAGGCGTCGGGCATGACGTGGGCCAGGCGGGCGAGCACGCCGGTGAGGTAGCCGGGGGACCTGCCGCCGCCGAGCAGCAGCGTCGGGGAGTCGACGCCCGTGTACCTGGCGCCGTCGGAGTCCAGGCGGAGGATCTCGCCGATCTCGGCCGGGGTCGTCGCCATCATCGCCCGCGCGTCCCGCCCTTCGGACCCGCGCAGCAGCAGGAACGCCAGCGCGTGGAACACCGGCGCCGGCGCGTCGCCGACGGGGGTCAGGCGGGTGCCCTTGAGGAAGGCCGCCATCGCCGCCGTGCGCCTGCCCTCCTCCAGCAGGCGGTTGAACGCCGGCACCCAGTGGGCGGGGAAGGAACCGTCGATGCTCACGCCGGGTTCGTGGACCATGAGCGCGTCCACCCGCCGGCGCAGCCCGAGGTGCAGGGCGACGAGGCCGCCGTAGCTGTGCCCGAAGACCAGGCGCGCACCCGTGTGGTTCATGACGGCGAGGGCGTCGTCGACCTCCGTCTCCACGCTGTAGGCCGGGCCCTGCGGGCCGCTGGAGCCGCGTCCGCGCCGTTCGATCACGTGCACGCTGTGTGCGCCGGACAGCTCCCGCGCCAGGGCCCCGTAGTGGTGGGCGCGCCGGTTGTTCCCGGGGATCACCAGCAGCCCGGGGCCTCGCCCGGCGCTGAGCAGGGCGATCGTCGTCCCGTCCCGCGAGGTCACTTCCGCCGGCTGCCACTGCGTCGCCATCCTGCCGCCCATCCCGTCCTGCCTTCACGTCGGTGGAGACAGCAGCATGGCCGCCCGCGCTGGTACCCGGCTGTCAGGACGCTGGCAGGTCAGCCGAGGGCGCGGTCGAGGTTGAAGGCGGCGCTGATCAGGGCCAGGTGGGTGAACGCCTGCGGGAAGTTGCCCTGCTGCTCGCCCGTACGGCCGATCTCCTCGGCGTACAGGCCGAGGTGGTTGGCGTAGGTCAGCATCTTCTCGAAGGCCAGGCGGGCCTCCTCCACCCGGCCGGCGCGGACCAGCGCCTCGACGTACCAGAAGGAGCAGATGGAGAACGTGCCCTCCTGTCCGCGCAGGCCGTCGGGGCTGGCGTCGGGGTCGTAGCGGTAGACCAGCGAGTCGGACACCAGGTCGGCGGTGAGCGCGTCGAGGGTGGACAGCCATTTCGGGTCGGTGGGCGAGACGAACTTGGCCAGCGGCATCATCAGCAGCGCCGCGTCGAGCACGTCGTCGTCCTCGTGCTGGACGAACGCCTGCCGCACGTCGGACCAGCCGTGGGCCATGATCTGCCGGTAGAGGTCGTCGCGGGCCGCGCGCCAGTGGGGGATGTCGGCGGGCAGGCCCCGGTGGGCGGCCATGCGCATGGCGCGTTCGATGGCGACCCAGCACATCAGCCGGGAGTACAGGAACTTCTTGCGCCCGCCCCTGGTCTCCCAGACGCCCTCGTCGGGCTGGTCCCAGTTGTCGCAGACCCAGTCGACCAGGGCGCAGACGGCGTTCCAGTGGTCGCTGGAGATGGGCTTGCCCCATTTGTCGTAGAGGTAGACGGAGTCGAGGAGGGCGCCGTAGATGTCGAGCTGGAGCTGGTCGGCGGCGGCGTTGCCGACGCGTACGGGGGCCGAGCCGCGGTAGCCCTCCAGGTGGTCGAGCTGCCGTTCGGGCAGGTCGGTGCGGCCGTCGATGCCGTACATGATCTGGAGGGGGCCGTTGGGTCCGGCGCCGCGCAGGCTGACGTACCGGGTCAGGAACGACATGAACGCCTCCGCCTCGCCGGTGAAGCCGAGCCGGAGCAGGGCGTAGACGCAGAAGGCGGCGTCGCGGATCCAGAGGTAGCGGTAGTCCCAGTTGCGCTCGCCACCGATCAGCTCGGGCAGGCTGGTCGTCGGCGCGGCGACGATGGCGCCGGTCGGCGCGTACGTCAGCAGCTTGAGCGTCAGCGCCGAGCGGTGGACCATCTCCCGCCACCTGCCCCGGTAGCGGGAGGCCGACAGCCATTTGCGCCAGAACGTCACCGTGGCGGTCAGCTGCTCCTCCGCCTCGACGTGCGGGCACCCGAGCGGCGGGACCTCGGCCTCGACCCGGTCGAGCGCGAACACCTCCGACTCGCCCTCCGCGAGGGTGAAGGCCGCCCGCACGTCGCGGCCGTCGGACTCGACCGGGACGGTGACGCTCAGCGCGAGCGTCAGGTGGGCCGACTCGAAGACGGTCAGGCCGTCGGCCTCGCGGACGGTGTGCGGGTCGGCGCCGTAGCCGAAGCGGGGGGCCACCCGCGCGTGGAAGGGCAGCGAGCCGCGCACGCAGAGCACCCGCCGGATCAGCCGCTGCCGTCCGCGGCCGCCCGGCTCGCCGATGATCGGCATGAAGTCCTGGATCTCGCCCACTCCGCTCTCGGTGAAGAAGCGGGTGATGAGCACGTTGGTGTCAGGGAAGTAGAACTGCTTGGTCCGCGCCGGCACGTCGGTGGCCAGCTCGAACGCCCCGCCCCGGTCGGCGTCGAGGATCGCGGCGAAGACGCTGGGCGAGTCGAAGGCCGGGCAGCAGTACCAGTCGATGGTCCCGTTGGTGCCGACGAGGGCCACGCTGCGCAGATCGCCGATGAGGCCGTGCTCGGCGATCGGCAGGTAGCGGTCACCGTCTGCTCCACCCATCGCAGCAGTTCTCCCAGGTCAGGGCGGTACTCAAACCTCGGGCACGGCTTCCTCCGCCGCGGCCAGGCGGCGGCGCAGGTAGGCGCGTCCGGGCTCGCTGGTGGCCGCCCGCAGCGCCGTCCGGTACGCCTCGGCGGCCTCGGGCAGGCGGCCGAGCCGGTGCAGCAGGTCGGCGCGGGCCACCAGGTAGGGGTGGTAGTCGCGCAGCCGCCGCTCCCCCGCGAGCTCCTCCAGCAGTGCCAGCCCGGCCTCGGGCCCGTCGCGCATGGCCACGGCGACAGCCCGGTTCAGCGCCACCACCGGGGAGGGGTCGAGCGCGAGCAGCACGTCGTACAGGGCCACGATCTGCGGCCAGTCGGTCGTGGCCAGGTCGGGGGCCTCGTCGTGGAGCGCCGCGATCGCGGCCTGGACGGCGTACGGGCCCGGCGGGCCGCCGCTGAGCGCGGCCACCACCAGCGCCGCCCCCTCCTCGATCATGGCCCGGTCCCAGAGGCCGCGGTCCTGCTCGTCGAGCAGCACCGGCTCGCCCCCAGGCCCGGTACGGGCCTGGCGCCGCGCGTGCACCAGCAGCAGCAACGCCAGCAGCCCGGCGACCTCCCGCTCGGCGGGCAGCAGCCGGCGCAGGATCCGGGCCAGCCTGATCGCCTCCTCGGCCAGGTCGAGCCGCTGGAGGTGGGGGCCCGAGCTGGCCGCGTAGCCCTCGGTGAAGATCGAGTAGATGACCTGGAGCACGCCGGGAACCCGTTCCGGCAGCTCGTCGGCGTCGGGCACGCGGAACGGGACGCGCGCCTCCCGGATCTTCTTCTTGGCCCGGACGATGCGCTTGGCCATCGTCTGGGCCGGCACCAGGTAGGCCCGCGCCACCTCGGGGGTGGTCAGGCCGGCCAGGCAGCGCAACGTCAGCGCGCCCCGGTCCTCGGCGGGCAGCGCGGGGTGGGCGCAGGTGAAGAAGAGCCGCAGGCGTTCGTCGGGCAGGCCGCCGTCCTCGCCTGCGGGGGCCTCGGGGCCGGCCCGCTCGGCCTCGGCCGCCAGGACGGCCAGCCGGGTGGCGAGCGCCTGCTCGCGCCTGAGCCGGTCGACCGCCCTGCGCCGGGCCGTGGTCATCAGCCACGCGCCCGGATTGGGCGGCACGCCCTCGGCCGGCCAGTGTCTCAGCGCCGCCTCGACGGCGTCGGAGGTGACCTCCTCGGCCAGGTCGAGGTCGCCGAAGCGGCGGACGAGCGCGGCCAGCAACCGGCCGCGCTCCTCACGGAAGACGTCCTCGATCTCACGCACCGAAGACCCCGAAGCGCTCACGCACCGGAGAACTCACGCGTCGAAGTCGGCGACCGGGCGCACCACCACCGAGCCGCCGCCGCGCGCCCCCGGGCAACGGACGGCCCAGTCGAGGGCGGCGTCGAGGTCGGGCACGTCGATCACGTAGAAGCCGCCCAGGACCTCGTGCGTCTCGGCGTACGGGCCGTCGGTCACGGTGGGCGTGCCGTCGCCGCCCACCCGGACGGTGGTGGCGGTCACCAGGTCGGCCAGCGACTCGCCGGAGACCAGGACGCCCGCCTCCCGGACGGACTTGTCGTAGGCCACCCACTCCTGGAAGTCGCCCGGCTCCTGCTCGTCGGAGGTGCCGGAGTTGATCAGCAGCATGTACTTCACGGTGTTCCCTTTCCGCGGTCGGCGTACGGCGGGGCCGCCGTACGCCATCACCACGAACGGGACCCGCCCGGATGGACATGTCGCGGCGATGAGTTTTCCGACGGCGGCCGGTCATTGCCGGGACACGTCACTTCAGGAGGACCGATGAGCGTACTGGAACAGCGGCTGCGGGGTGTGCTGGGCGGGTTCGTGGAGCGGGGCGAGGTGCCGGGGCTGGTGGGTGTGCTGTTCACGCAGGTGGCCATGACCTCGCAGGTGCCGCCCAAGGTCTTCGAGAACTTCTGGACCGTGACGTACACCTCGATCGACCAGCACCTCACCCCATTTTCCGGCAGATAAGGTGGGTATGCGGCGCTTCGGGGGATTTCGCCGCTCACCAGCATGAGGGGGACGGGTGGCGGAGTCGTTCGGCACGATGCTGAGAAGCCTGAGACACGCCGCCGGGCTGACCATCGAGGAGCTCTCCCACGCCTCCGGCGTCAGCGTGCGGGCCATCGGCGACATGGAGCGCGGCGCCAGCCGGGGCCCCCAGCGGCGCACCGTCGAGGCCCTGGCCGAGGCGCTGCGGCTGGACGAGCCGCGGCGGACGGCGCTGTCGGACGCCGCCCGCGCCGGCCGTCCCCGCCAGGAGGCCGCCGCGCCGGGCGCCTGCGAGCCGCCCCGCGGCGTGGGCGACTTCACCGGCCGGGAACGGGAGCTGGACCTGCTGCGCGACCTGGCCGCCCGGACGGCCGAGGACGCGCCCGCCGTCGTCGCCGCCGTCTCGGGGACCGCCGGCATCGGCAAGACGGCGCTGGCCGTACGCGCCGCCGCGCACCTGGCCGACCTGTTCCCCGACGGCCGCTTCTACCTGGACCTGCGCGGCATGGACCCGGTCCCGCTGGACCCGGGCACGGCGCTGTCCAGGCTGCTCAACGCCCTGGGCGTGGCCGAGCGACGCATCCCAGCCGACGAGGAGGGCCGCGCCGGCCACTACCGCGCCCTGCTGCGCGAACGGCGCTGCCTGGTCATCCTGGACAACGCCGCCCACGAGGCCCAGGTGCGCCCGTTGCTGCCCGCGGAGGGCCCGGCGATGACGCTGGTGACCAGCCGCCGCCCGCTGGCCGGGCTCGAAGGCGTCCACCAGCTGCCGCTGGCTCATCTGGCCGCCGGGGAGTCGGCCGCGCTGCTGCGCGCGATCGTCGGCGCCGAGCGTGCCGAGGCCGACCCGGACGGGGTGGCACTGGTGGCCGACCTGTGCGGGAACCTGCCGCTGGCGCTGCGCATCGCCGGCAACCGGCTGCAGAGCAGGCCCGGCTGGACCCCCGGGAATCTGGCCGCCCGCCTCGGCGACGAGGGACGCCGGGTGGAGTCGCTGGCCGCCGGCGACCTGTCGGTGGCGGCGGCCTTCGCGCTGTCGTACCGGCAGCTCTCGGCGCCCGCGCGGCGTGCCTTCCGCCGTCTGGCGCTGGCCGCCGCGCCGGACTTCGGGGTGCCGATGACGGCGGTCCTCGCCGAGCTCGGCCCGGACGACGCCGAGGACGCCCTGGAGGAGCTGGTCGACCTGGGGCTGCTGCAGTCGCCGTACCCCGGCCGCTACCGCTTCCACGATCTCGTACGGCTGTTCGCCCGCGCCCGGCTGTCCGACGAGGAGTCCATGTCGGCTCAGCGGCAGGCGCGGCGGCGGATGGACGACTGGCTGCTGGAGGTGGCAACCGTCGCCGGACGCTGGTTCGAGCCGGACTACGGCGCGCCGCCGCCCGGCTGGAGCTCGCTGGTCGAGCTGGACAGCGCCCGGCAGGCGCAGGAATGGCTCCAGGCCGAGGGCACGGCATGGCTGGCGGCGCTGCGGCAGGCGGCCCGCGTCGGCGAGCACGCGCGGGTCGTCGAGGTGGCCGAGGCCATGCACTGGTTCTCCGACCTGTGGATGCACTGGGGACACTGGCCCGAGGTGTTCGAGCTGTCGTCCGCGGCCGCCCGCGCGACGGGCGACCGCGCGCAGGAGGCGGTGCACCTCAACTACCTGTCCTGGGCGCGGACGTACTGCCAGGGCCGGTACGCCGAGGGCGAGCGCACCGCGCTGCGCGCGCTGGAGCTGGCCCGCGAGGTCGGCGACGTGCGCCAGCAGGGCTGGGCGCTGACCTACGCCACCTGGGCGCTGTGGGGTCGCGACGACCGGCCCGCCCTGGAGACCGGCCTGGAGCACGCGCGGCGGGCGGCGGAGTGCTTCCGCCTGGCCGGCGACCCGGAAGGGTACGCCCAGGCCGTGCTCAGCGTCGGGAACGGCCTGCGCAGGCTCGGCCGCATCGAGGAGGCCGTACGGCACGGGCTGGAGGTGCTGGAACGGCTGCGCGACCCGGCGTTCGGCGGCACGCCGGTCATCGTCGCCCACGCCGTCGGCGCGGCACTGGACCTGCTGAGCGACGGCTACTTCGCGCTCGGCCGCTGGCAGGAGGCCGCCGACCACTATCGCGAGGCGCTGGTCGAGCTGCGCAAGCGTCCGATCAACCGGGCCACGGCCCATACGCTGACGAACCTGGGCCGGGCGCTGGTCGAGCTGGGACGGCTGGAGGAGGCCCGCGAGGCGTTCCAGGAGGCCAAGGAGCTGTACGAAGCCTCCGCCGACACCGTCCGCGCCGCCCGCGTGGCCGCCGAGCTCGCCCGGCTCAGCCCGGTCGCGACCCCGGGGGCCACCGGCTGAACCAGGCCGGGCGCGCGCCGGTCAGGGCTCCACGAAGCGTTCGACGAAGGTCAGGGCGGTGCCGCAGACCTCGCGCCAGCCGCTGTCCACGGTCATCGAGTGTCCGCGCCCCGGCAGCTCGACGATCTCGGTCAGGTGGTGCTGATTGCGCGCCTGGCGCAGGTAGGAGGCGTGTGCGGCGGCCCACGGGACCGTGCGGTCCATCTCGCCGGAGATCAGCAGCAGCGGCCCCCGGTCCGGCGCTGTGCCGTCGAGGCTCCACGGGTCGGCCGCCTCCCCCGCCGGGACGGCGTACGTCTCGTACAGCCGCCTGGCCTCCTCCTCCCCGACGGCGTTGGCCACGGCGTGCCGGAACCGCCCGTACGTGAGCGTCCCGCGGAACGGCGCCGGGCTGATCGCCACGCAGGCGCAGGCCAGCCCGCGCCCGGCGAGGATCTGCGCGACCAGGCCGCCGGCGGCGTGGCCGACGACGGCGGGCCGGCGGGTCAGCCCGCCGACCAGCCCCGCGAAGTGCCCCGCCGCCTCGCCGTCCGCCGGCCAGGCCGGGATCACGGGGACGAACCCCGCCTGCCCGAACACCTCGGCCCAGGGCTCCCAGCTCTCGGCCAGCAGCCACGGGTCGTGCACGAAGACGACCGGAACCCGGCCGGTGGCGTTGGCGTGGCGTACCTGGTCGAGGTCGTAGGCGGAGGACATGGCGCGGCGGGTCAGCTCTCGTGCAGGGCCCGGCGCAGCGTGCCCACGGCCAGCTCGATCGCCGACTCGGCCGCGTACGTGCCGCGCAGCGCGTTGAGCATGACGAAGTCGTGGATGATGCCCTGGTAACGCACGGCGGTCACGGGCACCCCGGCCTCGCGCAGCTTGGCGGCGTACGCCTCGCCCTCGTCCCGCAGCACGTCCGCCTCGCCGGTGATGACCAGCGCCGGCGGCAGGCCGGTCAGCTCCTCGACGGTGGCCCGCAGCGGGGACGCGGTGATCTCGGCGCGCTCGGCGGCCGAGGTCGTGTACTGGTCCCAGAACCACTGCATGCCGTCGCGGCGCAGGAAGTAGCCCTCGGCGAACTGCCGGTAGGAGCCGGTGTCGAAGGAGGCGTCGGTCACCGGGTAGAAGAGCACCTGGCCGCGCAGCGACAGCCCGCCACGCTGCTTGGCCATGATGGTGAGCGCGGCGGTCATGTTGCCGCCGACGGAGTCGCCGGCCACCGCCAGGCGCGTGGCGTCCAGGCCCTTGGAGGCGCCGTCGGTGACGATCCAGCGGGCGACCGTCCAGTTCTGCTCGATGGCGACCGGGTAGCGGTGCTCGGGCGACAGGTCGTACTCGGGGAAGACCACGGCGGCGCCGGCGCCGGTCGCCAGCTCGCGGACCAGCCGGTCGTGGGTGTGGGCGTTGCCGAAGACCCAGCCCGCGCCGTGGATGTAGATGATCACGGGAAGGTCGCCGGTGCTGCCGGCGGGCCGCACGATGCGGGCCCTGACCTCGCCGGTGGGGCCGCCGGGGACCGTCACCCACTCCTCGTCCACGGCGGGCAGCTCGACCGGGCCGGACTGGACCTCGTTCACGGCCTTGCGGCCCTCCTCCGGCGGGAGCTGGAACAGGTACGGCGGCTCGGCGGTGGCCTCGGCGAACGCCTGGGCGGCGGGTTCCAGGACAGGCTTGATCATGATCACTCCAGGAAGAAGGGGCGGGAAGCAGGGGGGCCGTCATCCATCAAAGCGACCGTCCCGGGGAAAGACGAGGCGGAACCACAGGCAGAAGTACGTTTCCGCCTCGTGCGCGCGAGCGGCCGGGCTGTTGGATCGCTACCGGGGCCGACCGGTCCCCTTTGCCCAGAGAAGGAGCCTTTCCCATGACGGAGAGCATCACCCCGACGGTCGTCCTCGTGCACGGCGCGTTCGCCGACGCGGCGAGCTGGACCGGCGTCATCGCCGAGCTCCAGCGGGACGGCATCCCCGTGGTCGCGCCGCCCAACCCGCTGCGCGGCCTGGCCTCCGACGCCGCCTACGTCGCCTCCGTGGCGGCCCAGATCGACGGCCCGGTCGTGCTGGTCGGCCACTCGTACGGCGGCGCGATCATCACCGTGGCCGGCACGGCGGACAACGTCGTCGGCCTCGTCTACGTCGCCGCGTACGTCCTGGAGGAGGGCGAGAGCCTGGCCGAGCTCCAGGGACGCTTCCCCGAGCCGCCGCTCGGCGCGAGCCTGCGGCAGGCGTCCTACCCGCTGGCCGGCGGCGGCACCGCCGTGGAGCTCACCATCGCCGCCGACGCCTTCCCCGAGGTCTTCGCCGCGGACGTGCCCGCCGACGTCACCCGCGTCCTGGCGGTGGCGCAGCGGCCGCTGGCGGCCGGGGCGTTCACCGAGCCGGCGGCCACGACGGCCTGGCGGGCCAAGCCGTCGTGGGCCGTCGTCGCGGACGCCGACCAGGCCATCAACCCCGACGTGCAGCGGTTCGGCGCCGAGCGGGCCGGCGCGACCGCCGTCGAGGTCGCGGGCGCCTCGCACGCGGTCGCGGTGTCCCGGCCGAAGGAGGTCGCCGACGTGATCCGCGCGGCCGTCCGCGCCACCTCCTGACGGCAGCCAAGGCCGCCAGGAGGCGGGTGGAGGCCGGGTGGTCAGGACTGCTTGCCGAGGCCCTGGAAGCGGCTCTCGATGAAGTCGCCCCAGGTGGAGTTCAGCGTCATCAGCTCGCCGTCCACCATCTTCCACTGGCGGGCCTTGTGCTGCGGGTAGGCGAAGAGCACGGACGACAGGCGCTCGTAGCCGGCGGGCATCGGCCTGGTGTGCACCCGGTGCGTGGACGGCCGGAACCGCCCGTCGGAGGCGCTGGTGAGCATCCGGCCGATGTTGCAGAGCACGACGTCGGTCCCGGCGATCACTGGCTCGACCCAGGTGCCGTCGTGCAGCACGTACTGCAGGCCCTGGTCGGACGGGGGAAGCTGGAGGCCGAGCATCTGGATGCCGGAGTGCTCGTGGGCCAGCACCTGGCGGTCGCCCACGTCCCGGTAGTGGATCACCCGCAGGTTCGTCGCGTCGTGCGACAGGTCCAGCTCGGGCGTGCCCGGCGGCATCATCCCCCGGACGACCTCGCCGAAGAGCGAGATCAGCCGGAAGGCGATGTCGAACACCTCGGCGGCGCGGGTGCCGAACGCCGGGAAGGCCCGCAGCACGTCACCCGCCCCGGGCGGCTGGTCGCCGATCATGGCGCCGCTGACGTGGATGAACTCCTTCGGGTCGGGCACGCCGTTGGCCAGGCGCGGGATCTCCGAGTTGTACGGGAAGAACCCGTGCGTGCCGCCGACGGCGAGCTGCGGGACGACGTCGTAGGCGTAGTCGGACAGGGCGGGCCCGGTCGCCCGGCAGGCCGCGGCGAAGTCGTTCATCATGGCCGCGACGCGCTCGCCGATGCCGGGAACCTCCGCGGCCATGAAGCCCCATCCGGTCAGCTGTGACCTGATGGCGTCGGTGGCGGCGGCCATGTCCGCCTCGATGTCGTGCAGCCTGACGACGGGAGCGCGGCCGCTGAGTTCCATGAGAGGGACGTCCATTGTCACTCCGTTTCTCGATGACCGATCGGGATGGTTCGTCGTACGTGCTACGTGCCGGTGCTGCTCAGGTGGCTCGGGATGCGGGCGGCGGGGTCGAGGCCGAGACGCTGGGCGACCAGGGCGACCTCGGTGCGGTTGGAGCAGTTGAACTTGACGAGCAGGTTCGAGATGTGGCGCTTGACGCCGTGGATGGAGATGCCCATCGCGCGGGCGATCTGGTGGTTGCTCATGCCGCGCAGCAGCAGCGCCAGGACCATGTGCTCGCGTTCGGTCAGGCGTCCGAGCAGGTCGGGGCCGCCTCTGGACGGGGCGGGCGCGTCACCGCGCAGCAGCCGATCGAAGGTGCCCGACAAGCCCGCGACATTGATCTCGTCCCACAGCAGGCAACCGGCCAGGCCGTACCGCTGGGCGACGCAGGGCGCGAGCTCCTCCCCCTGCCGCACCATGGCCAGGATGCGCGGGCGGGCCCGGCAGGGGCGTCCGCCGAGCACGTCCGCCAGGACGGCGAGCGGGATCACCGCCACGTCGAAGTCCTCGCCGGCCAGCAGCAGCCTGGCCTCCGCCGAGCTGCGCACGACCGCGACCCCGGCCACGTTCGACACCTTCATCAGCAGCGGCGGGAGCCCGTAGAAGGAGACCTCGTCCTCGGCGAGCCAGAAGACGGACAGCCTGGAGCACCTCGCACGGAGGCTGGAAGGGGAGGCCGGGATCGGCTGGCCGGCCTCCAGCGTGATGGCACTCATCGCATGATCCTCTCTGCGTCGGCGAACGGCGGTCGGTCGGTACGCGGCGGCGGCTCTATCGGTCGTGGGGACTCGTCAGTCTCGGCGTCTCACCAGGTGGAAGGAGAAGTCGGTGCCCCTGTGGTAGTCCTGCGAATACAGCAGCGGCCGTCCGGCGCTGTCGTGGTGGGTCTGGAGCAGCAGCAGCCAGGCGCCGCCGTCCTCGGGGGTGCCGATGCGCTCGGCCTGGGCGTGGCTGAGGGTCACCGCCCTGACCTGGGCGACGGCGTAGGCGATGGTGTGGCCGTACTCGGTGAGGAGCTGGAACAGCGACCCCGTCCAGTCCACCTCGTCCATGGGGCGGCCGATGAGCGAGCGCGGGAACAGGTCGATCGAGTACAGCAGCGCGTCGTCCCGGTGCCGGCGCAGGCGTTCCAACCGGACGATGGCCTCGCCGGGCGGGAGTTGCAGCAGCTCGCGCTGGTGGCGGTCCGGCTCGGTGGCCACGACGTCGAGGACGGTGTTGTCGGCCGTGAACCCCCGGCTGGCCAGCATCTCGGTCACGCCTTCGAGGCGGGTCAGCGGCCGGTCCAGGCTGGGCTGGGTGGTGAGGTAGCGGCCGTCGCCGTGCCTGGCCTGGATGAGCCCTTCCTGCTCCAGGAGCTTGAACGCCTCCCTGATGCTGGTGCGCCCGACGTCGAACAGGGTCATGAGCTCGTTCTCCGACGGCAGCCTGTCACCGGGGCGCAACCCCTGTTCGACGATCAGGGCGTGCAGCCGGTCACGGATCTGGATGGCCAGGGTGGGATGACGTCGTGTCACGCGGGTCTCTCCTGCACGGACGGACCGCGGAGCGGGGCGATGCCGAGCTCGGCGGCCGATGGGTAGCTGGGGGCACAGAACCGGCGCGTGACCGAGACGGTCGCCACCTGGCAGGCGAGCCGGACGCCGCGCACCAGGCCCGCGCCGGCGCAGAGGGCGGCCGCCAGGGCGCCGGTGAAGGCGTCACCCGCGCCGGTGGTGTCCACAACGCGCACGCTGGGGACGTCGATCAGCATAGTGCCGCCGTCGTCGGCGATCTCGGCGCCGTGCTCGCCGCGGGTGACGACGACGGCGCGCCCCCTGGTCCGGCCGCGCAGGTCGTCCAGGTCGCCGGGGGTCGGCCCGGCCAGGGCGGCCAGCTCGCCCTCGTTGAGCACCAGCAGGTCGGCCCGGGCCAGCAGCTCCTTCCCGGTCCCTTCGCGGAACGGGCCCGCCGGGCTGGGGTTGAGCAGGACGCGCACGCCCGCCGGGGCGGCCGTCGCGGCGGCGTAGGAGATCTCCAGCGGGATCTCGCCCTGGAGGACGAGCACGGACCCGGTGGGCAGTCCGGCGGCGACGGCGGCCGCCTGGGCGGGCGGCAGCAGGTCGGCGGCCCCCGGCCAGGTCATCACCATCTGCCTGCCGCCGGAGTCGACGTAGACGAAGCTGCGCCCGGTCGCCACGCCGACGGCCGTGGTGCAGTCGCCGACCTCGATGCCCTCGGCGCGCAGCTCGGCCAGCGCCACCGGCCGGGCGGCGTCGTCGCCGAGGCAGCCGACGAACCGGGCCGGTGCGCCCAGCCGCGCGGCGGCCACGGCCACGTTCGCGGCCTTGCCGCCGTGCGCGGTGGCGTAGTCGGCGGCGTTGACGCTCTCGCCCGGCTCCGGCAGGTGGTCGCCGAACATGTACAGGTCGACGATGTAGGCGCCGATCGCGACGACGGTCACGAGCCCAGCCCCAGGGCGCAGGGCGCGATGCTGTCGGCGTCGACGGTCACGCGCACGTCGGGGTGGCGGTGCGCGAAGGTGACCGGGAGCAGCACGTCCGGCTCGGTGGTGAGCAGGAGGACCCGGACGATGTAGCGCTTCCAGGCGCCGCCGTCGGTGACGAGGTGCAGCCGGCGGGCGGAGAGGATCTCCGACATGCCGACGGTGATCGCCATGCGCGGGATCGCCTGCGTGTAGCCGCCGGTCACACGGTGGGAGTGGGCCACGATCGTGTCGTCGAGCAAGGGGACGACGCGCGTGGTCGAGGCGGCGAACTCCTCGGCGGTGTACTGGTGCCAGCGCGTGGACGGCGGCTCGTTGAAGGCCAGGTGCCCCCGGTAGCCGAAGCCCGCGTAGCAGGTGTCGGCGCCGCCCGTGCCGCGCAGGCGCTCGCCGAACGCGTCGGGGTCGAACACGTCGGGGAAGACGACGTTGTCGGGGTGGGGCCGCAGGTCGGGGTCGAGGAGCTGGTAGAGGTTGCGGTCGCAGTAGCCGCGGAAGCTGAAGGGATGCGAGGGGTCCACCGGCCGGCCCTGCCAGTCGAGGAACTCGTCCATGTGGAAGGCGAACACGTCGGCCCAGCTGATGCGCTCCTCGTTGCAGATGCGCGCGAGGATCGGGTACTGCGCCTTCGGTCCCACGGGCAGGATCCAGCGGGTGGGCTCGCCGCGCATGTTGCGGGCGCGTAACTCGTCGGCCATCTCGCGGGCCAGCCGGTAGTAGAGCTCGGTCGTGTCGGGGTAGACGGTCAGCGGGTGGCGGGCGATGGCCGCCACGTCCTCGGCGGGCATGGACAACAGCTCGTCGGTCAACTCGGCCGACGTGCGGGGATAGGGGTAGTCGAGGTGCCTCGCGCTGGCGGTGGTCACGTCACTCCTCACTCACAAGCTGCGGGAGAGCAGGAATCGGGACAGGACGTTGCGGGTGATTCGCCTGATGTCACCGTCACAGCAGGCGAGACTGGTCACCCAGTTGACGGATCCGGCGGCGAAGACCGCGCCGCCTGATCCGAGCCGTCGCAGGGTCATGTCGGCGCGTACGGTCTCCGCGCCGGTTCCGGCCTCCTCGGTAGGGGGCCGGTAGTGGTGGCTGTGGCCGCCCGCGGAGGTCGCGAGCAGCAGGGTGTCCGGTGGGGTGCCGAGCTCGGGCGCGGCCCGGTCGATCTCGTCCCCGGCCGCCCCGCCGAGCGCGAGCCCGCAGCAGCCCACCGGGTCGGTCCCGACGCCCTCGAAGACCCAGGACGCCTCCTCCCGGTGGCTGTCGGGCAGCCGGGTGTACCCGGGGGCGGGCCCCCACCCCTGGGCGGCGAAGCCGACGCCGAGCAACTCCTGCGGCGCGAGGCCGCGGTGCCGCCAGAGGCCGCCCGGCTCGCCGGTGGAGGTCAGCACGTCCTCGCCGGGCTCGTCGTCCCACCAGTCGCCGACGTGGCCGCGGCGGACCTCGATGGCGTGCGGGTGACGGGGGTCGACGCCGGTCACCCAGTAGAACCCGTTGCCGCCCAGGTACATGAGCCGGCCGCCGCCCGACACGTACGCACCGAAGGCCGCGCGGCCGGGGGCGGTGACGTACTCGGGGTGGCTGCCGGTCAGGACGACGCGGTAGGCGGACAGCAGGTCGGCGCCGCCTTCGTGCACGTCCTCGTCGGCCAGCACGTCGAAGGCGAACCCCGCCGAACGCAGCCAGCGCAGCAGCAGCAGGTCGGCGGCGAAGTGGCGTGGCGCGCCGGTCATCCACCAGCGGTAGCCGGGGGTGAGGTTGAGCACCGGGCGGAGCCTGGAGGAGTGGGTGACGTGACCGCCCTCTCTCCGCTGGTCGTACAGGGACAGGCCGAGCTCGCGGTGCTCGTTGAGGTAGGCGTCCACCGGGGAGAGCGTGATCACGCGGTCGGTGACCCGCTTGTAGTCCCCGAAGTACTCGGCCTCGCTGGACTGCCGGTGGTTGGCGTAGGCGAGGTAGGTGAACGTGGGCAGGACGACCGCGACCGCGCTCCTGCGCGTCCCGTCCGGGCGCACCACCACGGGGAGGACGCACGACTGGCCCCGGGTGCGCAGGCGCACGCCGAGCACGGTGGAGCCGGCGTCCTCGGGGACGGTCAGCTCGCACGTCACCGGCCAGCGGGCGTCGTCGAGGTCCTCCGGGCTGACCTGGAGCGCGGTGCGGGCGACGCCTCCCGGCCCGATCAGCCCGGCGAGCGGCCGGTTGACGGCGTTCGCGTGGCGCCCGTTCCCGCTGACGTCCGGGACGACGGGGGCGCCGGGCCCGGCGGAGGGGTCCCAGAGGGCCAGCAGGTCGGGGCCGAGGTGTTTGACCAGCTCGGGAGCGGTGGTCAGGTCGCGCAGCGGGGCGTGTCCCGGGGCGGTGAGCAGGCCGTCCGTCACCATCGGGAGGGCGATCCGGCCCGCGTACGGGTGCTCGTCGCCGGCCCCGATCCGCAGCTCGCCGGACGTGGACGGCAGCGGCAGGCGGGCCCGGCCGGCGCTCACGCCCGGGGTGCGGAAGTCGTTCAGGTGCAGGACGGTCATCAGCGGCGCCGCGTCCCACGCCACGGCCAGCAGCGACCACTCCCCCGCCGGGACGGCCGCGCGCAGGCGGCAGCCCATGCTCCCGGACGCCGTCAGCACGGTCGCCTCCGGCCGGCCCTCCTCGTCGAGCGCCAGCAGCAGCCGCCAGCCGGAGGCGCCCAGACGGGCCACGACCTGGCGCGCCCCGAGCCGCTTGGGACGGATCCACAGGGCCAGGCCGCCCCGGGGAGGCGTCGGCACCGAGGCCGCCTCCAGCCGGGAGCCGGGCCGCAGCGGCCGGGGCTCGATCGTCACGGGCACGGCCGGGGTCAGGTCGCCCTCCCGCACGAGGTCCACGAGGGCGACGTCCGCCTCCCCGGACGGGCCCGAGGCGTGCACGGTCAGCCGCTCGCCGGGGGCGGCCGACCAGCGGTCGGCGTACCCCATCAGGCGAGGCTCCCGGTCGATGGCCATCACGCGTCTCCTCGCCGGTAGGGGATGCCGACGTAGGCCGGCATGCGGAGCCGTTGGGCGACCGTGACCAGCACCAGGAGCGTGGTGAGGTACGGCGTGGCGTACACGAGCTGGGTGGGGACCGAGTCGGTGCCCTGGAAGAGCGCGAAGGCGGCGGCGCCGAGCAGCGCCAGCGTCGCGGCCGGGCGCAGCCGCGTGCGGACGAGCACGATCGCCGCGACCCAGGCCAGCACGGCCCCGAGGAGCAGCAGCACGTGCACCGCGCTCGCCTGGCGCAGTTGCAGCGCGTCGGCGTAGCCGAACAGCAGGGCACCCGCCGCCGTACCGGTCGGGCGCCAGTTGCCGAAGATCATGGCGGCCAGCCCGATGAAGCCCCGGCCGCCGGTCTGGCCCTCGCGGTAGACGGTCGAGGAGACGGTGACCAGGTAGGCCCCGCCGAGCCCGGCCAGCCCGCCGGAGACCAGCACGCCGTAGTACCGCATCCGCAGCACCGGGACGCCGAGCGAGTCCGCCGCCGCGGGATGCTCGCCCGCCGAACGCAGCCGCAGCCCGAACGCGGTCCGCCAGAGCAGCACGAAACTCAGCGGGACCAGCGCGACGGCGACCACGGTCAGCAGCGAGACCTCGTGCAGGAACCCCCGCACGATCCCGGCGAGGTCGGACACCAGGAAGAACCGGCCGCGCTCCAGCCCGCCCAGGAGATCGGGCGAGCCCCCGCCGCCCGCCAGGACGGGCACGCTCACCGTGCCGATCGACCCGCGCACCGGCGGCGACTGGGTGGCCCCCGCCCCCGGCAGGCCGCTGAAGGCGATGACCGACATGAACCGGGCCACGCCCACGGCCAGGATGTTGATCGCGATGCCGCAGACGACCTGGTCGACCCCGAACGTCACGGTGACGACCGCGTGCAGCAGCCCCGCGGCGACCCCGCCGAGCGTGCCGACCAGCACCCCGGCCCAGACGCCGTACGCGTACCCGGCCCAGGCGCCGCAGACCGTCCCGATGATCATCATGCCCTCGATGCCGAGGTTGGCGACGCCCGCGCGCTCGCTCCACAGGCCGCTGAGCCCGGCGAGCCCGATGGGGACCGCCAGCCGCAGCGCCGCCCCCATGACGCCCGACCCGGTGAGCTCGTCGGCGCCGGTGAACACCCTGACCGCAGACATCGCCAGCAGCAGGACGAGCGCGGCCCGCCACCACCGGTACCGTGCCGCGCTCACGCGGACGGCTCCAGCGCGGGGGCGGCCTGTTCCCGTACGAGCCGCTCGGCGCGTCTGCGTTCCACGCGCCGCGCCACCTCGTAGGCGACCACGACGCTGAGCACGATGACGCCCTGCATGATCGTGACGATCTCCTTGGGGATGCCCTCGATGTCGAGGATCAGCGCCGACCGTTCCAGGAACCCGAAGAGCAGGGCGGCCAGCGCGATGCCCACCGGCGTGTTGCGGCCGAGCAGGGCCACGGCGATCCCGGTGAAGCCCGCGCCGGAGGGGAAGTCCATGCCGTACCGGTAGGTCTGGCCCAGCAGGTCGGGCAGCCCGGCCAGGCCCGCCAGGCCGCCGGACAACAACATCGTCACCAGGATCATCCGGCGCGGGTCGATGCCCTGGACGCGCGCCGCCACCGGGTTCAGGCCGCCGGCCTTCAGCTCGTAGCCGTAGCGGGTGCGGGTGAGCATCAGGTGCACGGCCACCCCCAGCACGACCGCGGCGAGCGCGGCCGAGCCGAGCTGGTCGCCCGAGGGCAGCGTGAGCTGGGGCAGCCGGGCCGACGGCGGCAGCTCCGGCGTCGAACCGGAGGTGCTGCCGGCGGCGAAGACCTCGGCCAGCAGGTAGGCGACGACGGCGGTGGCGACGTAGTTCAGCAGCAGCGTGGACAGCACCTCGGAGACGCCGCGCCACACCTTGAGCACCGCGGCGATCCCCGCCCACAGGGCCCCGGCCAGCACGGCGACCAGGCAGACGAACGCCAGGTGCAGCGGGCCCGGCAGCCGCACGGCCGTCCCGGCGACCGCCGCGAACAGCGCGGCCACGTGGTACTGGCCCTCGACCCCGATGTTGAACAGCTTCATCCGGAAGGTGACGGCCACGGCGAGGGCGGCGAAGAAGTAGACGGCCGCCCGGTTCACCGCCGAGACGAGCGAGTCCGGCCGGACCCCGAACTCCAGCATCGTCAGGTACGTCCGCCCCGGCGCGGCCCCCACCGCGGCCAGCAGCGCGGTGGCGACCGTGAGCGCGATCAGCAGCGCGAGCGCCGGCACGGCGAGCACGCCCACCGCCTCCCGGCCCGCCGCCCGCGCCCGGCTCACCGGCTCTCCGCCGGCCTGACGGGCACCTTGATCTGGCCCGAGACGATCTGCTTGCGCAGCTCCTCCAGCCGCGGCTGGATGTCGGCGAGCTCGCCGCCGCTGGTGGCGTAGCCGACGCCGCCCTCCTTGAGCCCGAACTCGCGCACCCCGGCGATCGGCCGGCCCGCCGCCGCGTCCCGGACGATGCTCAGCACCGCGACGTCGAGCTGCTTGGTGGCGCTGGTGAGGATCACCCCGGCGAGCCCCGGATCGACCGTCTTCCGCTGGTCGACGTCGACGCCGATCGCCCACTTGCCGGCCGCCTTGGCCGCCTGGAAGACGCCGAGCCCGGACGCGCCGGCGGCGTGGTAGACGACGTCGGCGCCGCCGTCGTACATGCCGCGGGCCGCCTCCTGGGCCTTGTCGGGCGCGGAGAAGCCGCTGAAGTCGGGCGGCTGGGACATGAACACGCTGGAGAGCTGGATCGCGGGTTTCACCGCGCGGGCGCCGGCCTCGTACCCGGCGAGGAACTTCTCCTGCGGCGGCGTCTGCACCCCGCCGACGAAGCCGATCCTCCCGGTGGCGGACTTGAGCGCGGCCGCCGCGCCGACCAGGTAGCTGGCCTGCTCCTCGCGGAACACCACGTTGGTGACGTTGGGCAGCTTCACGGTGGCGTCGTCGATGATGACGAACTGGGTGCGGGGGAAGGCGGGGGCGACCTTCGCCAGCGGCTGGGCGTAGAAGAAGCCGACGGCCAGCACCGGGTTGTGGCCGGTCTGGGCCAGCAGCCGCAGGATCTCCTCCAGGTCGGACCCGGCGGCGTTGGGGCTGAGCTCCTTGGCGGTGACGCCCAGCTCGGCCTTCGCGCGGTCGACGCCGGCCCCCACCGAGTCGTTGAAGGACCTGTCTCCGCGTCCGCCGCGGCTGAAGGCGACGCCGACCGAGGTGGCGCCCTTCGTCCCGGCGGCGGGGCCGCCGGCGGAGTCGACGGCGGTGCAGGCGGCGAGCGAGCACAGCGCCGCGCAGAGGGCGACGACGCGGACGAGCACAGGGGCAGCGGCTAATCGGGGCACTGGGGCACCTCTCAGACGGGACGCCCGCGCCTGGCGCGGGCCCTGGCGGCCTGCCTCCGCAGGCCGATCCTGGCCGGTGCGTTCCCGGCTCCAGCGCCCATCATGAATACTCGTCAGACAAGCGTCAATACTTCTCTGAGAAATCGGCCATGGCGTGCCTTTCCAGCCACGCGGCCACCCCGTCGTCGTCGTTGGAGAAGGTCACCTCGCCGACCGCGCCGAGCACGGCGGGGTGGGCGTTGGCGACCGCCACCGCGGTTCCGGCCCAGGTCAGCATGGGGAGGTCGTTCGGCATGTCGCCGAAGGCGATCACGTCGGCGCTGCCGAGGCCGAGCCGGGCCGCCATCGACTTCAGGGCCGCCGCCTTGGTGACGCCGGCCCGCATCACCTCGCAGAACACGTCCGCCGAGATGGTGACCTCGCAGCCGGTCAGGATCCCTCGCACGGTCTCGTAGTACTGGCGGGCGGCCCCTTCGAGCTGGACCATGAGCTTGCCGACGTCGTGCCGGCCGATCTCGCCCTCCAGGCGGGGGACGCGCCGGGCGTCGCGGGCCAGCGGCTCGGGCAGGTGGAAGGCGTCCTCCAGCAGCAGCTCAAGGCGGCACTCGGCGCCCAGGCGCACGCCGGGGAAGCGGTCGCGCAGCACCGACAGCGCCGCGGCGAGCGGCTGCCGGTCCAGCGGGCGGAAGTCGACCACCTCCTCGCTGCCGAAGTCGAAGGTGATCGAGCCGTTCCCGCAGACGGCGACGGCCGCGTGGTCCAGGGCCGCGGCCACCGGACGGGTGTCGCGCACCGGCCGGGCGGTCGCGATGACGAACACGTGCCCGGCGGCGCGGGCGCGGCGCACGGCCGTCCTGGTGCGCTCCGAGACCTGGCCGCGGGAGTCGAGGAGCGTCCCGTCGAGGTCGCACACGATCATCCGCCGGCTCACGCGGTGACGTCCTTCCCGACGCCCGACCCGATGACGTCGAGCGCCCCGGCGGCCAGGAGGCCGCCGATGGTCTCGGCCAGGCCGCGCCGGGCGGCCAGCCCCTGCACGACCACCAGGCCCTCGGTCAGGCCGGTGCCGGCCCGCCAGGACCGCTCCGGCATCGACCCGGCCACGCGCGGCAGGTCGCGCGGGGAGGTGCGCACGGTCAGCAGCACGTGCGCCGCTCCCCCGTCCACCGAGGTGAGCAGCCGGGCGATCCGCTGGATGGCGGCGCGTCTGCCGGCGTCCCGCCAGGCGGCCGGGCTCGCGACGAGGTGCGGGGAGCACGTTCGTAACGTGGCGATGACCCGCAGGTCGTGGTCGTCGAGGGCGGAGCCGTGCCCGTCGGCCTCGACGACGGCGTCGGCCAGCTCGGGGACCTTGGCCTCCGTGGCCCCGAAGGACGGGACGATCCGTACGGGCAGCGGCACGCTCTGGAAGAACTGCCTGACGATCTTCGGGTACTCGGTGGCGATCCGGGCCCCGGCCGGCAGGCCGGCGGCGTCCACGGCGGGATGCCCGTCGGGGACGGCGAGCACGAGCCGCCAGGGGGGCACGCACCCGCTCACCTCGACGAGCTCGACCTTCGCGCCGGTCTCCTCGATCCAGTCGGTGCCGGTCACGCCGAAGTCGAAGACGCCTCTCTCCACGGCGAGCGGGATCTCCCGCGGTTTGTGGAAGACCACCTCGACGCCGCCGTCGTAGGCGATGGCGGCCCGGTAGCCGCGCTCGGACGGGCGGCGCACCTCCAGCCCGGCGGCGGCGAAGAGGTCGAGGACGGGACGCTCCAGGAACGTGCCCTTGGGCAGCGCGAGCGAGACCATGCAGTCCTCCTCGGAACAGGGGGACCGGCCCCCGGCGACTGGGCGTGCGGCGCGCACCGGCAAGCGTCCCCGTCCGGCCGGGCGGCGGCAAGTGAACCATGGTGGTGGCCGAAGGTTGACTTCGATTTCTGACCATTGTTGGCGATGATGGAAAAGGGGGGTACACGGGAGAGGAAACGACGAGTGTCCACATGCCTGACCCTCCTGCCCGCCGTCGACGTGCGCGGCGGCCGGGCCGTCCGCCTGGTGCGCGGCGAGTCCGGATCCGAGACCTGGTACGGCGACCCGCTCGACGCGGCGCTGGCCTGGCAGGACGCGGGCGCCGACTGGGTGCACCTGGTGGACCTCGACGCCGCCTTCGGCACCGGCTCCAACCGGGCCCGCCTCGCCGAGGTCGTCGGCGCCCTGGACATCCCGGTCGAGCTGTGCGGCGGCGTGCGCGACGACGCGGGCCTGGCCGCCGCGCTGGCGACCGGCTGCGGCCGGGTGGTGCTCGGCACGGGCGCGCTGGAACGTCCGGCGTGGGTGGCCGAGGTCATCGCCCGGCACGGCGACCGGGTCGCCGTCGAGCTCGACGTCTGGGGCACCACCGTACGCAGCCACGGCTGGACCCGCGACGCCGGCGAGCTGTACGAGACCCTGGCCCGCCTGGACGCCGCCGGCTGCGCCCGGTACGTCGTCACCGACATCGCCAGGGACGGCACGCTCGGCGGCCCCAACCTCGACCTGCTGCGCAAGGTGTGCGCCGCCACCGGCAGCCCCGTCGTGGCCTCCGGCGGCATCTCCTGCCTGGACGACCTGCGCGCCATCTCCTCCCTGACCTCGCTGGGCGTCGAGGGCGCGGTGGTCGGCAAGGCGCTGTACGCCGGCAGGTTCACCCTGCGCCAGGCCCTGGACGCGGTACGCAAGCCGGAGCCCTAACCCGGCCGCATGGCCAGCGCGCGCAGGGCCAGCTCGACCATGCCGGAGCCGGGGGAATCGGCGGCCAGGCGGCGTAGGGCGTCGCCGTCCAGCCAGCGGGACTCCTCGAACTTGTCCTGTTCGATCCGGGGCCGGGTCAGGTCGCCCTCGACCGTGGCCAGCACGTCGATCTCGCGCCGGAGGCCGCCGTCGCCGCCGGTCCAGTCGAAGACGTCCACCAGGCCGCCCACCCGCAGCAGCCGCCAGCCGGTCTCCTCCTCGATCTCCCTGGCCAGCGCCGCGCACAACGTCTCGTCCTGCTCGACGTGCCCGCCGACGATGTCCCAGCAGCCGGGGAAGAGCCGCACGTGGGCCGCCCGCCGCTGCAGGAACACCTCGCCGCCCGGGTTGACCAGCACCGCGCCCACCACGCAGCGCACGCCCGCCGCGGACGCCTCCCGCTGGATCGGCTCGAACTCCGGCGGATGGGGTGCGCAGGTCATGCGGTCTCCTGGTGGGCGTAGTAGGTGGCGTAGAGCGCGGCGAACGGGCCGTCGCGGCGCAGCAGCTCGTCGAACCGGCCCTGCTCGGCGATCCTCCCGCCGTGCAACACCAGAACGCGGTCGGCGCGCCGGATGGTGGACAGCCGGTGGGCGATCACCAGGACCGTGCGGTCGGCGCACAGGCGCGACAGGGCGTCCTGGATGCCGCGTTCGGTCAGCGGGTCGACGCTGGCGGTCGGCTCGTCCAGCAGCAGGATGTCCGGTTCGCGGACGAACATGCGGGCCAGGGCGATGAGCTGCCGCTGCCCGACCGACACGCCCTGACCGCCCGCGGCCAGGCGGTCGTCCAGGGACATCGGCATGCTGCGGTCCCACACGCGGTGGCCGATCCGCTCGACGGCCCGTACGACGTCGTCGCGGCCGGCGCCGGGGCGGCCGTAGGCGATGTTCTCGGCGAGCGTGCCGGCGAAGATGAACGGGTGCTGCGGGACGACCCCCACCCGCCGCCGGTAGGCCCGCAGGTCGAGGCCGCGGATGTCCCGACCGTCGACCAGCAGCTCGCCGCCCTGGAAGTCGTAGGCACGGGCGATCAGCTTGGCCAGCGTGGACTTGCCGCCGCCGGTGTGCCCGACGACCGCCACCGTCTCGCGGGCCGCGACGCGCACGTCGAAGTCGCGGAACACGGTGGCGCCGGAGCCGTACCGGAAGTGCAGGCCGCGGGCCTCGATCGCGCCGGTCAGCCCGGTCACCGGCGCGTTCCCGCTCTGGACGACGGCATGATCGCTGTCGATCAGCGCGAACACCCGCTCGGCGGCGGCCAGCCCCTGCTGGAACAGGCTCCAGAACGAGGCGGCCTGGGTGACCGGCTGCCAGAGCATGCCGAGTGCCTGGAGGGCGAAGTACCACTCGCCCGCCGAAAGCCTGCCGAACACCGCGAACCGCCCGCCCTGGTACAGCACGACCGCCGTGGCCAGCCCGGCCAGCAACGTCAGGACCGGCAGGATGACCGCGTAGATGAGGCCCTGCCGGACGTAGACGCGGTACGACAGCCGGTTGACGTCGTCGAAGTCGCCATGGACGGCCTGCTCGCGGCCGAAGCTCTTGGCGACCGCGATGCCGAGCATGGTCTCGTGCACGTTGGCGTTGACCTTGGCCATCACCCGCCGCGTGGCCGCCGCCGCCGTACGGGCCACCCGGCGGAAGGCCAGGGCCGTGCCCAGCAGGAACGGCAGCGCCGCCACGATGACCAGGCCGAGGCCGGGGTCGATCCAGAACACCACGCCGCCGAGCAGCACCACCAGGAAGAGCTGGCTGATCAGGTTCAGGGTGAGGGTGAGCACCGAGCCGAAGCCCTCGGTGTCGCCGGTGACCCGGCTGAGCACCTTGCCGACCGAGTTCTCGTCGTAGAAGGCGACGTCCTTGGCGAGCGCGGCGTCGGCGGCCTCGCACTGCAACCGGTACACCATGCCGCCGACCAGCCGGGCGGTGATCGCCTGGCGGGCCCAGTTCATCGCCCAGGCCAGCACCGCCGCCGCGACCACGAACACGCACAGCAGCAGGCCGGGGCCGCTGCCGCCGCCGGCCTGGTCGATCAGACGGGAGACGACCACCGGCACCGAGGCGGTCAGCAGCACCGAGCCCGCGACGAGCAGGGCCGAGCCGATCATGCCGGCGCGGTGGGCGCGCAGCTGGCGCAGGATGCGGGCCAGCAGGCGGCGGTTGCCGTACACGCGGTCGTAGGCGTCGGCGTGCAGGCCGGCGAACAGGTCGCTCATGGCCGTCGCCGATCCTGGGCGTCATCCACTGTAGATCTCCCGGTAGAGCGCGCAGCGCGCCATCAGTTCGTCGTGCGAGCCCTGGTCGACGACCTGGCCGCCGTCCAGCAGCAGGATGACGTCGGCGCGGCGGATCTGGCCGGGGCGGTGCGAGACCAGCACCGTCGTGCGGCCCGCCGTCGCACGTTCGACGGCCTCGGTGATGGCCGATTCGGTACGGGCGTCCACCGCGCTGGTCGCGTCGTCGAGGGTGAGGATGCGCGGGTCGGTCAGCAGGGCCCTGGCGATGGCCAGCCGTTGCCGCTGCCCGCCGGACAACGTCGTGCCGCCCTCGTTGAGCACGGTGTCGTAGCCGTCGGCCATTCCCTGGACGAACTCGTCCGCGCACGCCTGCTTGGCGACGCGCAGGACGTCCTCGTACCCGGCGGCGTGCGGCGCGCCGAAGGCGACGTTGTCCAGCACGCTCTTGGAGAACAGGAAGATCTCCTGGTCCACGTGGCCGATCTGGCGGCGCAGCGCGCCCGGCTCCCACTCGCGCACGTCACGCCCGTCGATCAGCACGCGGCCCTCGGTGGCGTCGTACATGCGGTTGACCAGTTTGATCAGCATGCTCTTGCCGCTGCCGGTGGGGCCGACGACGGCCAGGGTGCGGCCGGCGGGCAGGTGGAAGGAGACCTCGCGCAGGATGTCCCTGCCCTCGTGGCGGAGCGAGACCCGGTCGAAGGTGATCGAGCCCTCGACGTCCGCCGTCGTGCCGCGTGTGTCCTCGCGCTCGCCGGGGGCGCCGTCGATGATCTCCCGCATGCGCGCGGCGGCGGCGAAGCCCTCCTGGATCACCGGCACGGCCTGCTCGGACATGGTGACGGGCTGCGCGAACAGCAGCAGCCAGCCGAGGTAGGTCACCACCTGGGACAGCGCCAGCTCCCCCTGCGAGTAGAGGTAGAGGGAGTGCAGGGAGCCGGTCACCATGGCCAGCGCGAAGCTCAGCGCGGGCAGGTAGACCGCCTGCGCCCGGCCGCGCCGGACGAAGGCGTCCCGGTAGGCGGCGGCGGCCGACCGCAGGGCGCGCCGCTCGAAGTCCTCCTGCGTGGCGGCCTTGACGGTGGCGATGCCCGACAGCGTGGTGGAGAAGCGTTCGTTGAGGTCGGCGAAGGTCTCGCGGGTGCGCATGACCAGCGGGTAGAGCCGGCGCAGGTGGTAGCGCAGCGCGTAGGCGAACACCAGCACCAGCACGCCGGGGGCCAGCAGCAGCCGCGGGTCCAGCGAGGCGATGAACAGGATCGGCACCAGCAGGGCCAGGACGCCGTTGGCGGCGGTGGCCGCCCCCGGGCTGAGCATGTAGTCGACGAGCCTGGCGTCGTTGATCGCGCGGGCCAGGATGTCGCCGATGCGCTGCTGGTCGTGGAAGGCCATGCGCTTGGTCAGCAGGCTGCGGTACAGCTCGTCGCGTACGTCCCGTTTGACGCGCTGGGCGACGACCTCCATCGAGCCGTTCGACAGCAGGTCGGCGACGAACCGGCCGACCGCCAGCAGCGCGGCCGTCAGCGCCGCCACCCCGACCGCGCCGAGGTCGTGCCGGGGACCGGTGGCCTCGGCGAACGCCGTGCCGATCTGGACGGGCACGAGCGTGGAGCACAGGCTCGCCGCCACGGCCGCCAGGGTGAACAGCAGCAGCGAGAGCCGGTGCCGGCCCAGATGACCGGCCACCCACCGGCCCACCCCCCGTGACGCGACCGGCCGCCCCTCGCGCGTGCCTGGGCCGGTCCGCCGGTCGGCCTGATCGTGCGACGCGACCGGCCGCCCGCCCGCGGCCGGTCGCGCCCGTTCAGTCATGCCTCCCCCTCCTCGTCAACGGCCCCCGCCTAGGCCGAGGCCCGGACGGAGCCGGTCAGCAGGCCGAAGCCGTTCGTCGCGGCCGTGTTCAGCTCCGCCATCACCCGGTCGCACAGGGCGGAGGCGGCCAGCGCGTCGGAGACCGACGGCACGCCCTTGACCGCGGGACGTGCGCCCGTGCGGGCCTCGGCCGACCGCTGCGCGCAGACGTCCACGAACGCCTGGAGCTCGGGCCCGAAACCGCTGCGCGCCCACCCGTGGTCCAGGTTGCGGGTGCTGTGCAGCTCCTGGCCGTACGGCACGCCGTCGGACAGTTCGAGCGTCACCCGCTCCAGCGACGGCGCGCTGTACCGGCTGCCGTCCATGCCCTGCACGGTGACGCCCACCATGAACCGCTTGACGTGGTTGCCCATGCGCAGCGTGGACAGCGAGCCGTCGTGGTGCCGCAGGAACAGGTTGACCTGGAACCGGTCGGCGTCACTGGCGATGGCGTGCGCGTCCACCTGGACGACCGGCGACGGCACGAACCAGCGGGCCAGGTCGAGGGCGTGCACCCCGTTGTGCCGGATCCACGCCTCCAGGGTGGTGTCCACCCCCCACTGCGGCGCGGACGGGTGGCGGCTGTAGAAGTCGATGGTCACCGAGCACGGCGTGGCCCGGATCTCCTCGCTCAACTCGTGCAGCCGTTGCAGCGTCTCGGCGTAGCGGAAGTTGAAGCCCACCTGGACGTGCCGCCCGGTGCGCCGCACCACGTGCTCCAGGTCCTGGAGCGAGGGCGTGGACGGCCCGGCCGGCTTCTCGACGAAACAGTCGACCCCGCGCTCGGCGAGCTGCCGGACCAGCAGGTACGACGGCTCCGGCGGGACGGCCAGCACGGCGGCGTCCACCATCTCCAGGTCGAGCTCGTCCACCGACGAGACACAGGTCGCGCCGCCGGCCAGCGACTGCACGTCGGCGGCCAGCGACAGGTCGGGGTCGACGCAGGCCACGACCTGGTGGCCGCGGATGCGTTGCAGGAACGGGAAGAGGTTCTGCTGCATCTGGCGGCCGCAGCCGACCAGGGCGAGCCGGAGGAGGTCAGCCACGGCCGGCCTCCGCGGGCGCGCTCCACGCCTCGAACGCCTGCCGCGCCCGGTCGCGCAGGTCGTCCCAGTCGAGGTCGCGGTGGGCCAGGCACACGAAGGACGGGTGCCCTTCGAGCAGCAGGATGCCGACCCCGGCGAGCTCGGCCAGCAGCGACTCGCGCCGCTCCTTGTCGCCCAGCAGCCCCACGTCGTGGTAGACCAGCTCGAACATGCCGCCGCCGAGCACCGGACGGGCGCCGACCAGGGCCTCGACCCCGGCGTCCGCGGCGCCCGCGGTGAAGGCGGCGGCCACCTGCGTGCCGATCCGCCCGATCTCCGTCCAGCCGTCGGGCGAGTCTCCGACGGGCTTCTCCAGGACGTCGCGGGTGGCCAGCGCGGCGTAGACGGCGATCATCTCCTTGGAGAAGGTGCCGCTCAACCGGGCCTTCTCGGCCAGCGCGAGCAGGTCCGCGTCACCGGCCAGGATGCTCAGCGGGGCGCCGTTGGCCAGCGCCTTGCCGATCACGATCAGGTCGGAGCCGAGGGCGTTGTCGTGGTCGTAGCCGAGTGCCGAGATCCGGCCGCCGGTCTTGGTCTCGTCGAAGACGGTGAGCAGCCCGGCCTCGCGGCACATGGCGACGGCCTGGCGCAGCACGTCGGCCGTGGTGAAGGAGGCCAGGTACGCGTCGAAGACGAAGCAGCCCAGCCGGCCGCGGTGCCGTTCCAGCAGCTCGGCCAGGGATTCGAGGCGCAGGTCCACCCAGTTGGCCACCGGCTCGGAGTCGCCGACGCCGCGCATGGCGTCGGTGTAGCGGAGCTTGTCCCGCAGCGGCGAGTGCAGCGGCTCGTGCCACTTGAGCGAGTCGGCGATCTGGGCGTCGTGCCAGCCGACATAGCCGCTGCGGATGACGCCGAGCCTGCCGGTGCGCATCGCGGCCAGCCGGAAGGCGGCGGTGACGGCCTCGGAGGCGGTCTTGAAGAACGCGCCGCGGTCGCCGGGCCGCTCGCCGAGCAGCCTGTTCAGGTATTCCTGGTGGAACGTGGTGTAGCCCGGCAGCATGACGCCGTTGCCGAGATAACCGCAGAGAATTTCGTTGAACTGGGCGTCCGCGTGGCCGATTATCACTGGCCCATAACCCATGACGAAATCGATGTACGGTACGCCGTTCGCGTCGGACACCTCGCCCCGCCGCCCCCGCGAGAACAAGAGCTGCTGCCCCGCCGACCTGAACTTTCGCGTGATCTTCGAGTGAGCTATGCGCTCATATTCCGACAACGATCCTCCCCCCATTGGGATTTGAATTAAGATCGGAATTCTCAATTTCAGAAGACAGTACCGTCCGGTCGCCGGGACCCGTCAAGTACTCTTTCTTCCAGGACCCCGGGCACGGTCGGACGACATATCAAGACCGCGAGACGGACGTCAAGTGCTCCTTTTTCCAGGGTCACGCCGCCTTGACAATCAGGTGCCCGCAATATCAAGTTGTGTGGGCCATTGTCGGCGGATGGAGGCCACGTGGATAACGGAACCGAACCGGGAAGTCCGGCCGGCCGCGGAGAGCCGGATATCGTCGGGCGCAGTAAGCGTCTGTGGCTGCTGCCGGAGGGGCGCTGCCTGGTGCAGATAATCCCCAGCCTGCGCAGTTTCACGTACCACCGCGATGAAATCGTCGAACGCACCGGGCCGCTCCGGCTCGATTTCTACGAAAGGGCGGCGGCCCGGCTGGCCGACGCCGGGGTGCCGTGCGCGTTCCGGGAACGGGTCTCGGCCGACTCGTACGTGGCCGACTACTGCCCGGCGCCGCCGTTCGAGGTGATCGTGAAGAACCGGGCCACGGGATCGACCACCCGCAAATACCCCGGCCTGTTCGAGGACGGCGCCCCGCTGCCGCGCCCGGTCGTGAAGTTCGACTACCGGACCGACCCCGAGGACCAGCCGATCGGCGAGGACTACCTGCGGGCGCTCGACCTGCCGGTGGAGGAGATGCGCGAGCTGTCCCTCGCCGTCAACGACGTGCTGCGGTCCTGGCTGCGCCCGCTGGAGGTGTGGGACTTCTGCCTCATCTTCGGTCAGACCGCCGACGGCGGCCTGACCGTCATCTCCGAGATCTCCCAGGACTGCATGCGCCTGCGCCACCAGGACGGCTCCCCGCTGGACAAGGACCTGTTCCGGGACGGCGTGGCCGGCGAGGAGATCGTGAACCAGTGGAGCCGCGTCCTCGATGTCATCACATGAGACCCCGGCCGCGCTGGTCACCGGCAGCAACCGGGGCAGCGGGCTGGCCATCGCCGAGGAGCTGCGCGAGCGCGGCTACCGCGTCTTCTCCCTGAACCGCTCGCTCGCCGGCGAGGACTGGCTCGGCGAGCACAAGTGCGACCTGTCGGACCCCGCGCAGATCGCGGAGGCGACCGCCCAGGTGCTCGGCGCGGCGGGCCGGCTCGACGTCTGCGTGTCCAACGCGGTGGACCGGGTGCTCGACCCGATCGCCGACCTGCGCGGGGAGGACTGGGAGCGGCTGGTCGCGATCAACCTGAGCGCCTGCTTCCACCTGCTCAAGGCCGTCCTGCCGGCGTTGCGGGCCGCCCGCGGGATGTTCGTCGCCATGGGCAGCCACGCCGGGACCCGGTACTTCGAGGGCGGGGCCGCCTACAGTGCCACCAAGGCCGGGCTGAAGGCGCTGGTCGAGACGCTGTTGCTGGAGGAGCGGGGCAACGGGGTGCGGGCCTGCCTGGTCTCGCCGGGCGCCATCGCCAACCTCGACGGCGACGGGTCGCCGCACAAGATGAGCACCCGGTCGGTGGCCCGCTGCGTGGGCACCATCGTCGGCTCCTGGCCGGACGACCTCGTGGTGGGCGAGATCGAGGTGCGGCCGTCCAGCCTGCCCGAGCCGCCCGTCGTCGGCATCGACCGGCTGCTGCACGTGTGACCCCGCGCCCCCCTCGTCGCCGCCGTGCTCGCAAGGAGGAACCATGATCTCGCTCGCCCTGCCGAAGGGGTCGCTGGAGCGGCGGGCCCTGGAGCTCTTCGCGACCGCGGGGCTCCCCGTACGGCGGCGCTCCGAACGCTCCTACCGCGGCACGGTGGACCACTCCGGCGTGTCGCACGTGGCCTTCTACAAGCCGCGCGAGATCCCCCTGGTCGTCGGGGACGGCACCTTCGACCTCGGGCTGACCGGCGCCGACTGGGTGGAGGAGAGCGGGGCCGAGGTCGAGGTGGTGGAGTCGTTCGACTACTCCAGGAACACCGAGCGGCCGTGGCGGCTGGTGCTCGCGGTGCCGTCCGGCCACCCCGCCCGCAGCGCGGCCGACCTGGACGACGGGGTCAGGGTGGCCACCGAGTACCCGAACATCGGCCGCCGCTTCTTCCGTGAGGCGGGACGGCGGGCCGAGGTGGTCGTGTCCTACGGCGCGACCGAGGCCAAGATCCCCGAGCTGGCCGACGCCTTGATGGACGTCGTGGAGACCGGCCACTCGCTCCGCCAGAACGACCTGCGCGTCATCGAGACCGTCCGGACCTGCGGCGCGCAGCTCGTCGCCAACCCGGCCGCCTACGCCGACCCGGCCAGGCGCGACGTGATCAGGAACGTCGCCCTGCTGCTGCGCGCCGCCTGGGTGGGCCCGGCCCACGTGCTGCTGACGGTCCGCGCCCCCGCCGACCGGCTGGCCGAGGTGGTGCCCGCGATGCCGGGCCGGTCCTGGCGCTCGGGCCCCGACCTGGCCGACGGCGCCATGGTCGTCGTCCAGGGCGTCCTGCCCAGGCGGGACGTGCCCGAGACGATCGACGCGCTGCTGTCGGCCGGGGCCGTCGACGTCACCGAGTCGGCCATCGGCATCCTCGCCACGGGAGAAGCGGGTTGATCGAGGCCGCCGGCATGGCGAAGATCGGACGTGGGAACCCTGGCCCGCGGAACGCAGTGCGAAGGAGACTCATGGACCCCCGGTCGGCGGCGAAGATCACGGAGGCGTCCCCGCCACGCTCCCCCTGGCTGACGATCCTCGTCGTCTACGTCGGCGGGGTCGTCGCCGCGATGAGCCTCGGCAAGTTCTCCTCGGTCGGACCGGCGGTGGCCGCCCAGCTCGGGCTGTCGCTGTCGGAGCTGGGCTGGGTGATCTCGGCGGTGGTCGGCGTCGGGGCCGCGGTCGGCCTGCCGGCGGGCTACCTCGTCCGCCGCTTCGGCACCGGGCGGTCGCTGGTCACCGGGCTGGCCCTGATCGCGGCGGCGGGCGCGGCGAGCATGGCCGCCGACGACTTCGCCTGGCTGCTCATCGCCCGCGGCGTCGAGGGCGTCGGCTACGTCCTGGTCACCATCTCCTGCCCGGCGCTGATCCTGCGCCTGGCCCAGGAGCGCGACCGGGGCACCGCCCTGTCGGTGTGGGCGACGTTCGTCCCGGTCGGGCTGGGGGCCAGCACGCTGGCCGGCGGCGCGGCCGGCGACGCGCTGGGGTGGCGCGGCTGGACCGGGCTGATCGCCGGGCTGACGCTGCTGACCGCGGTGGTGACGTGGGCGCGGCTGCCGCGCGGCGGCGCGGCGCAGGCCGCCGGGCCGGTCCCCCGGGCGCGGGCGCTGGCCTGGCCGGGCGTGCTCGCCGCGGCCTTCTGCCTGACCGCGCTGGTGACCATCCCGGTGATCGTGCTCCTGCCCACCCTGCTCATCGAGCAGTACGGCCGCTCGGCCGCCGCCGCGGGCGCGCTGACCTCGGTGATCTCGCTGCTCGGCGTGGCCGGCGGGCTGGCGGTGGGCGTCCTGCTGCGCAGGGGCGTACGGGTCGGCGTGCTGGCCCTGTCGGGGTTCCTCGTCGTGCCGGCCGCCTGGATCCTGTACTCCGGCGGCTCCTCCGCGGGCGCGCTCACCGGCGCCGGCGTCATCTCCATGGAGAACGGCTTCCTGGGCGCCCTCGTCTTCGCCGCGCTCCCCCTGATCCTGGAACGCCTCGACCACGCCGACGTCGGCAACGGCGTCATCGCCCAGGCCGGCAGCCTCGGCTCCCTGCTCGGCCCCCCGCTGTTCGGCCTGGTGGCGAGCGACTTCGGCTACCCGGCACTGATCCCCGTCATCGCCGTCGGCATCGTCGCCGCCGTCGGCGCCTTGCTGCTGATCGGCCGGCGGGCGGCAGGGCCGCTCCCGGCCGCGGACTGAGCCGGCCGCCGGAGCCGGCGAAGGGCCGGGCAGCCCATCGCGGAGTACGCAGGAAGGTGCGACCATGCGCGGAGACGACCCGCTCGACGACACCGAACAGGCCCTGCTGCCCCTCCCGGCCCGGGGCCTGGCGGTCGCCCTGCTGCTGATCGCCGTGGCCGGCGTGTCGCTCCTGCTCGTGTTCGGGCCGGGCGCGCAGGAACCGGGGCATCCGGCGGCGCCGGCCGCGCACGCCGGAGTGCCGCCCGCCCAGTCGATCCTGCGCCTGTTCCTCGCGGTGGCGGTCATCGGCGGGCTGGCCTCGCTGGGCGGCGTCCTGGCGCGCCGGGCGGGCCAGCCGTCCGTGGTGGGGCAGATGGTGGCGGGGCTGCTGCTCGGGCCGTCGGCGCTGGGCTCGCTGGCGCCGGGGGTGTCTGCGCTGATCCTGCCCGGCTGGGTGGCGCCGCAGCTCGAACTGCTGGCCCAGACCGGGCTGGCGATCTTCATGTTCACGGTGGGACGGGAGTTCGACCCGGCCGCCCTCGGCCGGCAGCGCACGGTCGTGGGCGTCGCCGCGCTGGCCATGATGGCCGTGCCCTTCGCCTTGGGGACCGTCGCGGCGCTCCCGTTCGCCGACGCGCTGGCCGGGCCGTCGGCGTCGGGCACGGCGTTCGTGCTGTTCGTCGGGACCGCCCTCAGCGTCACCGCGTTCCCCGTGCTGGCCAGGATCCTCCAGGAGGCCGGGCTGACCGTCACCCGGCTGGGCTCGCTGGCGATCCTCTGCGCGGGGCTGGCCGACGTGCTCGCCTGGTGCGCGCTGGCCGCGGTGATCGCCCTGGCCCACGCCGGCTCCCCGGCGGGCGTGCTGACCTCGCTGGCGCTGGCCGCCGCCCTGGTGCTCGCCGTGACCCTCGTCGTACGTCCCGCGCTCGCCGCCCTGGCGGCCCGGCACGCCGACCGGCGGCTGCCCGCCCCCGCCGCGCTCGCGCTCGTCCTGGGCCTGATCTTCGCCCTGGCCGCGGCGACCGACGCCATCGGCGTGCACGCGATCTTCGGGGCGCTGCTGGCGGGGGTCGCCTTCCCCCGGGAGGCGCCCGTGCTCGGCGCGGTGCCCGAACGCCTCGGCTCGCTCAACCGCGCGATGCTGCTGCCGGTGTTCTTCGCCTCGATCGGGCTGCGCACCGACGTGCACCTGGCCTTCGGCCACCCGGCGGTGCTGTTGGGCGGGGCGGTGCTGCTGGTGGCCGCCGTCCTCGGCAAGCTGGGGGCGGCCGGGGTGATCGCCTGGGCGGGCGGCATGCCGGGACGGCTCGCGCTCGGGCTCGGCGTGCTGATGAACGCCCGCGGCGTCACCGAGATCGTCGTGCTGAGCACCGGGCTCGGCATGGGGCTGATCGCGCCCGGCACGTTCACGGTGCTCGTGCTGATGGCCCTGGTCACCACCATGATGACGGCGCCGGCCCTGCGCCGGCTCGGCCTCTACGCCCCGGCCAGGGCCGAGCCGCGGACGCCGCAACCGGCCTGAACCGGCCACCGTGTCGGGCAGCGGCGGCTACCCGGCCCTCCGAACTGCGGTGAGCACCAGGACGTCGTAGTGGACGGTGAAGGCGCCGCCGACCGCGTCGATCGCGGCCCCGACGCCCTCCAGCAGCTCGCGGCGCCGCTCCGGCGGCAACCCGGTGGCCGGGCCGTGCGTGGGCACCTGCTCCAGCCACTCGTCCCGGGTGTAGACGCGCTCCCATGCGTACTGCCGGCGCTCGGGCTCGCCGAATGCGTCCGCCGCGCGCACGCCGTCGGTGATCTTGTCGAGCAGCGACGAGTACAGGTCCACCGCCGGACCGGCCTGGCCGAGCGCCGGCAGGTCGGGCAGGATGCGGCGGTAGACCTCGGCGAAGGCGTCGCGCAGGACGTCCGGGGGCTGGAAGACGTTCCAGAACAGCGCCAGCACGCCGCCGGGCCGCAGCACCCGGGCCGCCTTGTCCGCGCCCGCGACCGGGTCGATCCAGTGCCAGGTCTGGCCGGCGACGACCGCGTCGAACGTGCGCCCGGCCGGGTCCCAGGACTCGAAGGCGGACACCTCCACCTCGATGCCGTCGCGCCGGGCCAGCTCGGCCATGCGGGCGTCGACGTCCACGCCGGACACCCTGCAGCCGGCCGCCTGGAACTGGCGGGCCGCGATGCCGGTGCCGATGCCGACGTCGAGGACGTCCGGGCCGGGGGCGGCGGCGGCGATCCCGGCGATCATCTCCTCGGGGTAGCGGGGGCGGGTGCGGTCGTAGCGGTCGGCGTCCGCGCCGAAGGACTCGGCCATCCCCCGGTGGCGGTGCGGCTCGTTCTCGGAGCTGTTAGTGGGCATGCGCCCACTCTAGTGGGCATGTGCCCACTCGTCTACGCTGAACGGGATTCGTGAACGAAGGAGACCGGCCCGGTGCCCACAGGCGTAGCCCTCCGCGACGTACGCGAGCAGCTCTTCGACGCCGCCGAGCGCGTCCTGCTCCGAGACGGCCCCAACGCTCTGACCAGCCGGGCGGTCACCACCGAGGCGGGCTGCGCCAAGGGCGTGCTCCACCGCCACTTCGCCGACTTCGACGCCTTCCTCGCCGACCTGGTGACCGACCGCATCCGCCGCGTCGAGGCCCAGTCCGCCGCCCTGCGCGAGAGCGCCGGCACCGGCACCGTCGCCGGGAACCTCACCCTCGCGCTGCTGGAACTGTTCGGGTCGGTCGCCGTGGCCGTCGTCGGCCTCGTCATCTCCCGCGACGGCCTGCGCGCCCGCCTGCGCCAGGCCGGGTCGTCGGGCATCCCGCTCCTGACCGAGGCCACGACCATGATCGCCGCCTACCTGACCGCCGAGCGCGAGATGGGCCGCATCGCGGTCGACGCCGACGTCGACGCCCTCGCGCTCACTCTGATCGGCAGCGGCCACCTGTTGTTCGCCGGCAGCGAGGGCGACCCGCCCGGCGCCACCGCCGTCGAGTGGATCGTGACCACGGCCATCGCCGACGCGGTACAACGCCGCCTGCTCTGACCCGTCACGGGCAGGGCGTCCTGTGTGGGGAGGTGAGCCACTCGTCCCCGGAACCCTGGACCGGGGCGGGCGTGGCCCGCCGAAGGATCTTGGGGCTACGATCTCCCACATAGCCCCTTTCGTCCGGAAGGCGTCGCGATGAGCGAACGTTCGCTGAACACTGATGTTCCGAGCCCCGCCCGCATCTACGACCTGTGGCTGGGCGGCAAGGACAACTACGAGATCGACCGGATGGTGAGCGCGCAGATCCTGGCCGCCGTGCCCGACCTGCCGGTGCTGGCCCGTACGAACCGGGAGTTCCTCGGCCGCGCGGTGCGGTACATGGCCGGGGAGGCGGGCATCCGGCAGTTCCTGGACATCGGCACCGGCATCCCCACGGCCGACAACACCCACCAGGTCGCCCAGGCGGTCGCCCCCGACAGCCACGTCGTGTACGTCGACAACGACCCCATGGTCCTGGCCCACGCGCGGGCGCTGCTGCGGGCCGCTCCCGCGGGCACGACCGCCTTCATCGACGCCGACCTGCGCGAGCCCGACAAGATCCTGGCCGCCGCCGCCGAGCATCTCGACTTCGACCGGCCGATCGGGCTGACCCTGCTCGGCGTCGTGGACTTCATCCCCGACACCGGACAGGCCCGCTCGATCATCGCCGAACTGCTGGCCGCGATGGCGCCGGGCAGCCATCTGGCCGTCTCCCACGGGCTCGTCGGCAGGCAGCTCGAAGAGGGCGTCCGCCACTGGAACGAGAGCGGCGGCGCGCCCATGACGCTGCGCACCCTGGACGAGGTCACGAGCTTCTTCGACGGGCTGGAGCTGCTGGAGCCGGGCGTGGTGGCGCTGCCGCGCTGGCGTCCCGTCCCCGAGACGTTGTACGCCGACCGCGAGGCCGTCTACTACGCGGGCGTCGGCCGCAAGGGCTGATCTTCCCCGGCTTCGTACCGGTCCGGTGGATGCCGCCTTCCGGACCGGCGTACGCCGCCTGGCGGGCGCGCGTACCCTGAGTCCCCGATCGACTTCGCTGGGTGACGGGATGCGGTGCGGGATGGACGACGGGTTCGGCGCGGGGCTGGGGAGCGAGCGGGACCGGTGCGCGCGGGATCCGTGCCCCTGGCCCTCCGGGCCGTTCACGGCCGGGGACGCCAGGTGGCTCTTCGGGCGTGAGCGGGTGGTGTCGGAGCTGGTGGGGCTGCTCTCGGACCCCGGCCGTCCTGGCCATCCCGTGGTGCTGACCGGGGCGGCCGGGGTCGGGAAGACGTCGGTGCTGGCGGCCGGGCTGGTGCCGGCCGTCCTGGAAGGGGCGCTGCCGGGGGGCGGCACCGGGGTGTTGTGGCGTTCGCCGGGCTCGCCGGTCGGGGGCGGCGGGCGGCCGGTGGAGTCGTGCGCGCTGCTGGTGGTCGACCGGTTCGAGGAGCTGTTCACGGCTCGGGCCGAAAGCGAGCGGGCGGCGTACGTCGAGGAGCTGTGCCGGCTCGCGGCGGGCGGGCTGCCGGTGGTGATCGGGATGCGGGCCGGCTGCTACGAGCGGTGCCTGGGGTTTCCACCGCTGGTGGAGGCGCTGCGGGCACGGTCGCTGCCGCTCGGCCCGATGACCGGCGCCGAGCTGCGCCGCGCGATCACCGGACCGGCCCGGGTCGCGGGCCTGTCCCTGGAGCCGGGGCTGACCGAGACGATCCTGCACGACCTGGGGGCCCGCGACGACGCCCCGGCGGCGGCCGACGCGCTGCCCCGCCTCTCCCACGCGATGCGCGCCACCTGGCACCACCGCGACGGCGACACCCTCACCCGCCACGCCTACCACCCCACCACCACCGCACCACCACCGCCGACTGCCGACGACGCCCTCTCCGTAACGGCGCGGCCCACCGAAGGCTTTCTCGTGGAGGCGTCCCCGTCCCTGGAGGGGGGTGGGGGCGGGGAACCGTCGGGTCGGGTGCCTGGTTCGCCCGCCCGCGGCGGGGGGTGTCCGGTCCGGCGGAGGGTGCGGGGGCTGGTGGTGGCGTTGGTGGTGCTGGTCGTGGTCGCCGGGGTGGGGGCCGGGCTGGCGTGGCAGAAGAGCGGCCGGGCGAGCGACGCCCGCGTCACCGCGCTCGCCGAACGGGCCGCCGCCCAGGCGCGGGCGCTGCGGACGACGGACCCGGCGCTGGCGATGCAGGTGGCGGTGGCCGCCCAGGGCCTGGCCGACACCCCGGGCACCCGGGGCACGCTGCTCGACACCGCCGAGCCGTACGCCACCCGGCTGCGCTCCACCGGCGACCGCCTGCGCGCGATCGCCTACAGCCAGGACCACGCCCTGCTCGCGACCGGCGCCGACAACGGCGTGGTCGAGCTGTGGGACGCCGCCGACTCGCGCCGCCGCACCCCGCTCGCCACCCTGCCGCGCACCGCCGGGCCGGTCGGCGCGCTCGCCTTCCGCCCGTCCGGCGGGGACCGCGTCCTGCTGGCGGCCACCCGGGACGGCGTCGAGGTGTGGAACGTCGTGGACCCGGCCCGCCCCAGGCACGTCGCCGCCCTGCCCGGCGCGTCCACGGCCGCGTTCACCCCGGACGGCCGCACGGTGCTCGCCGCCGCGGCGCACGGCGTCCGGCGGTGGCGGCTGGCCGGCCGGCCGGTCCCCCTGCCCCCGGTACGCACGTCCGCCCAGGTCACCCGCTTCGCAGTCGGCGACGACGCGGTGGTCACCGGCCACGACGACGGCAGCGTGCGCCTGTGGGACCCGGCGGCCCCCGCCTCCCCCGCCGACACGATCGCGACCGGCCTCCAGGACGCCCCCGCCGCGCTCGCGATCAGCCCCGACGGCAGCGCGCTGGCCTGGTCCGCCCCCGACCGCGGCACCTGGCTCTGCCGCCTGGACGCTCGGCGCTGCCACCGTCCCACCCGGTACGGCGACCCCGCCGGCGCCCTGGCCTTCAGCCCGGACGGCACCGTCCTGGCCGCCGCGGGCGACGACCGCACGGTCCGGCTGTGGAGCCTGGCCACCCGCGCGGAGGTCACCTCGTTCCCGCATCCCGACCGCGTGCTCGGCCTCGCCTTCACCGCCGACGGTCAGGCGCTGGCCACCGGGTCCGCGGCCGGCGCCTTCTACCAGTGGCGCCATCCGGTACGCGTGCCCGCCCCGGTGACCGAGCTGGCCCTGAGCCGGGACCGGACGCTGATGGCCACGACCGGCGCGCGCGGCGGCGCGCTGTGGGACGTCCGCGACCCCCGGCACCGCGTGCTGCTGTCACGCTGGAACGTTCCACGGACCGCCGGTCTGGCCCTGAGCGGCGACGCCCGCCGCCTGGCCACCGTCGAGCGCGGCGTGGCCGTGACCGTGTGGGACATCCGCGACCCCTACCGCCCGGCCCGGCACGTCCGGCTGCCGGTGCGCGGCCTGGCGGTCGCCGCGCTCAGCCCCGACGGCCGCACCCTGGCGACGGGCGACCACGGCGGGCGGCTGCTGCTCTGGGACGTCACCGGCCCCCCGCGCCGCCTGGCCGCCCGCGACGGCTTCGGCGACGTCGGCGCGCTCGACTTCAGCCCCGACGGCGGCCGGCTGGCCAGCGGTGGCGCCGACCGCGGCGTACGGCTGTGGGACGTGCGCCGCCGCGCCCTCGACCAGGTCGCCCACCACGAGGAGCACGCCGACGCGGTGGCCGCCGTGCGCTTCGGCCCCAAGGGCGACGTGCTGGTCAGCACCGGCCACGACCGGACCGCCCGGGTCTGGAGGATCGCCGACCTCCGCCGCGTTCCCCGTCCGGCGGTCCTGCGCGGGCACGACGACACCGTCCGGATCGCCGGGTTCAGCCCCGACGGCGCCGCCCTGGCCACCACGGACGCCTCCCGTACCACCCGCGTGTGGGACCTGCGGTCCCGCCGGCCGATCGCCGTGCTGTCCCATCCCGACCTCGGAACCGTCCTGTACGCCGACGACCACACCCTCGTCTCGGCCGCCGGCCACGACCTGCGGCTGTGGGACCTGCGGCCGGAGGCGGTGGCGGCGGTGGTCTGCGAGGCCGCCGGGATGCCGCTCACGCGGGCCGAGTGGCGGCGGTACTTCGACGACCTGCCCTACCGTCCGCCCTGCCGGTGACCCCGTGGCAGGGCGGTGACAGAGATCCGGCAGCGGCCGCTGGCACGGTCGCCCCATGACAGACAGGACGGACGTGCTCATCGTCGGCGCCGGGCCCACCGGCCTCACCCTCGCCGTGGAGCTGGCCAGGCGCGGGATCGCGCACCGCGTCGTCGAGCGGGCGGCGGCGCCCTCGGCGGGCTCCAAGGGCAAGGGCCTGCAACCGCGCACGCAGGAGATCTTCGACGATCTCGGGATCATCGACCGGGTCCTGGCCGGGACGACGCCCTACCCGCCCATCCGGGTCAGGATCGGGCGGCTGCCGGTCTACCAGGGCCGCATGCACAGGCCGGCGGCGGCGAGCGACGAGGTGCCGTACCCGATGGTGCGGATGCACCCGCAGTGGCGCACCGAGGCGGTGCTGCGGGAGCGGCTGGCCGAGCTGGGCGGCGAGGTCGAGCACGGCGTCGAGCTGACCGGCTTCGCGCAGGACGCGGAGGGCGTGACGGCCCGGCTCGGCACCGGCGCGACGCTGCGGGCCGGATACCTGGTCGCCGCCGACGGCGGCCGCAGCACGGTACGCAAGGCGCTCGGCGTCGGCTTCACCGGCGAGACCCGCGAGGAGGAGCGCATGGCCCTCGGGGACGTGCGCGTCGAGGGACTGGACCGGGAGCACATCCACGCCTGGGTGCGGCCGGGCAGGGGGATGGTGGCGCTCTACCCCATGGCCGGCACCGACTGCTTCCAGTTCATGGCGCCGCTGAGGCCGGGCGCGACGCCGGACCTGACGCCGGCCGGCTTCCAGCGGCTCTTCGCCGAACGCTCGATGCTGCGCAGTGCCCATGGTGTCCGCATCACCGAGCTGCTGTGGTCCTCCCTCTACCGGGTCAACATCCGGCTGGCCGACGCCTACCGCGCCGGACGCGTCCTCCTGGCCGGGGACGCCGCCCACGTGCACTCCCCGGCGGGCGGCCAGGGGCTCAACACCGGCGTCCAGGACGCCTACAACCTGGGCTGGAAGCTCGCCCGCACGCTGACCGGCGGGCCGGCGTCGCTGCTGGACACCTACGAGGAGGAGCGCCGCCCGGTCGCCGCCCGCGTGCTCGGCCTCAGCACGGACCTGCACGACAGGAAGTCGTACAAGCGGGACGAGGAGACCTACCAGCTCCAGGTCGGCTACCGGGGCGGCTCGCTGGCCCGCGCGGGCGGCGAACGGGTGCCCGACGGGCCGCTGCGGCTGGCCGACGGCTCCCGGGCGCGCATGTTCGACCTGCTGCGCGGCCCGCACTTCACGCTGCTGTCACCGGACCCGGCGCCCCGCGTGCCGGGCGGGCCCGAGGTGCGGGCGTACGCCCCGGCCGAGCCGTACGGCGGGGCGCGGCACACGCTCGTGCGCCCGGACGGCCACGTCGGGATCGCCACGGACTCCGCCGCCGAGCTGGCCGGCTACCTGACGCTGGTGTGAGCCCCCGGCCGGCGCGATCATCCGCAGACGGGCCGGTAGGGCAGCGCGGGCACGTACGTCCGCCATTCCCGCTCGGTCAGTGCCCGCCCGGCGCGGGCGCAGACCGTCCGCGCCACCAGTTCGGCGACGGCCGGGACGCGTCCGATGGTCCCGCCGGCGTCCACCGTCAGGACGTGCGACCCGTCGGGGGTGAAGGCGACCGACAGCAGCTCGCCCTCGTCGCGGTCGAGGCCGCCGCCCGGGTCCGCGGACAGCCCGAGGTCGACGCCGGTCCTCGGGTCGATCAGGCGGACGCGGCCCTGCCCGGCGTCGGCCGCGACCAGGTCCTCGACCGGCGAGTACGCCGCCGTCCCGGCGAAGGAGAACCCCTCGGTGTCCTCGACCAGCCGCCGGCCGCCCGCGTCCCACGTGCTCAGCCGCCCGCGCGAGTCGAACACGACCACCCCGTCCCCCGCGTGGGTGAAGCGCACCCAGGCGCCCAGGACGTCCTTGCCGAAGACGCCGAACGGCGAGCCCGCGGCCCGGCCGTCCGATGCCCGCAGCAGGCGGACGTCCAGGCCGGTCACCGCCAGCCGCCCGCCGTCGGGCGCGAACGCCAGGTCCACGACCCCTCTCACCCGCGTGCTCCACAGGCGGCGGCGGGCCCGCCAGTCCCAGAGCTCGACCGCGTCCTCGCCGTTTCCGGGGCCGTCGAGCACGAGCGCGAGCCGGCCGCCGTCGGGGCTGAAGCGGACGAGCTCGGGCTGTGCCTTCCCGATCCCGGCAGGGAAGCCGCCCACGGGCTTCCGCGTCGTGGTGTCCAGGACGGCGACGTCGTGGCCGGACGCCAGCGCGACGTCGTGCCCGTCGCGGCTGAAGCCGAGCGCCTGCGCGGCGGGCAGGCGGCCGGACGTGCCGCCCTGGACCTGGCGCAGCGTGCCGTCCACGACGAGGTGCAGCCCGTCCTCGCCGAGGTCGGCCCGCTCGTACGGCGGCCCTTCGCTCGGCTCGTTCAGCAGGTCGGCGACGTCCACGGCGAACACCTGGTCGCCGACGAGGTAGCGGAAGGTCGTACCGTCGAAGGCGGCGGCCGGACGGGTGCCCGCCTCGCCGTCGCCGCGCACCGGGACGACGCTGAGCAGGTGGCTGTCGGGCAGGCGCCAGAACTGCACGGTGGCGTCGGTGACGGTGGCCAGCAGCCGTCCGCCGCGGTCGAAGACGGGATCGCCCTTGTTCCAGGCGCCTTCCGTGCCCTCGCCGATCTCCTCCGTCCAGCCCTCCTTCGTCTGGGTCAGGGTCAGGGTGCCATCGCCCGACGTGGCCAGCCACCGGCCGTCGGGGCTCAGCGTGCCGCGCCTGGCGGCGGGGTCGGCGGCGTCGGCGACGGTCCACTGCTCGCTGTCGTCCGGCTCGACGATCACCTTGCGGCCCTCGTGCCGGCGGACGGCGTTCTCCCAGCCTTCGACCAGGTCCTTGACCCGGTTGACCGGCCAGGTTCCGACCGGCCGGCCGGTCCGGGCGTCCCAGGCGCGGGCGCGGCTCTCGGTGGCGGCGACCAGCGTGCGGCCCGAGGGGGACAGCCCGATGTCGGACACCTGGCCGCTGCCGAGCCCCAGGCCGGAGATCAGCGCGGTGCGGCGGCCCGTGCGCACGTCCCACAGCCGCGCCTGGTCCTGGCCGACGCTGAGCAGCGTGTGCCCGTCGGCGCCCAGCGCCCGCAGGGTGCTGCGGGCGGCGGCGGGGTCGCGGAACATGCCGCGCTCGCGCTGCGCGAGCGCGGCGGTCATCGCCGCCCTGGCCTGCGGCGTGGGCCGCAGCCGCCAGGCGGCCACGGCGAGCAGCCCGGCGAGCACGGGATCGCTGCGCCTGGTCGCCTCGGCGCGGGCGGCCAGGCGGGTGGACTCCGACGTCATCAGGCGGTCCTGCAACTCGTCGGCGCGGGCGGCGGCGAGCCTGCTCTGCTGGATCGCCAGGCCGCCCGCGACCAGCGCGACGACCAGCAGCCCCGCCAGGCTCAGCGTCAGGAGCCGGGCGCGGCGGGCCCGCCGCTTGGCCAGCCGCGCCGACGACTCCAGGAACTCGCGCTCGGCCTGGGACAGCCTGATGTCGCGGCGGGCGGTCGCGGCCCAGCTCAGGGCGTCGTCGAGCATCGTGCCGTGGAACAGGCCGCCGTCCCTGCGGCCGCCCTCGTCCCAGCGCCGGACGGCTGCCAGGATCGGGCCGTGGACGACCAGCCCCTCCTTGTTGGCCTCGATCCAGCGGCGCAGCCGCGGCCAGGCGTGCGGCAGGGCCGGGCGGGCGAGCCAGACCTCGCGCCCGTCGCGGCCCAGCAGGTACGCGAACACCTCCAGGATCCTGGTGACCGCCGGCGTCTCGGCCGCCGGCCTGCCGGCGACCAGCTCGTCCAGGGCGGCCTTCCGGGTGGCCAGCTCGCCCTGCGCGTCCACGGTGAACAGGCGCAGGAACACCTCGGGCGCCAGCTCCCGTTCCGCCGGGGCGAGCAGCGCGTAGGAGTCCTCGGCCAGCGTGCCGAGCGCCGGGTCCGCGGCGGCCTCGGCGACGCGGGCGGCCTGTCGCCCGCGTTCGAGCAGCCGCGCGGTGTCGAGCCCGCCGTCCCCGCTGACCAGCGCGAGCAGGAGCTGACGGGCTTCGGGACGCCGGCCGGGCTCCTTGCTCAGGGCCGCCGACACCAGCGGGCGCAGCGAGTCCGGCAGCGCGGCCAGGTCGGGCGTGGCCGACAGCACCCGGTGCATCACCCCGCCCAGGCTCTCGGCCTCGAACGGGTCGGCGCCCGTGGCCGCGTACAGGACGACGCAGCCCCAGGCGAACACGTCCGCGGGGGCGCCGGCCCGCTGCCCGCCGAACACCTCGGGCGCCATGTACGTCGGCGTGCCGGTCACCAGGCCGGTCGCGGTCAGCGACATCTCGGCCGTCCGCGCGATGCCGAAGTCGATGACCCGCGGGCCGTCCGGGCCCAGCAGCACGTTGTCCGGTTTGAGGTCGCGGTGCACCACGCCGGCCTCGTGGATGGCGGTGAGCGCCGTCGCCACCGCCGTGGCCAGTCGGTGCAGGTCGCCGCCCGCGAAGCGGCGTCCGGCGGCGATCGCCTGGCGCAGGCTGGGCCCGGCGACGTACTCGCTGACGATGTAGGGACGCGGGCCGTCCAGCTCGGCGGCGAGCACGCGAGCCGTGCAGAACGAGGCGACCCGCCCGGCCGCCTCGGCCTCCTTGGCCAGCCGTCCGGCCTCGTCGCCGTGCAGCACCTTGATCGCGACCCGGACGCCGTCCTCGGCGTAGGCCTCGTAGACGACGCCCTGGCCGCCGGCGCCCAGCCGTCCGGCGAGCCAGTAGCCGCCCAGGCGCTGGGGATCGTCGGCGGTCAGCACGTTCACGGACGGTTGGATGCGGTGATCGTCCGGAAAGTTGCGACCATTTTTCCCGATTTATCGGGCCTTGACATTCCCTCGATGACAGGACCTAAGATCGCCGCCGTGCTCATGACCTTGACGCTCAGCGCGGCGCTCGTCCTCACCGGAACCCCCGCGCAGGCCACCAAATCCGTGTCGTTCCAGGGCTTCACCATCCAGGTACCGGTCTCATGGAAGGTGAAGAAGGACCCGGTCGGAGGGCTCGACGTGGTCACCGGCGCCTGCTCGAAGCAGGCGATGGAATGCCCCGGTTTCTCCATCGGCGGCCGGCAGGCCATCGCCTACGCCTCCGAGGGCGGCCCCTACCGGGCGGGGCAGCCGTACCACCCCAGCAGCGGGGTCATGGAGTGCGTTCCCGACAAACGTTACGTGGAGGGCGTCGCGCCCCTGAAGCCCTCGCGCGCCGCGACCGTACAGGTGGGGAAGGGGCATCCGGCCCGCTTCACCGAGTGGAAGCTGACCTGCCAGACGAAGACCAGCAAGCCGACCTCGGTGGCCTACACCCAGCGCATCTGGTACCTGCGCAAGGAGAAGGTGCTCGTCGTCGACCAGTGGAAGACCCCCGGGCTCGGGGCCATCCTGGCCAAGGCCGTCTGGCGGTGACCCGGTTGCCCGCGCGCCCTGCGGGCAGGAGATCGTCATGCGCAGCAAGCGGCTCTCGACCAACGAGGAGCAGACGTACGCGGTCGTCCTCGACCCCGGCGACGAGGTGGTCCGGAGCCTGACGGAGTGGGCGGCCGGCAACGGCATCCGCGCCGCCCGCCTGACCGGCATCGGCGGGTTCCGGCGGGTCACGCTGGGCTTCTTCGACCCCGAGGCGCTCCGCTACGACCCGATCCCGGTGGGCCGGCAGACCGAGGTGCTCTCCCTGATCGGCGACTTCGCCATGCCCGACGACGACGTGGGGCCCCACCTGCACGCCCATGTGGTCGTGGGCCTGCCGGACGGCACGACCCGCGGCGGCCACCTGCTGGGCGGCGAGGTGTGGCCGACGCTGGAAGTGATCGTCACGCAGTCACCGCGCTACCTCAGGCGCCGCCACGACCCCGCCACCGGCCTGGCCCTCATCGACCCGGACTGACCCGGGCAGACCCGCCTGACCCGCACAGACCCGGCCCGCCGGCCGGTGGCCGGTCCGGTAGTGGCCGGTCCGGTAGTGGCCGGTCCAGGGGCGGCCCGGCGGTCACTCGAAGTCGTCCGGGTTCAGTTCCTTGAGGCGTTCGAAGCGCTCGCGCTCCTCGTCGTAGGGCTCGTCGTTCTCGGGGCCTTCGAGGTCGGCCGCGGGCGTCTCCTGGTCCTCGGACTCTTTGCGTCGCATCGTCATCCCCCCTCAGGAAGACGAGGCGCGGGGCTCCCCCGCACCCACCCCTCCGGCTACCCCTCCGACCTGCGGGCAAACGGGCGCCGACATCGGATGTTGACCGGCTCTTGTGCAGGCTCGTGGGGGCCCTTGGCGCGTCCATGGGGAGGTTTCCGGGCGATTGTTCCGCCTTTCTGAGGAGATGTACGTGCCCACCAAACGTTCCACCAAGCCGACCCGGTCGAAGCCCGACAGCCAGCCGTGGCTGCACGTGAACGGCGTGGAGATCCAGGAGTACGGCACCGTGCGGATGTTCCCGCTCGGCCTCTCCCGCGACGCGCGCGAGTACTCCTGCCAGCGCCTCAACCAGATCCTGGCCGACACCCAGATCCTCTACAGCCTCTACAAGAAACACCACTGGCTGATGCGCGGCCCGACCTTCTACCAGCTCCACCTGCTGCTGGACAAGCACGCCTCGGAGCAGATCGCGCTGGTGGACGAGATGGCCGAGCGCGTGCAGACCCTCGGCGGCGTCGCGGTGGGCGACCCGCGCCACGTGGCCGAGATCACCGTGATCCCGCGCCCGCCGAACGGCTGCGAGGAGGTGCCGGCCATGCTCTCGCGCCTGATCGAGGCGCACGAGACCATCCTGGTGGCCGCCCACGACGCGGCCAACCGGGCGCAGGAGATGGGCGACGACGGCACCAACGACCTGCTGGTCTCCGACGTCATCAGGACGAACGAGCTGCAGACCTGGTTCCTGATCGAGCACCTGGTGGACACCCCGCTGGTGGAGAAGCCGGACAGGTGACCGGGGGCCGGGCCCGGTAAGCCGGGACTCGATCGCAGGTGAAGGAAATGTCTGGATTTAGGTGGACATCGCCGTACGGGCGTAACAGTTCATTCCGGGCGCGGTAAGGCACCGCATCGAGCCTGCGCCCCCGGGTACGGGAGGAATCGCGGGCCCTCAGGCCCGCCGGCGACCCGCCAGAGCGCGCCGCCACGAAAGCGCGCCTCACCAGCGGGACGCCCCCTGACCAGGGCCGGCCCCGACCGGGCCGCCCTGACGGGGGCTACTTCTGACCGGGAGCGACGGAGAACGACATGACCGAACCGCTGACCTCACGGCCCGCCCCCGCACACGGCGTCGCGGGACGGGAGCGGCGGCCATGAGCCTGTCGGACCGCGAACGCCGCATCCTGGCCGAGATCGAGCAGGATCTGCGCTGGCAGGACCGCGACTTCGCCTGCCGCATCGACGCGCTCAACGCCAAACCGGCCCGCCGCCGCCGCTGTCCGGTGACGCGACGGGAGATGGCCTTCATCCTGATCATCGTGGTCGCGATGACGCTGCTGTCGGCGGTCGTGTTCGTGGCGGCGGGCCGTCCGCGCACCCCGCCCGCGCCGCGCCCCACGCGCGAGGTGGTGACCACCTCGCCACAGGTCACCCACCATTGAGCGGGTGATCGACGGCGGAGCCGCTCAGGACGGCGGCGGGGCGACCGAGGCGCGGGTGACCAGCCGCGAGCGCAGCGTGTGCACGTCGTGCCGCGGCTCGCCGCCGTCGAGCACGTCGAGCAGCACCTCCGCCGCCTTCGCGCCGAGCTGGTGGACCGGCTGCTCGATCATCGTCAGCGGCGGGTCCATGACCGCCGCCCACGCGCTGTCGTCGAAGCCGATGAGCGAGATGTCGGCCGGATAGGACAGCCCGGCGGCGCGTACGGCCCGCAGCGCCCCGGTCACGGCGTCGGTCTCGGTGCAGAACAGGGCGGTGGTGCGGTCGGGCAGCGCCAGCATCCGGGCCACCTCCTGGGTGGCCCACTCCTCGGTCTTCGGGCCGGTCATGACCAGCTCGGGGTCGAAGGGGATGCGGGCGTCGTCGAGCGCGTCGAGGTAGCCGCGCAGGCGCTCGCCGTCGGTCCACACGTTGCGCGCCTTCTCCAGCAGCGCCCGCCTGGTCACGGGCGGGTCGACCGAGGACGGCCCCCACACGAACCCGATGCGCCGGTGGCCGGCCGCGATCATCACCTCGACCGCCTCGCGGGCCGCGCCGCGGTTGTCGATGACGACCGTGTCGAGGTCGAGCGGCGTGACCGCGCGGTCGACGAGCACGATCGGGATGCCCCGGCCCATGGCCGCCCTGATGTGCTTGACCTCGTCGCGCCCCACGGCCGCGGAGGCGATGATCACGCCGTCGACCCGCTTGTCGATGAGCACGTCGGTGGCCGCCACCTCCTCGTCGAGCCGCTCGTACGTGCTCAGCACGATCGTGTCGAACCCGCGGGCGCGCGAGGCGTCGGAGATGCCGCGCAGGACGCCCGCGAAGAACGGGTTGCCGATGTCGGCCAGGATCACGCCGAGGGTGTGACTGACCCCGGTGGACATGCTGCGGGCCAGGGCGTTGGCGCGGTAGCCGAGCTTCTCGGCCGCCGCCAGCACCCGTTCGCGCAGCTCGGGGCTGACGTAGCCGTAGCCGCCGAGGGTGCGGGCCGCGGTGGCGCGGCCGACGCCGGCCTCGGCGGCCACCTCCGAGATCGTCGGCCGGCCCGACTGGCTCCGGTCGGCTGCCATCGAACGGGTTCCTCGTTTCTGGGGGGTCGCGGGCACGCCCATGCTAGTCGCGCGGGGCGGGCCTGCCGAAGCCGAACGCGCCTTCGACGAAGCACTGCTCGTAGGCGGTCTCCGCACCGGCCAGCAGCGCCCGCTCGATCCTGCCGCGGCCGGGCGCCACGCCCTTGCGCCAGCCGTCACGCAGCAGCGAGACGGCGAACCCGGCCAGGAACGCGTCCCCGCAGCCCATGGTGTCGACGATCTTGCCCGGGTCCTCGACCAGCCGGGCGGGGGCGGCGACCAGGTCGCGGCCGTCGTAGGCCATCGCGCCGTCCACGCCCCTGGTGCCGAGGGCCAGGCGGGCGCCGCTCGCCACCACCCGGGCCAGCAGGTCGCGGGTGCCCGCCTCGTCCAGGTGGGAGCAGGACGACAGCACCAGGTCGGCGTGCGGGCAGACGCGGTCCAGGTAGGCGGGGGCGCGGTAGTCGTCCTCGCTGGACAGGTCGAAGCTGACCAGGGGACGCAGGCCGGCGAGCCCGGCCAGTTCGTCCTCGCTGCCGGAGTAGACGCTGGAGTGCACCAGGTCGAACGAGCCGGCGTAGGCCAGCAGGTCGCCGGCCAGCGCCAGCGGCTCGCGCACGGTGACGCCGCCGCCGTTCCAGCCCAGGAAGACCCGGTCGCCGTCGTCCACGCGCAGCCGGGAGACGCCGCTCTCGCCGGGACGCACCACGCAACGGTCGACGGCGACGCCCTGCGCGGCGACGGCCTCGCGCAGGAAGCCGCCGAGGTCGTCGTCGCCGAAGACCCCGAGGTAGGCGGCCTCGACGCCGAGGCGGCCCGCGTAGACGGCGACGTTCACGCTGTTGCCGCCCGGATAGTCGATGCCCCGATCGACGAACCGGTCGACGATGTTGTCGCCGAAGCCGAGGACTCTCATGTTTCTCCTGTGCCGGGGGTTCGGGGTGGGCAGGCCGTGGCCGCTCCCGTCCCGGCGGGCGGGAGCGGGAGCGGGGTGGCGGTGGCCTAGTAGTCCATGACCCGGTAGTAGCGGCGCAGCTCGAGCGAGTGGTCGCGGACCCGTTCCAGGTGCTTGCTGACCCGGCCCATCACCGTGTCGAGCACGAGCGGTGCGAGCAGGCCGCGGAACTCGGGGCTGATGCCGTCGAGCGGGTAGTCGCGGGTGTCGAAGACGGTGACGTCCTTGGAGACGCGCCGGGCGAACGCCTCCGCGCGGTCGGTGAGCGGGCGCGTCTCGTCCTCGCCCTGGAAGATCAGCACGCTCGTGTCCTCCTCCAGCAGCTCCAGCGAGCCGTGGAAGAACTCGGCGCTGTGCACCCTGGTGGTGCGCAGCCACTGCATCTCCTCAAGGATGCACATCGAGTACAGGTAGGTGAATCCCCACAGGTTCCCGCCGCCGATGAGGAAGTGGTAGCCGGTGTCCTTGTGGGCCTCGGCGAAGGCGGACGCCACCGGATCGGCCTGCCGGGCGACCTCCAGCAGCACGCCGGGCAGCCCGGCCAGCTCGCCGGCCAGCTTCTCGTAGCCCTCGAACTCGCCGCGGCGCGACAGCAGGCGGCCCATGAACAGCAACATCTGCTGGTCGAACGGCCATGCCTTCGGCTCGGAGACGAGCACGGCGTCCACGGCCTTGGCGATCGGCGAGTCGGGGTAGCCGGTGAAGCCGACCGTGTAGGCGCCCTTGTCCTTGACGTACTCGATCGCGCGCAGGCTGTCCTCGGTGGTGCCGGAGACCGAGGTGAAGATCGCGACCGTGCGCTCGCCGAGGCGGGCGTCGCCGGAGACGACCAGCTCGGCCGCGACGGCGGCGCGGACGTCGAGCGTCGAGCTCCGCCTGGCCAGGTGCTCGTAGGGCCACATCTGGGCGTACGTGCCCCCGGCGCCGACGAGCAGGAGGGTGTCGAACCCCTGGTCCACGAGCCGATCGACGAGTTCCTCGATCTGGGGGCGCAGGGCCACGGTGCTGGCCAGCTGCGACAGGAATTCCGGCTCGTTGAATCCGAGCATCTTCGCGTCCTTTCGGGAATGCTTGCGGGCCGGCGCCGCCCAGCGGCCTGATACCGGTATCACGCGGAGGTCACGGTGGCACAGGATCCGGCCACGCGTCAACACCCTGCCTGCGAGAACCCGAAGCGGCCTGCTGTTTCACCTCGGCGAAAAGCCCGCCGGGAGCTGCTCGGAAAGAAAATCTTCCTCTGCGCTCTGGTACCGGTATCAGTTCATCTGTACAGTCAGCCAACACCCCCACCGCGGACCGGCAGGTCCCCCTCTCCCTCCGAGAGAAAGGAAGCCCATGCGCCCTCGCGCAATGACGTCGTTCGCGGCGCTCCTCGGGACGCTCGCCCTGGCCGGCTGTTCCGGCGGCGGCGACGGAGCGGCCAAGGCCCCCGCCGCCGACCTGTCCGCCACGCCCGACTTCTCCGGCACGCTGAGCGTCCTCACCAAGTTCGCCGGCGACCCGCTGCAGCCGTACTTCGAGGACCTGGCCGCGGCGTACCAGAAGAAGCACCCGGGAGTGAAGGTCGAGCTCATCCAGGAGACCGACCAGAGCGTCAAGGACAAGACCAAGACGCTGACCGCCTCCGACGCGCTGCCCGACGTCTTCTTCACCTGGAGCGGCAACTGGGCGGAGAACTTCGTGCGCGGCGGCCGGGCCGCCGACCTGAGCAAGGTGATCGGCCCCGGCACCGAGTGGGGCGGCACGTTCAGCCCCGGCTCCCTGTCGGCCTTCGCCTACGACGGCAAGTACTACGGCATCCCGCTGTACGGCAACGGCAAGTTCATGGGCTACAACAAGACCGCCTTCGACAAGGCCGGCGTCAAGGTGCCCGGCACGTTCGAGGAGCTGGTCGGGAGCTGCGCGGCGCTGCGCAAGGCGGGCTACGAGCCGATCGCCTTCGGCAACAAGGACGGCTGGCCCGCCCTGCACTACCTCCAGCAGCTCTTCGCCTACGACGTGCCGGCCGACGTCCTGCAGGCCGACTTCAGCCCGAAGACGGCCAAGCTCGACAACCCGGGCTACGTGACCGCGCTCAACCGGTTCAAGACCCTGGTCGACACCTGCACCGACACCGGCAAGGGCACCAACGGCGTGCTCTACAGCTCGGCCCAGCAGGCCTTCCACGACGGCAAGGCGGCCATGTACTACCAGGAGGTCCTGGAGTTCGACAACGCCACCGACAAGAACGGCCTCAAGGCGGACGACTTCGGCATCTTCCAGCTCCCGGTCCCCCAGAACGCGGCCGGCGACCCGAAGACGATCGAGGGCGCGCCCGAGGGCTACCTGATCAACGCCAGGTCGCCGCGGGCCGCGCTGGCCGTCGACTTCATGAAGTTCGTGACCTCCACGCAGAACGCCAGGACCCTGTCGGCACCCCCGTACGGGCAGCCCAGCACGGTCGTCGGCGCGGTCACCGCCGAGACCTCCAGCAAGGCCGTCTACGAGGGCATGGAGCAGGTCAACAAGGCGCCGCGGCTGGCCGCGTGGCTCGACACCGTCACCGTGCCCGAGGTCGCCGACGCCTGGCTGGCCGGCGGCGAGGCGCTGATCAGCGGCGGCTCGACCCCCGACAAGGTGCTGGCGAGCGTCCGCGAGGCGTCGGAGTCGGCGAAGTAGGCCGGGCGGCCGGAGGGAGAGCATGCCGGTGCGTGCCATACGTCAACGGGCGCTCGGCCTGGCGTGGGTGGCCCCCGCGCTCGCGCTGGTCGTGGTGTTCGTCTACCTGCCGCTGGTGCAGAACTTCCAGTTCAGCACCCTCAAGTGGGACATCTACAGCGGCACCCAGGAGTACGTCGGGCTCGACAACTACCGCAAGCTGGTCGACGACCCGGTCTTCTGGTCCTCGCTGGGCAACAACGTCCTGTACGCGGTGGTCTCGATCGTCTTCCAGGTGTTCGGCGCGCTGCTGCTGGCCGCGCTGATCGAGGGCGTGCGCAGCGAGCGGTGGCAGCGCGGCCTGCGGGCGGTCTACTTCATCCCGTCGGCGATCTCCATGACCGTCGCCGGCCTGCTCTTCTACTTCATCTACGAGCCCAACCTGGGCCCGCTCAACCACCTGCTCAGGGCGATCGGCCTGGACGGCCTGGCCCAGGCGTGGCTGGGCCAGGAGAGCACCGCCATGTCGGCGATCATCGCGATGAGCCAGTGGCAGGGATTCGGCTACTCGACGCTGCTGTTCGCCGTCGCGATCCAGCGCATCCCCCGCGAGATCTACGGCGCCGCCGCCATCGACGGCACCGGCCCGGTCCGGCGGTTCTTCCACGTGACCGTGCCGCTCGTGCGCGAGATGACCGGGCTGATGATGATGGTCACCGTCTCGGGCGCCTTCCAGGTGTTCAACGAGGTCATGGTGATGACCAGCGGCGGCCCCGACAACTCCAGCCAGGTCCTGGGCACCTGGCTCTACCGCAGCGGCTTCGTGCGCAACAACTTCGGCTACGCCGCCGCCATCGCGACAGTGATCTTCGTCATCACGCTCGGCATCGCCGTGGGACAGATGTGGGTCACCCGTAGGAGAAGGGTGGAATGGTGAGTCGCCGTGGCTTTCTCGGCGTGATCGCGCGCGTGTTCCTCTGGGCGTTCCTGCTCTGTCTCGCGGTGGTCGTGCTCTATCCCCTGCTGTGGATGGTGCTCAACGGGTTCAAGTCCAACAGCGAGCTGTTCGGCAACCCGTTCGCGCTGCCGTCGAGCTGGAGCTTCGAGAGCTACCAGAAGGCGTGGAACCGGGGGGTGAGCGACTACCTGACGACGAGTGTGCTGGTCACGCTCACCTCCACGGTCGCCACCGTGTTCGTCAGCGCGTGGGCGGCCTACGGGCTGACCCGGGTGAACCTCCCGTTGAACCGGTTCGTCACGATGGGCATCCTGGGCGGGCTCATGCTCGCGCCGACCGTGGCGCTCGTGCCGCTGGTCAAGATGTTCCAGGCCATGGGGCTGTACAACAGCTTCTGGGCGCTGCTGATCCTCTACACCGCGTTCCGCGTCCCGTTCACGACGTTCCTCATCCGGGCGTACATGATCGACCTGCCCCGCGAGGTGGACGAGGCCGCCGAGATGGACGGCTGCGGCCGGTGGACCGCGTTCTGGCGGATCATCCTGCCGATGTGCAAGCCGATCCTCACCTCGACCGTGCTGCTGCACATCCTGTTCGCCTGGAACGAGTACCTGTTCGCGATGGTCTTCACCAGCGGCGCCGGCGTGCAGACGCTGCCGGTCGGCCTGACCAGCCTGATGAGCAAGCACGGCACGGACTTCCCCGTCGTCTTCGCCGGGATGGTGATCGCGGCGCTGCCCGTGGTGCTGCTGTTCTTCCTAGGCCAGCGCTACATCGTCAAGGGCCTCGCCGACGGGGTCGGGAAGTGAGTCTGATGTCTTTGTCACTGCGGCAGGTCACCGGTTCCAACTTCGCCTACCAGCACCTGCCCTTCGACCGCTTCCTCGACGACGCCGCCGCGCTCGGGCGCGAGCAGCTGGAACTGTGGGGCGTCGCGCCGCAGCTGCACGTCCCGTGGCTGAGCGACGCCGAGGCGCGGGCGATCCGCCGGAGCGCCGCCGGGCGCGGGCTCACCGTCCGCTGCCTGACGCCCGAGCAGGTGGCCTACCCCGTCAACCTGGCCTCGCCGGACGGCCGGCTGCGGGCCGGGAGCGTGGCGATGTTCCGCCGGGCCGCCGAACTGGCCGCCGAGCTGGGGGCCGAGCTGCTGCTGCTGACCCCCGGCCGGGGCTTCGAGGACGAGCCGGTCGCCGGCGCCTGGCGGCGCTCGGCCGACGCGATCGGCGAGATCTGCGCGTACGCCGGGACGCTCGGCGTGTCATGCGTGCTGGAGGCGTTGCAGCGGGTGGAGTCCAACCTGGTCAACGACGCGCCCACACTGGCCCGCATGATCGACGAGGTGGGCGCCCCCAACCTGGGCGCGGTGCTGGACACCGTGGCGATGGCGGCGGCCGGGGAGGACGTGGACGACTACTTCGACGCCCTCGGCGACCGGGTCAGGCACGTGCACCTGGTCGACGGCTCCCCCACCGGGCACCTGGCCTGGGGCGACGGCGAGCTGCCGCTCGCCGCGTACCTGGCGGCGCTGGACCGCAGGGGATACCGGGGAGCGATGACGTTCGAGCTGTTCGGGGCCGGGGACTACGCCTTCGACCCGCGTCCCGTGGTGGAGCGCTGCCTGGCCTCCGTACAGGCAGCGCTCCCGGGAGCCTCATAGCCCGCCGGCGGCTCCGGGCAGGACCAGCTGTCCCCTGGACCGGCCGGGATACTTGGCCACCGGCCTGGCCCGGCCGGTGCGGACGTCCACCGCGTACGCCCGGGTGTCCGGCCCGACCCCGACGGCGAGCGTGACCTCCGACGGGCTCTGCCAGATCGTCGCGTCGTCGATGCCCGCCCTCTTCGGCAGGCCCTTCACGGAGACCTTCCGCAGAGTGCGGCCGGTCCTGGTGTCGAGCACGGTGAGCCTGCGGGTGACGTACTCGGGCTGGGTCTTCTTGCCGGGCGGGAACTCGAAGGCGACCACCGTGCGGCCGTCCGGGGCGAGCTCGCTGAACATGATGAAGACGCCGTCGAAGCGCACCGGCCTGCCGCCGCCGGTGACCGGCATGAACAGCAGGTCGGTCCTGCGGTAGCGGACCAGCTCGGCGACGCCGTCCTTGATGGCGACCGGCTCGTACACGCCGGGGACGGGCACCGTCCCGCCGGTCCGCACGTCGATCAGCAGGCCGGGGTCCTTGGTGCCCTCGCGCGGGTCGAAGGCCAGGTGGCGGCCGTCGTCGGAGACCACCAGCATGGAGCCGACGCCGAGGCGTTCCTCCTTCACCTTCGCGGCGGAGACCGTCTCCACGCCGGTCACCATGTCGCGGACGACGTGCGCCTCCGCGTCTTTGTCGTAGTAGGCGAACATGCGCCCGTCGCGGCTGACGGCGACGGGCACACGGTGGTTCCGGGCGGTCGTCCCGAGCGCCTGGGGCACCCGGTACGTCTTGCCGGCGCTCGTGACCACCCGCCACTCGTCCGGCACGCAGTCGGGCAGCGGGTCCTTTCCCTTGGGGGGCAGGCAGGTCTCCAGGTAGGCGTGGCTGAGCGTCCCCACCTTGCCCGCCGGCAGCACGGGCACTGGTGCCTCCTGCGGCGCGGCGGCGGGCGTCCGCCGCGGCCCGGCCATCAGCACGGTCGCCGTCACCCCGGCCAGCACCGCGATCGTCGCGACCGCCGCCAGCGTCGCCGTGGACCGTCGCCTGCGCCGGTACCCGACCACCGCCAGGTCGGCCAGGCCGGCCAGATTCGCCGGGGGAGCCTCCTCGGCCAAGCCGTTCAGTGCGTCACGCAGTCTGGTCATCGGGCCGCCTCCTGAGCGATTCGCGAGTCCATGAGGTCGGGAGCGAGTTCGCGCAGGCGCGCCAGCGCGTGGTGGGTCTGGCTCTTCACCGTGCCGACCGCGCAGCCGAGCACGTCGGCGGTCTGGGCCTCGGTGAGGTCCTCCCAGAAACGCAGGACGATCACCGCCCGCTGCTTGCGCGTCAGCTTGCCCAGCGCCTGCCGCAGCACGATCCGGTCGAGCGCGTCGTCGTCGTAGGTGACCGCGCGCTCGGGCGGGTCGGCGCTGGGCAGCTCGGGGTCCGGCCGGCGCCGCCACGAGATGTACTGGTTGACCAGCGCCTTACGCGTGTACGCCTCGGGGTTGCCCTCGCGCGCCAGCTTGTGCCAGTGCCGCACGACCTTGACCAGCACGCTCTGGAGCAGGTCCTCGGCCAGGTGGGGGTCGCCCACGAGGAGGTAGGCGGTCCGCATCAGCGCCTGTTGCCGGGCGATGACGAACTCGCGGAAGCCGTCGTGAGCGTCCAATGTGGTGTTCTCCCTTCGCCCGTTCCCAACGCGGCCGGCCGGGCGGAGGGTTGCATGGTTCGTCCCGGAATTTTCTGCGAAATCACCGGGCCCGCTGGGCGGGACGGCGTCCCCAGGTGGCCCAGCGCCACAGCCACTCCAGCGGGCCGAAGCGGTACCGGCGCAGCCAGAGGGTGGACCACACCCACTGGACGGCCAGGATGACGGCGGCGATCCCCACGATCGTGCCCAGCGACCAGTATTCCGACCGGCCGCCGACCACCTTGCCGATGACCAGGACCAGGGCGGTGGCGCTCAGGTAGTTGGTCAGCGCCATGCGGCCCAGCGGGGCGAAGACGGCCCGCAGCAGCGGGCGCACCGGGGTCCTGAGCAGGACGAGCAGGACGCACACGTACAGGCCGGCCATGAGCAGGCCGGACGTGGCCATCGGCAGGGGGACGCCCGATGCGCCCGCCTGCCACGACAGGGCCGGGACGGTGGCCGCGGCGAAGAGCAGGGCCAGGAGCGCCGGGACGCGGGTGGAGCTCTCGATCCGGTCGATCACGCCGTACCTGGTGAGGGCCGAGCCCAGCAGGAACAGGCCGGGGACCAGCATCGTGCCGCCGCTGAAGACGACCATCGCCGCGACGACGAGCACGGCGGCGAGCCCCGCCACCGCCCAGCGCGGCAGCCACGTCGAGGGCAGCAGCACCACCAGGCCGACGACCGCGTAGACGGTCAGGATGTCGCCGCGCCACAGCAGGAACATGTGGACCAGGCCCATGCAGGCCAGCAGGAGGAGCCTGCGCAGCAGCAGCGCCCGCGGGTGGGGGACGCGGGCCGAGGCGGAGTCCAGCAGCAGCGAGAAGCCGACGCCGAACAGCAGCGAGAAGATCGGGAAGAAGCGCTGCTCGACGAGCAGGCCCAGCCAGCGGGCGGTGTCGTCGAGCACCACCTCCTGCTGGGTGACCGCCTCGATGCCGACGTGCGAGATCGGCTGGACGTTGGCGAGCAGGATCCCGCACAGGGCGAACCCGCGCACGACGTCGAGCGCGATGATGCGCGACCGCCGGGGAGCGGCGGGCGGTGTTTCGTCATGGGGCAGGGGGCGGGCGGGCCGCGTGTCGTCGTAGGGCATGGGGCCTCATCCTGCGGCGGGCGGCGGGGCGCAGGGAGGGTCGAAAGCAGGGTTCGGACCGCCGCGACCGTACTTTCGGCCGGTGTGCCGGGCGGACCCGCCTCCCTAGCCTGGATGTCGTGAACATGCGGAACGAGGCTGCGCCCGCCTGCCTGGCCCGGTTGGTGTGAACGTGCGGGACGGGGCTGCGCCCGCCTGCCTGGCCTGGTTGGTGTGAACGTGCGGGACGGGGCTGCGCCCGCCTGGCCCGGCGGACGGGCCGCGGCCGTGTCGGCGGAGGTCGCGCTGGGGGGCGCGGCCGTCGCCGTGCTGGCCTTCTGGGCCGGCCTGATCGCCGACAGCTGGGGCGGCGGCTACTGGGTGCTCGACTGCGCGGCGGGGGCGGCGGTGTGCGCGCTGGCCCTGGCGCGCCGCCTCGCCCCTGCCTGGACGGCCGCGGCCGGTCTGGCGGTCGCGGTGGCGGCCGTCCTGGCCGCCGCGTGGGCCGACCTGCCGAACGAGCCGGGGCCGGCCATGGCGCTGGGCCTGTCCGTGCTGGTCGGATCGGCGGTCAGGACGCTTCCCGCGCGGCCCGCGTGCGCCGTCGCGGCCGGTGGGCTCGCGGTGGCCGCCGCGAGCGTGCCTGCCGCGCACAACTCCTCCGTGGTGGCGCTCAACGTGGCCGGCTGGCTGGCCGCCCTGGCCGTCGGCGGCGGCCTGAGGCTGCTGGCCGGGCGCCGCCTGGCGGTCGCCGAGCGCGTACGCCACGACGAGCGCCGCAGGCTGGCCAGGGAGCTGCACGACGTGGCCGCGCACCACATGACCGGCATCGTCCTCCAGGCCCAGGCCGCCCGGCTGCTGGCCCGCAGGGGGTCCGGCCCGCTGGAGGAGTCCCTGGAGGACATCGAGGACGCGAGCACCGGGGCCCTGGCCGCGCTGCGCCGCGTCGTCGGCCTGCTCCGCGACTCCGCCGACGACGTCCCCGGCCCGCCCGGACGTCTCACCGACCTGGTCGGCCGCTTCGACGGCCCACCCGTGACCCTGCGCGGCCCCGGCGAGGCGGAGAGCTGGCCGCCGGAGGTGACCAGCACCGTCTACCGGATCGTCCAGGAGTCGCTGACCAACGTCGCCCGGCACGCCCCCCGCGCCCGCGCGGTCACCGTCGACGTCACCGTGGAGGTCACCGGCGGGGAAGGCGCGGTCGTGGTCGAGGTCGCCGACGACGCCCCGCCGGTGACGACGTCCCGGAACCGCGGCGGCTACGGCCTGCTCGGCATGCGCGAACGCGTCGAGGCCCTCGACGGCACCCTGCGTGCGGGCCCCCGGCCGGAGGGCGGCTGGTCGGTCCGCGCCACCCTGCCTCTCACGGGGCCCCTTACGGGGCCCCTAGGGGGGCGGCGATGACGATCGGCGTGCTGCTGGCCGACGACCAGGCGATGGTCCGCCGGGGCCTGCGGCTGATCCTGGAGGACCAGCCCGACATCCGCGTGGTGGCCGAGGCCCGGGACGGCGAGGAGGCCGTGGAGCTGGCCCGGCGGCTGCGCCCCGACGTGTGCCTGGTGGACATCCTCATGCCCGGCATGGACGGCATCGCGGTCACCCGTGCCCTGGCCGGCGCCGGCGTGCCCGACCCGCTGACCGTGGTCGTGGTCACCACGTTCGACCTCGACGAGTACGTCTACGACGCGCTGCGCGGCGGCGCGGCCGGCTTCGTGCTGAAGGACGCCGGCCCGGCCCTGCTCGCCGAGGCCGTCCGGGCGGCCAGCACCGGGGACGCGCTGATCTCGCCGTCGATCACCCCGCGTCTGCTGGGCCGGCTGGCCGGACGGGCGCCGCGCGCGAAGGGCGCCGTGCACCCGCTGTCGGAACGGGAGACCGACGTGGTGCGCGCCGTGGCCGCCGGACGCACCAACCAGGAGATCGCCGCGTCCCTGCACATCTCGCTGAGCACGGTGAAGGGCCACATCTCGGCCGTCCTGGACAAGCTGGGCGTACGCAACCGGGTCGAGATCATCGCGTGGGCCTGGGAGAACCGGGTGGCGGGCTAGCTCCGGGGTACGGCACTCAGCGCGTCTCGTCGCCCAGCCGGACGCTCGCGCGGGCGATGTCGGCCAGCGTGATGTCGGCCAGCATCATCTCCTCGTGGTCGCGCAGCGCGCTCCACACCTCGGCGAGCGGGCTGGCGACCCCGGGATACCCCCCGTGGTCGCCGCCCTCGGAGACGCCCTCGACGATCACCACGATGTCCGCGAGGGTGATCTCGCCGGCGGGCCTGGCCAGCCAGTAGCCGCCGTCGGGGCCGCGCTGGCTGTGCAGCAGCCCCGCCCGGCGCAGTTGCAGCAGGATGTTGTCGAGGAACTTGCGGGGGATGCCCTGGGCCGTGGCGATCTTCTCGGCGGGCATGGGGCCCGGCGGCGCCGCGGCCAGCTCGGCCGCGGCACGCAGGGCGTACTGGGTTCTGGCGGAGATCCGCATGACCGTCTACTGCTCAGGCGCTCACCTGGTGCAGGCCCCATCGGCGGCGCAACGCGTCGTCCGCCAGGCCGAAGACGCGGTCCACCACGATGCCGATGACCAGGATGACGATCATGGTGGCGAGCAGGCCGGGCGAGTCGGCCAGCTCGCGGGCGTAGTGGAGCTGCTCGCCCAGCGAAGCCTGGTTGGCGATGATGACCAGCAGCTCACCGGCCATCAGCGAGCGCCAGGCGAACGCCCAGCCCTGCTTGAGCCCGGCCAGGAACGACGGCAGCGAGGCCGGCAGGATGACGTGCCGGTAGAGCGCGATCCGGCGGAAGCCGAGCATGTGCCCGGCGCGCAGCAGGATCGGCGGCGTGTAGTCCACCCCGGTGATCAGGCCGTTGGCGATGGACGGCGCCGCGCCCAGCACCACCACGAACAGGATCGCGCTCTCCGACAGCCCGAACAGCAGGATGGCCAGCGGGAACCAGGCGATGGACGGCATCGTCTGGAGCCCGGTGATCAGCGAGCCCGTGGCGCGGCGCAGCGGCCCGATCCGCGAGACCAGCGCGCCGACGACCAGCCCGACGGCGATGGCCAGGGCGAACCCGGTGACCGCGCGGCGCATGGTGACCGTCAGCGCGGTGTAGAACTCGGGGTCGCCGAGGCGGTGCCCGAGTTCGGAGAGCGTGGTGACCGGGCCGGCGAAGACGTACTCGGGCCACCAGCCCGCCCACACCACCGCCTGCCAGACGGCCAGCACGATGACCACGGCCGAGGCGATCGGCCACAGCCCCGCCCACAGCCGGGAGGCCAGGCCGGCGCGGTGGCCGGTGCCCAGCTCCAGCGCGTCGAGCCCGGCGAGCTGCTGGGCGTGGGTGTCCGTCGTCGTCATGCGGGCTCCTCCTGACGGGCGTGGCGCAGGACCTCCTGGCGGAGGCGGCCGGTGATCTCCCCTGCCAGCTCGGCCACCTCGCCCGAGTCGGTGCGGCGGGGCCGCGGCAGCTCGACGGGGAAGTCCTCCACCACCCGCCCCGGCCGGCTGGACAGCAGGACGACCCGGTCGCCGAGCCGTACGGCCTCGCGCACGTTGTGGGTGACGAACAGGACCGACAGGGAGCGTTCCCGCCAGATGCGTTCGAGCTCGTCGTGCAGCAGGTCGCGGGTCATGGCGTCCAGGGCGCCGAAGGGCTCGTCCATCAGCAGCACGTCGGCGTCCTGGGCGAGTGCCCTGGCCAGGGCGACGCGCTGGCGCATGCCGCCGGACAGCTCGTGCGGCCGCTTCTTGCCGAACCCGCCCAGGTGGACGATGTCGAGGAACTCGGCCGCCCGGTCCCGGCGTTCCTGCTTGCCCACGCCCTTGGCGCGCAACGCCATCTCGACGTTGGCCGAGACGGTCAGCCAGGGGAACAGCGCGGGCTCCTGGAACATCAGCGCGACGCGGCTGTCGTCCACGTCGATGCGGCCGGCCGAGACCCGGTCGAGCCCGGCCACCAGCGACAGCAGCGTGCTCTTGCCGCACCCGGACGCGCCGAGCAGGCAGACGAACTCGCCGGGGGCCACCGACAGCGAGACCTGGTCGAGGGCCTGCAGGGCCGTCCGGCCCTGACCGTAGAGCTTGGAGACGGCCTCCAGCCGGACCGCGGGGCGCTGCCCCTCGACCCGGCCGGTGGCCTGCTCCGTGAGCGGAGCGGACATCGCGTGCGCCTCCTACTTGTCGGAAATGGCCTGCTGGCCCTTGGCGGCGAGGACCTCGTTGAGGACCGTGAGGTCGTAGATGCCGTTCAGGTCGACCGGGTCGAGGAGGCCGACCTTCGTCGCGTGCTCGGCGCTGCCCACCAGCGACGAGGCGATCGGGTCGTTGGTGAAGGTGATGTTCTTGAACGCGCTGTCCAGCACCTCGGGCTTGAGCGGCTTGCCGGTCAGCTTCTGCAGGGCGGCGTTGGCGGTCTGCGCGGCGCCGGCCGGGTCCTTGGCGATGACGTCGTTGGCCTCGACGTGCGCCTCGATCAGCTTCTTGAGCAGGTCGGGGTGCTCCTTGGCCCACTCCTGGCGGACGATGAGGTGGGTGATCACGAACTGCTTGTTCGGCCACAGGTCGCGCTCGTCGACCAGCACCTTGCCGCCGCTCTCCTTGATCAGGCGGCTGGCGAACGGCTCGGGCACCCAGGCGCCGTCGATGTCGCCGGTGGCGAAGGTCTGGATGGTCTGGGAGTTCTCCTGGGGCACGATCGAGACCTCGCCACCGCCCTTGGTGTCGGTCTTGATGCCCTTCTCGGTCAGCCAGTAGCGCAGCGCGACGTCCTGGGTGTTGCCGAGCTGCGGGGTGGCGATCTTCTTGCCCTTGAGGTCCTCCACCGAGTTGATCCCGGGCTTGACCACGAGGAACACGCCGCCGGACGCCGCGCCGGCGACGATCTTGATGGCCTGGCCCTTCGACTTCGACCAGGCGTTGATGGCCGGGTTGGGGCCGACGTAGGTGGCGTCGATGGCGCCGGAGAACACGGCCTCGATCGCGGCCGGGCCGGCGTTGAACGTGCTGGTCTTGGGCGCGGTGCCGAGGTGCTTGGCGTAGATGCCCTTCTCCACGCCGACCAGGGCGGTGGCGTGGGTGATGTTGGGGAAGAAGCCGAGACGCACCTGCGTCGTGCCGGCTCCCCCGCTCTTCGCGCCGCTGTCCGCAGGGCTGCCGCTGCCCCCACAGGCGGCCGCCATGGTCGTGAGCGCCAGGGCGGCCAGGGTGGCCACCGATACGCGAACCCTGCGAGCGTTCATCTCTTCTCCCTATTTCCCACTTATTTAGTGGCTTTAGAGTGTTTATAGGAGCAAGAGAGGGCGCCCGTCAATCCCACGCTGGGTCACAGACTCTTCACGAAAGGCAGCGGGCCGCGCTCCGGACGGTCGTCCGGGTCGAACCGCGGGGTGTAGCCGCCGGCCAGGTACAGGGCGACGGCCTCGGGCTGGCGGGGGCCGGTGCTCAGGTGGATCCGCAGGTAGCCGCGGCGGGCGGCCTCGCGTTCCAGCTCGCGTACGACCACCGCGCCCAGGCCGCGCCTGCGGTGGCCGGGATGCGTCCACACCCGCTTCAGCTCGGCCGTGTGCGCGTCGTAGCGGCGGAACGCGCCCCCCGCCACGGTCTCGCCGCCCACCACCAGGACGAGGAAGGCCCCGTCCGGCGGCGCGAACTCCTCGGCGGGGTACCGGCCCAGCTCGTCATTGGCGCCGTACCGGCTCGTGTACTCCAGCGCGAGGTCCGCCAGCAGCGGCCGGACGGCGGGATCGTCCGGCGCGACCAGGCGGACCTCGAAGGCGGGCGCGCTCAACCGTTCTGCCTCGGCAGGCCAGGCGGGTTGACCCTGGACTCGGGAACCGCCTCGTTGCCCAGCCCCCACCGGTCGAGCACCTGCCGGTACGTGCCGTTCCCGATCACCGTGTTCAGCGCGTCGTGGACCGGCCCGACCAGGCCGTTGCCCTTCTTCGTCATCGCCGCGATGAGCCCCTGCAGGCCCGGCCCGGCGCCCGAGGCGGTGCCCACGATCCTGGAACCGCCGCTGACCGCGATGTTGTAGGCGATGGACGGATTGGGGCCGAAATACGCCTGCACCCGCCCCGACCGCAGAGCGAGCAGCACGTCGCCGTACTTCTGGTAGTAGAGGATCTCGACCGGTTTCAGGCCTGCCCTGCGGTTCCGGGCGTCCCAGTCGAGCAGGATCTTCTCCTGGTTGGTACCCGGTCCGACCGAGACACGCAGCCCGGCCACGTCGGCCGGCTGGGAGATCTTCCTGATCGGACTGGACGCGGGCACCTGCCAGCCGAGCTGGTCGATCCGGTACGTCGCGAAGTCGTAGACGTCCTTGCGCTCCTCGGTGACGGTGACGTTGTTGAGCACGACCTCGTACTTGCCGGACCTGGCGCCGAGGAACAGGTTCTCCCAGGACGAGCTCTCCGGGGCCAGTTCGAGGCCGAGCACGTCGGCCACCAGCTGGGCGAGGTCGGTCTCCACGCCGATCAGCGTGGTGTCGTCACTGGCCGGGAAGACCAGCGGCGGCGAGCCCTGGCCGCTGAAGCCGACGGTGAGCCGGCCGTCCCGGGCGATCTCGGCGGGCACCCGGGCGGCGATGCCCGCGACCTTGCCGGTGCGCACCCGCTTCTGGTCGGGGCCGGTGTCGATGACGCGGCCGGCGCCCGCGGGGGCGGCGGCCCCCGGGCCGGCCTTCGGGACGAGCGCGGGCTCGGCCGCGCAGGCGGTAACGGTGGCGGACAGGAGCAGCAGAAGGGCGGGCACGGCGATCAGACGCATGAGGGTTCCTTGTGATCAGAGGACCTTGCCGAGGAAGGCGCGCGTGCGCGCGTGGCGCGGGGCGTCGAGGACCTGCGCGGCCGGGCCCCGCTCGACGATGCGGCCTTCATCCATGAACACGACGGTGTCGGCCACCTCCCGGGCGAAGCCGACCTCGTGCGTGACGACGATCATGGTGGTGCCGCTGCGGGCCAGGTCCTTCATGACCTCCAGGACCTCGCCGACGAGCTCGGGGTCGAGGGCGGAGGTGGGCTCGTCGAACAGCACCACCTTGGGCTCCAGGGCCAGCGCCCTGGCGATGGCGACGCGCTGCTGCTGGCCGCCGGAGAGCGTGCGCGGGTAGGCCGCCGCCTTGTCGGCCAGCCCGACCCGGTCGAGCAGGCGGGCGGTCAGCTCGGCCACCTCGCCGCGCGGCCGGCGCCGGGCCGACAGCGGCGCCTCGGCCACGTTCTGGCTGACGGTCAGGTGCGGGAAGAGGTTGAAGTTCTGGAAGACGAAGCCGATGCTGGTGCGCTGGCGGAGGATCTCGCGTTCGGGCAGCTCGTACAGCCTGTCGCCGGCCCGCCGGTAGCCCAGCAGCTCGCCGTCGACCGTGACCGTCCCGCGTTCCACCTTCTCCAGGTGGTTGATCACGCGGAGCAGGGTGGACTTGCCCGAGCCGGACGGGCCGAGCACCACCGCCACCTCGCCCTGCCGTACGCGCAGGTCGATGCCCTTGAGGACGTGCAGCGCGCCGAAGCTCTTGTGCACCCCGGCCAGTTCCACCATCATGAGCGGCCCCTGCCGTAGTGGCGTTCCAGGAAGTGCTGGACGACCGAGAGCGTGGTGGTCAGGACGAAGTACCAGACGGTCGCGACCAGCAGCAGCGCCATCACCCTGCCGTTGCGGTTGTAGATCACCTGCACCTGGTAGAACAGCTCGGGCAGGGCCATGATGTAGACCACCGAGGTGCCCTTGACCAGGCCGACGATCTCGTTCCCGGCGTTCGGCACGATCGTCCGCATGGCCTGCGGAAGGATGATCCGGAACATCCGGCGGACCCTCGGGATGCCCAGCGCCGCCGCGGCCAGGCGCTGCCCCGGATCGACCGACAGCAGGCCGCCGCGGACGATCTCGGCGGCGTAGGCGGCCTGGTGCAGCGCCAGCCCGAGCGCGGCGGCGGTGACCGGCCCGATCAGGTCCATCGTGCCGACGTCGAAGAAGGCGGGCCCGAACGGCACCCCGAACGACAACCTCGGGTACAGCAGCGCCAGGTTGTACCAGAACAGCAGTTGCAGGATCAGCGGCACCGAGCGGAACAACCACACGTACCCCCACGCCACCGACGACAGCAGCCGGTTGGACGACAGGCGCATGAGGGCGAGCAGGGTGCCGAGCCCGAACCCGAGCCCGATGCCCAGCCCGGTCAGCTCCAGCGTCAGCAGCACCGAGCGCACGACCGAGGGCGCGAACAGGTACGTCCCGACGACGTCCCAATCCCACGCCGGGTTGGTGACCAGGGCGTTGGCCGCCATCGCCAGCAGCACCAGCACACCGAGCGCGGCCGCCGCCCGTAACGGGTGGCGGGCGGTCACGACCTTCGGCGCGGCCTCCTGCGGCCCGGCGGCGGGCACGGCCGCGGCCGTGTCATGCAGCGTCATGGTCCGCACGCCCGGCTTCGCCGCGGTCGGTGCGCGCGGCGTCGTCGTGGTCGGTGCGCGTGGCGTCGCCGCGGTCGGTGCGCGCGGCCTCGTCGTGGTCGGTGCGCGTGGCCTGGTCGCGGGCGGCGCGCTCGGCGTCGCGTCTGGCCACTTCCGCGCGGACGAGCGGGATGACGTGCCGGCCGAAGTCGACGGCGTCGTCCAGGATCGCGTAGCCGCGCGCCGAGAGGATCTCCACGCCCAGGTCGTAGTAGTCGAGCAGGGCCCGCGCCACCGTCTCCGGGGTGCCGACGAGGGCGGTGGAGTTGCCCGCGCCGCCGGTGGCCGCCGCGGTGGGCGTCCACAGGGCGCGGTCGTGCCGCTCACCCCTGGCGGCCACCTCCAGCAGCCGCCGCGACCCGGCGTTCTGCGGCGGGCCCGACGGACGCCGCCGCGGGTTCGCCCCGCCCTGTCGCAGCTCGCCCAGGATCCGGTGCGCCTTCTCCCAGGCCAGTTCCTCGGTGGGCGCGATGATCGGCCGGAAGGCCACCTGGATGCGCGGCACGTCGGCCCGCCCGGCCGCGCGGGCCGCCTCCTTGACCGAGGCGATCTGCTGCGCGGTCTCGGCCAGCGGCTCGCCCCACAGGCAGTAGACGTCGGCCTCGGCCCCGCCCGCCGCGTACGCCGCGGGCGACGAGCCGCCGAAGGAGACCTGAGGCCGCGGCCGCTGGACCGGGAAGACGTCGGAGACGAAGTCCCTGAAGGAGTAGTGGGCGCCCTCGTGGTCGAACGGCTCCCTGGAGGTCCACCCCTTCTTGACGATCCGGATGTACTCCCCGGTCCTGGCGTACCGCTCGTCCTTGGTCAGGCGGTCGCCCTCCCTGCCCTGCTCGTGGTCGTTGCCGCCGGTGATGAAGTGCACGGTCAGGCGGCCGTCGCTGATCTGGTCGAGGGTGGCGAAGGTCTTGAGCGCGTACGTCGGGTAGGACACGTTCGGCCGGTGGGCCAGCAGGATCCCCAGGTCCTCGACCCTGCTCGCGACGTACGCGGCCACCTGGGCCGGGTCGGGCGAGCCGGAGCCGTAGGCGAACAGCACCCGGTCCCAGCCGTGCTCCTGGTGGGCCCGCGCGAGCCGGAGCGTGTACTGCTTGTCGAAGGACGGGCCCGAGCGGGGTGAGGTCTCCGAGCCGTCGTTGGTGCCGCCGATACCGAGAAACTCCACAGGCATGCCGAGTCCTTTCTGGCGTCCGTGAAACGTCTTTCAGCCCAGCACGGTGATCGTATTCCGTCAAGCCCTACCAATTTAGTTGGTTTTTATCTACGGTGGAGGCGTACGGAAGGAAGGACACCATGCCGACCCTGCCATCCCTGACCATCACCCCCGTGGCCGGCCGTATAGGAGCCGAGATCACCGGCGTGCGGCTCGCCCCCGACCTGCGCCCCGACGTCGTGGCCGAGCTCCGCCAGGCCCTCCTCACCCACAAAGTGATCTTCCTGCGCGGTCAGGAGCACCTCGACGAGCAGGGCCAGGTGGGCTTCGCCCGGCTGCTCGGCGAGCCGACCGCCGCCCACCCGACCGTGCCCGCGCTGCACGGCAACGCCCACATCCTGGACCTCGATTACAGCAACGGCCACAAGGTCGACCGCTGGCACACCGACGTGACCTTCGTGGACCGGCCGCCGCTCGCCTCGGTGCTGCGCGCGGTCGTCGTGCCGGAGGCCGGCGGCGACACGTTGTGGGCCAACACCGTCAGCGCGTACGACAATCTGCCCGCCGAGCTGCGCGACCTGCTCGACCGGCTGCGCGCCGTGCACACCAACCAGTACGACTACGTCCGCACCGCCACCGTCGACGAGCGGGCCCGCGAGCACGCCGAGGCGTTCACCTCCACCCTGTTCGAGACCGAGCACCCGGTCGTGCGCGTGCATCCGGAGACCGGCGAGCGCTCGATCCTGCTCGGCGACTTCGCCAAACGGCTGAGCGGCCTGTCGGGGCACACGTCCGGCTCGATCATCCGGCTGGTCCAGGAGCACGTCACCGAGGTGGAGAACACCGTGCGCTGGCGCTGGTCGCCCGGCGACGTGGCGATCTGGGACAACCGGGCCACCCAGCACCGCGTGGTGCACGACTTCGGCGACCGTCCCCGCCGCCTGCATCGGGTCACGATCGCCGGCGACCTGCCGGTGGGCGTGGACGGCCGGACCAGCACCGCACTGAGCGGCGACGCCGCGACCTACTCGCCGATCGCCGCCTGACCCTCCCCGGGGCCGCCCCGGCCACGAACGTCGCCGTGGCCGGGGCCGCCACCCGCACCCAGATCGCCGACCTGATCAAGCGCACGCTGGCC